>NZ_CP011805.1:2445000-2745000 GCF_001028625.1 Pelagerythrobacter marensis | reverse complement strand
GCACCAGAACGATGAACAGCAGCGATGTCAGGTAGAACGTGCCCACCAGCGCCGCGAGGCTGACCAGCGAACCTATCCCGAATTCGCCGATCGTAAAAGCAATCGCCCCGAACGCGCCAATGGGCGCGAGCTTCATCAGCATGTGGACGAGCTTGAACACCACCTCGTTCAACGAGGTCAGAACGTCGAGCACGAGATCGCTCTTGGGGCGCGTGGCGGACAGGGCGACCCCGGCGAGGATCGCCACGAGCAGGACCTGAAGGATGTTTCCTTCGGTAAGGGCACTGAACAGTGTGGTGGGAATGATCGCCAGCAGGAAGCCTGACAGCGTCTGCTCGTGCGCAGTGTCGGCATAGGCAGCGACCGAGGACCGATCGAGCGTGGCCGGATCGATATCGAGGCCGGCGCCCGGCTGCACGACGTTGGCCACGATCAGGCCGATGATCAGGGCCAGTGTGGAGAAGAACATGAAATAGGCGAGCGCCTTGACCGCAACGCTGCCGACCGCGGTCATGTCCTTCATCGAGGCTATGCCGGTCACCACGGTGAGGAAGATCACCGGGGCAATGATCATCTTGACCAGATTGATGAACGCATCGCCCAGCGGCTTCAGCGACGCGCCGAGATCGGGCACGAAATGTCCGAGCAGCGCGCCCGCGACAATCGCCGCGAGCACCTGGACGTACAGCATCCGGTAGAACGGCTTGCGTCGCGGCTCTGCGCCGACCGGTATCCGATCGTGATCGATCACTGCCATCGCTTCAGTCACCCTCTCTGCGCCATCTGCTGGCGTCTCGGGATGCAGGCTAGGCGTGGCGGGAGGACCATGCCGCACAAGACACGGAATTTTTTTCAGTCAATAAATTCAAATACATGACTGCGATCAACCTGAGATTTGTGCGGATTTTCGCACACGCATTTTGACAGTTGTGTGAAATTTCGCACAGAGCGTGATCGTGCATCGCATCGCAGGTCTTCTCCGCCCCCGTGGCAGGCTGGTCGCATTGGCCGCGATCGCGCTCGTCCTGCTGGGTGCGGCGATATGGTCGATCGATCACCTGGCCCGAACGAGAGCCCTTGCGTCAGCGCAGCAGGATGCGCGCAACGAGGCGATGATTATCGCGACCAGCCTTCAGGCAGAGCTCGACAAGTTCAGCCTCGTCCCACTGGTGCTCGCGGAAGATCCGCAGGTGAGTAGCCTTCTCTCGGGCGCACCGGGCCAGAGGGCCTTGCTCAACCGCCGGCTGGAGGACCTCGCCCGCCAGACAAACGCCGCCGTGATCTACCTGATGGACGAAAGCGGACAGACGCGGGCTGCGAGCAACTGGAAGTTGCCCACGACATTCGTCGGCTCGAACTACAGCTTCCGGCGCTATTTCCAGCAGGCGATGGAGACGGGTTCGGCAACCCAGTTTGCCCTCGGCACCGTCAGTCGCCAGCCGGGTCTGTACATCGCCCAGCGGGTCGTGGCGGACGGGCAACCCGTTGGCGTGGTTGCGGTGAAAGTCGAGTTCGACGCGCTGGAGGCGAATTGGGGCGCGGCAACGCATGGAGTCTTCGTGACGGACCGCGATGGGGTGGTCCTTCTGGCAAGCGACGAATCCTGGCGCTTCCGAACGATCGGCCCCGCACGAGCATCCACACGCGACCGCGAGCTGGACCGCCTGCAGTTCGGGGTGGAGGCTCTGGAGCCGCTGGATATCGGGGGCCGCTCCGGATTCGGTCGGGCGGTGACTGCCCCGCTGTTCGATACCGAACAGCCCATCGCGCTCGATGGCTGGACTCTGCATCTCCTGGCCGACCCCCGGCCGCGAATAGATGCCGCGGTTGCCAACGGCCGTTTCTACGTCCTGCTTGCGATCGCCCTGGCCGGAGGTGCGATCGCTCTTGGACTGTACCTTCGTCGCCGCAGGAAACTGCTGGACGAAGCCTTGCTGACCGAACGGACACGCACGTTGAGCGAACAGCTCAACCAGGCCAACCGACTGGCTACGCTGGGTCAGGTATCGGCCGGCGTCGGGCACGAGATCAGCCAGCCGGTCGCAGCGATCCGCGTCTTTGCGGAGAACGGCGAACGTCTGTTGTCTGCCGGCAGAGCGACCGACGCCGGCGGGAACTTCCGGCAGATCGTCGACCTGACTGAGCGGATCGGCAGGATAACCTCCGAATTGCGGCGGTTCGCCCGCCGCGATGCCGCCGAACCTCGCAACTTCCCGCTCAGGGAAGCCATAGACGGCGCCCTCCTCCTGCTTCGTGACCGGGTGGGGCGGTCGGGGGCGACGCTGATCACCCCGCTCGCCGATGATTGCGCCGTTCAGGTACGTGCGGAGCCCGTGCGGCTTGAACAGGTGCTCGTGAACCTGTTGCAGAATGCCCTCGACGCGGTGGGGCCCGGGGGCAGGATCGAACTGTCTGTCGTCAATGAAGCAGGGTTCTGCAATCTGAGTGTGATCGACAATGGCCCCGGCCTGAGCGGTGAGGAAACGGAACAGCTGTTTCAGCCGTTCGCCACCGCCAAGCCGGATGGGCTCGGCCTGGGACTGGTGATTTCGCGCGGCATCATGCGGTCGCTCGGCGGGGATCTGTCGCTCAGCGCCCGCGACGGGGGCGCCGAATTCGTCATGCGGATCCCTCGCGCATGAGCACTGGTAACCAGGTCCGGGTCGTCTTTATCGAGGATGACGCGCCGCTGCGTGAAGCGGTGGTGCAGGGGCTCGAACTCGAAGGTATTTCGGTCGAGCCGTTCGAAACCGCCGCACCCGCGCTGCAGCACCTGACGCGCGAGTTCGATGGCGTCGTGGTCAGCGATATTCGCTTGCCCGGGATGGACGGCCTCGAGATGTTCGAAGCCGTCCGGGCGCTGGACGACGAACTTCCAGTGATCTTCACTACCGGTCACGGCGACGTGGCGATGGCAGTCGACGCAATGAAGAACGGCGCGTCCGATTTCCTGACGAAGCCCTATTCATCGGCCGCCATCCTCGACGCGATCCGGCGCGCCGCCGGCCGGCGCGCACTGGTCATCGAAAACCGGCGATTGCGCGACGCCCTGCGCAGCCGCACATTGCCGGCCCTGCTCGGCAGTTCGGCGCTGGTCGACCGGTTGAAACGTCTGGTCGCGGAAGTCAGCAGGGCTGAAATCGACCTGTTCCTGACCGGCGAGAGCGGGACGGGAAAGAGCTTTCTCGCGCGCCAGATTCATGATCTCAGCCCCCGTCACGAACGCCCCTTCGTCACCATCGGGGCCGAGACCTGGGCGCACCAGGATGCCGAGCTGATCATCTTCGGCCGCGATCCGGGCAGTGCATTATCGCGATCGGGGCTGATCGAACGGGCCAGCGGCGGAACGCTGTTTCTCGACGACATCGAAACGATCCCGGTCCCGCTCCAGGCGCGCATGCTCGGTGTGGTCGAACAGCGCCGCTATTTGCCGATCGGGGCGGCACGTCCCCGGCAGGCGAACCTGCGGATCGTTTCGGCCGCGCGGAACCTGCTGGCCGAAGGGGAGACGGACGGCGGTGTCAGCCGATCACTGATCAATCGCCTTCAGGGCGTAACACTCGCGCTGCCGCCCCTCGCCTCCCGCCGCGAGGACGTTCCGGTAATTTTCCGCCATTTCGTTGCCGAATTCGAACGCGAGTTCGACCGGAGCGCCAAGCCGATAGGCGACACCATCTGGCAACATCTGATGACTCACCTCTGGCCGGGCAATCTGCACGAATTGCGCGCCTTCGCACGCAATCACGTGCTGGAGCTGGATTCGCCCGCTGGATCGGGCTCGGGCATGCCGGGCAGGCAATCGGGTACACTGCGCGACCGGCTCGCTGCCTTCGAAAGGGCGGTTCTGGAAGACACCCTGCGAAATACCCGCGGGAATATCCCCCAAGCGATCGACGAGCTCGGCCTCCCGCGCAAAACGCTGTACGATAAACTGGCCAGACACCGGCTGAACCCCCGGGACTATCGCTTGATCCGCGATTGAAAATCCGCGCGTTCGGATCGCTGGCCCTCGCTGCGGCATGAAGGGAGGCAGGCGACCGCCCTGAAGGCAGCAGGAACGGCATGTGGATCAGATCATGGGCAGGCGGAAACCTGGTCTTGTGCGCGATCCCGGGCGAGCGAATGCGCACGCGAGGCAGGAATTTAGACGTGAAGCCGCGCAACAGCGCCGATGCCGTCTCGTCAGGCAATGGCGCCTTCGAATTCCTCCGCCGCAATGCCGGGGGATGCCGCGGCTGCTTGGCTGGCATAGCGCGCCGGGGAGACACCCACGTTTCGCCCGAATGCGACGCTAAAGGCGCTGGCGGAGCTGTATCCGATCTGCCGGGCGATCGCGCTCACGCTCAATTCTCGTTTGCGCAAGAGGTCCTTGGCCAAAGTCATCCGCCATGCCGTCAGGTATTCCATCGGAGCCAGGCCGACCGCGCGTTGGAACCGGTCATGGAACCCCGATCTGGACAGCGCCGCCTCACGCGCCAGTTCTGTCACCGTCCATCCACGCCCAGGCTCTGCATGCATGGCTCGAATGGCCACGGCCAGCCGGTCGTCCGACAGCGCCCGCAGCAATCCCGGATTGTTGCCCGGTTCGGCCGAAGATCGCATCGCCTCGATCAGCAGCACCTCCAGCAAGTGCCGCAACACCATTTCCCGCCCCGGTTTGCTGCCGACGGCCTCTTCTCCCAGCAGCTGCATCAACATGGCCAGGCGATGCTCGCCCCGCACGACCACCAGTTCGGGCAGCAACGATGACAGCAAGCCAGCATCGTCGGACTGGAAGACGCAGTAGCCGACAAGCGCCCTCATATCGATCGGGCCGTCAGCGCGACCGACGCGGTAATCGCCTCCGGGCAGAATGACCGGAGCCGTCACCAGGTCCCTGTCGCTGCTTGGCACGGCACTCCACATCATGAAGTCCTGCGCAAAGGGGATAAGGATGAAATCGCCGGCGTTGACAATGATCTCGCCGCTCTTGCGGCCCCAGTAGCGCAAGCTCCCGTTGAGAACCGCGACGTAATAGGGATTGGGCGATTGCGTGCGCCGGACGCGCCATGGACCTGATCCGGTGACACATTTCGAGAACGGCGCACCCGGCTGCAGCAAGCTGACGATTTGCGCCAGGGGATCGGTCATTCTGGACTCATGCGAAATTTCTTTGGACGTACGGATATAGAACGTCCAGTCGCCCGTGACCATGTCCTGATCGTCCACTCAAGAACAGGATCGTATCATGACCGAGAACACGCGCATCGCCCTCGTCACCGGCGCCAATCAAGGCATCGGCCTGCAAATCGCAACCGACCTCGCCGCTAGCGGTCTCACCGTGCTGCTCGCGTCGCGCAATCCCGAACGCGGCGAGGCAGCCGCACAAAGCCTTTCCGGAGAGGTCCATCCCATTCAACTCGATGTGACGGACGAGGCTTCGATCAACGCCGCCGTCGCACAAGTCGAGAAGCAGTTCGGCCGCCTGGATATCCTGATCAACAATGCCGCGATCTCCCGGGCCAACGGGAAGGAAAGCGAGACAATGGAGAGCTATATCCAGCGCTCGCGGGCCTCTCTCATCTCGGTGGACGAGGTCCGAGCCATCTGGGAGACCAATGTGTTCGGGGTCCTGGCCGTCACGCAGGCCTTCCTGCCGCTGCTGCGCAAGTCGGAAGCCGCACGTATCGTCAATGTTTCAAGCGGACTTGGCTCGCTCACCATCAACTCCACGCCGCACCCTTACCGAGCGACATTCAACCCCGGATATGGCGCGTCCAAGACGGCGCTCAACGCCCTGACAGTCGCATTTGCGATCGACCTCGAAGCGGAAGGCATCATGGTCAACGCAGTGACGCCGGGCTTCACCAGCACCGCGCTCAACAATTTTGAAGGCACCGAGACCGTTCAGCAGGGCGCCGCCGAAGCAGTGCGGATTGCTCTCCTCGGCGGTGACCGCCCCACGGGTACCTTCACGGGTTCGGTAAACGAAACCTGTCCCTGGTGATCAATCTGCCGCCGCGCCTGATCGCGCTGAATGCAGCGGTTTGGATTGCGGCGAGCGATGCGCCCGATCGCGCTTGAGCAGCTCGCCTCCGGGCGTCTGACTGATCGTGAAAATGAGCTGTGACACCTCGCGATTCTCGTTTTTTTCGAGAGCCGCAACTGCAATTGGTCGAAACGCACTCCGTCCGAAAACGCGAGCGGCAAATGCAGGACAACCGAACGCCAGAAACCCTCGGATTTCCAAGGGTTTTATGGCGTTTCCGGGATGTTTTGGGAAGGCGGCCGTGGAGCGGGTGAAGGGAATCGAACCCTCGTCGTCAGCTTGGGAAGCTGCTGCTCTACCATTGAGCTACACCCGCTTTGGGAGCGCGCATTTGCCTGAAGGTGGGGCGGCGGTCAATCGGGCATGAGCAGTGAACGGCCAGCGCGAACGCAATCCAGCAGCCAGTCGCGCGCGATCCGCACTCGGGGCAGCCCGTGCATGTCCTGGTGGGTGACGATCCAGAAACTGCGCTGGATCATCCGCTCGCGACATACCGGAACCAGCCCGGGCGCGCGGTCGCCGATAAAGCAGGGCAGGACCCCGATCCCTGCGCCTTCTTCGATCAGGCGGCTTTGCGCGTTGATGCTCGTCGAGCGGATATCCGCCGACAGGCCCGAATGAAAATCGTCCAGATAATTGAGTTCGGGCGCGTAAAGGAGTTCGGGGATGTAGCTGACCAGCCGGTGCCCCCGCGCAAGATCGGCCGGCGCGCGCGGTTCCCCGTGGATTTCCAGATAGTCGGCGCTGGCATATAGCCGAAGGCTGTAATCGGCGAGCTTGCGCGAGATTACCGGCCCCGCTTCCGGCCTCGACAGCATTACCGCCAGGTCGGCTTCGCGCCGCGACGGGCTGAGAAAGCCGCTGCTGGCAACCAGTTCGATCGAAAGATCGGGATGCGTGCGGGCAAACCGGGGCAGGTAGGGGGTGAGGAAGCGACTGCCGAACCCTTCCGAGACACTGAGCCGCAAGTTGCCGCCCAGCCCCGATCGCTGTTCGCGTGCGCTATCGATCGAGCGCACGGCGCGCGCCATCGTCTCGGCCCTGGCCAGCAGCCCTTCACCGGCCTTGGTCAGCGTCTGGCCCTCGCGCGTGCGTTCGAACAATGTGGTTTCGAGCTGCAGCTCCAGCCGCCGCAGCCGGCGCCCGAGCGTGGTCGGGTCAAGCCGCAGGCCCCGTGCTGCGCGCGCAATCTGCCCTGCCTCGGCCACCGCCAGGAAGACGCGCAGATCGTTCCAGTTGATATCCTGCATAATCGCAGCTTCTACCTGCAGGATTGAGTGTTGTCTGTACGCTTGCAATCGGCACGATCCGCGCCAGATCGAGCGCTAACGAGAACCAGCAGGAGAGATGCCATGCGTCAGGTGAACCATTTTATCGCCGGGGGAGCCAGCGGCGGCACGGGGCGCAGGCACCAGGTGTGGAACCCCTCGACCGGAGAGGTCCAGGCAGAAGTTGCGCTGGGCGATGCCGCGATGCTCGACCGGGCGGTCGCGGCCGCGAAGAAAGTCCAGCCGGAATGGGCGATAACCAATCCGCAGAAGCGCGCGCGGGTCATGTTCCGTTTCAAGGAACTGATCGAGGCCAATATGCAGGACCTGGCCGAGATGCTTTCGAGCGAGCACGGCAAAGTGGTCGACGATGCCAAGGGCGACGTGCAGCGCGGCCTGGAAGTGATCGAATACGCCTGTGGCATTCCGCAGGTTCTCAAGGGTGAATATACTGTTGGCGCCGGGCCGGGCATCGATGTCTATTCGATGCGTCAGCCACTGGGCATCGGGGCCGGGATCACGCCGTTCAACTTCCCGGCGATGATCCCGATGTGGATGTTCGGCATGGCGATCGCGGCGGGCAATGCCTTCATCCTGAAGCCGAGCGAGCGCGACCCGAGCGTGCCGGTCCGCCTGGCCGAACTGTTCCTGGAAGCCGGCGCGCCCGAAGGGCTGCTGCAGGTCGTCCACGGCGACAAGGAAATGGTCGATGCAATCCTCGACCATCCCGACATTGCAGGTATCAGCTTCGTCGGCTCCAGCGACATCGCGCATTACGTCTATCGTCGCGGGGTCGACAACGGCAAGCGCGTCCAGGCCATGGGCGGGGCGAAGAACCACGGGATCGTCATGCCCGATGCCGATCTGGACCAGGTGGTGAACGACCTGGCCGGCGCCGCCTTCGGTTCGGCGGGCGAGCGCTGCATGGCGCTGCCGGTCGTCGTTCCGGTGGGCGAGGACACGGCCGATCGCCTGCGCGAAAAGCTGATCCCGGCGATCGAAGGGTTGCGTGTGGGCGTATCGAACGATCCCGACGCGCATTACGGGCCGGTCGTGACGCCGGAACACAAGGCGCGGATCGAACAGTGGATCGACACCGCCGAGGGGGAAGGTGCCGAAGTCGTCGTCGACGGGCGCGGGTTCTCGCTCCAGGGGCACGAGAATGGCTTCTTCGTCGGGCCGACCCTGCTCGACCGGGTAACCCCGCAGATGAAATCCTATCAGGAGGAAATCTTCGGCCCCGTGCTCCAGATCGTCCGGGCGGCGGATTTCGAGGAAGCCGTACGCCTGCCGAGCGATCACCAGTATGGCAACGGCGTCGCCATCTTCACCCGCAACGGCCACGCGGCGCGCGAATTCGCGGCCCGGGTGAACGTCGGCATGGTCGGGGTCAACGTTCCGATCCCCGTCCCGGTCAGCTATCACAGCTTTGGCGGCTGGAAGCGCAGCGCCTTTGGCGATACCAACCAGTACGGCACCGAAGGTCTGAAGTTCTGGACGAAAGTGAAAACCGTGACCCAGCGCTGGCCCGATGGCGGCGGCGATGGATCGAACGCTTTCGTCATCCCGACAATGGGGTGACCGGATGCCGGGAAAGTCGGCTCGTTTCGCGAGTTGACGCCAACAGCGAAGACAGGAGAGTTCGATGCGAACGATTTCATTCCTTGCGGCTTTACCGGCCCTGGCGCTTGTCGCCTGCGGAGAACCCGCAAGCGACGCCGACGCCCCCACACCCGACGGGACCGAAGATGCAATGCCGGTCGAACCCGACGGCGGGATCGGCGACGGTGCCGCGCCGCTGGACGCAGATGGCACCGGCATTCCGGCCGCGCTGCACGGCCGCTGGGGGCTGGTTGCCGCCGATTGCACCTCGACCCGCGGCGATGCCAAGGGGCTGATCGAAGTGGACGGCCAATCGGTGACGTTCTACGAATCGCGCGCGACGCTGGATAACGTGGCCGAACGTGATGGCGATTCCATCCGCGCAACGTTCGCCTTTACCGGCGAAGGGATGGAACGGACCCGCGACATGGCGCTCGAATCCGCGGAAGACGGCGCAGCCCTGATCCGCAGCGAATATGGCGAAGGTGCCATTCCCGAACCCCTGCGGTATGTCGAATGCCCGAGTGAAGGAGAAGCCTGATGCCCGATCTGAAAGCCCTCGCCGTTATAGCGCCCGCCGCGATGCTGGCCGCCTGCGCCACCACCGCCGATAGCCCCGACGGCGGCCCCGGCACCTGCAGCGCCGATGCGGCCAGCGCCTATGTCGGCCAGAAGGCAACCGGGCAGGTCGGCTCGCGAATCCTGCAGGCCACCGGCGCGCGCCAGCTGCGTTGGGGCCCTCCCGGTGCAGCATTCACGATGGATTTCCGGCAGGACCGGGTCAACGTGATGTACGATCAGGCGATGACGATCACCGACGTCACCTGCGGGTAACCCCGCGGCATGCAGCGGCCCGGCCATATCGCCGGCCGGGCCACTGCGCGCGACGCCGCACCTCCCCCTCCCGCCGTGCTTGCCCCGGCGCCACCGAAGCAGAGCCTGCCCATGACCGGACAATTCCAGCTGACCGATGATCAGCTCGCCATTCAGGAAATGGCGCAGCGTTTCACCGCGGACAACATCACCCCTTTCGCTGCCGAATGGGACGAAACGCATCATTTCCCGCGCGACGTGATCCAGAAGACGGGGGAACTGGGCTTCGGCGCGATCTACGTTTCGGAAGAAAGCGGCGGGATCGCGCTCGGCCGGCTGGAAGCCGCGTTGATCATGGAAGCCATGGCTTACGGCTGCCCGGCGACGAGCGCCTATGTCTCGATCCACAACATGGCGTCGTGGATGATCGACAGTTTCGGCAGCAGGGAAGCCAAGGCCAGATTTCTGCCGAAACTGGTGACGATGGAAAACATCGCCAGCTATGCGCTGACCGAACCGGGCAGCGGATCGGACGCCGCAGGCCTCAAGACAACCGCCCGCCGCGATGGCGACGACTATGTCCTGAACGGGACCAAGCAGTTCATTTCCGGCGGCGGCTTCAACGATATCTACGTCGTCATGGTCCGCACCGGCGAGCACAAGACCAGGGGCATCACCTGCCTGGTGGTGGAAAAGGACACCCCCGGCGTCAGCTTCGGCAAGCCGGAAAAGAAGCTCGGCTGGAACGCCAGCCCCACGGCGCAGGTCGTCTTCGAAGACGCACGGATACCCGTCGCCAACCGGATCGGCGACGAGGGCGAGGGGTTCCGCTTCGCGATGATGGGGCTCGATGGCGGGCGTCTGAACATCGGGGCCTGCTCGCTCGGCGGGGCGCAGCGCTGTCTTGACGAAGCGGTGAAATATACCCGGGAACGCCAGCAGTTCGGCCAGCCGATCGCCGATTTCCAGAACACCCAGTTCATGCTGGCCGATATGGCGACCGAGCTGGAGGCGGCCCGCGCGCTGCTCTATCTCGCCGCGGCCAAGGTGACCGACAACGCACCCGACAAGAGCAAGTTTTCCGCCATGGCCAAGCGGCTCGCGACCGACAGCGGCAGCAACGTGGTGAACGACGCGCTGCAGCTGTTCGGCGGATACGGATACCTGAAGGAATACCCGATCGAGCGTTTCTGGCGCGACCTGCGCGTCCACTCGATCCTCGAAGGGACCAACCAGGTCATGCGCATGATCGTGGGCCGGGACTTGCTGCGCCAGTAACCGCGACCCGCGGCAACATGAGAAACCCAATGACCGAGAACCTGAACATCCACGCGCATGGCCGCACCGGCCACCTGTCGCTCAACCGCCCCAGGGCGCTGCATGCACTGACGCTCGACATGTGCCATGCGATGAGCGCGGCGCTCGCCGATTGGGCGGCCGACGACGGTGTCGAGGCCGTCATCCTCGACCATGCCGAGGGGCGCGGCTTCTGCGCGGGGGGCGACATCAATCTGCTGCGCCATTCCGCGCTCAACGATGGCGGGAAAAGCGGGCGCGAATTCTTCCACGACGAATACCGGCTCAACCACCAGATGTTCGAGTACGGCAAGCCGATCGTGGCGTTCATGGATGGCATCACCATGGGCGGCGGCGTCGGTATCGCGCTGCCGTGCAAATATCGCGTCGCGACCGAGAACACGCGCTTTGCCATGCCCGAAAGCGGCATCGGCCTGTTCCCCGACGTGGGCGGCGGCTGGCATCTGTCGCGGCTGGGCGGGCGGCTCGGCCAGTTCCTCGCGCTGACCGGTGCGCGGCTCGACGGGGCGGAATGCGTCTGGGCGGGTATCGCCACGCATTACCTGCCGGCTGAGAAACTCGCCGAAGCCAAGGCGCGGATTATCGAGCATCCCGACCGGATCGGCGGGATCCTGTCCGAACTTTCCACCACCCCGCCGCCCGCGCGGCTGGAAGAGAATGCCGCGCTGATCAAGAAACACTTCGCCTCGGATCGCTACGAGGACATCCTCGCCAGCCTCGAGGCAGACGACAGCGAATGGGCGGCGAAGGAGCTCGCCACGCTGCGCAGCAAGAGCCCGCAGACCTGCAAGGTCGCGCTGCGCCAGCTGGCGACCAGCGAAACACTCGACAGCTTCGCCGACAACATGCGCATGGAATATCGCATCGCCAGCCGCGTGCTGACCCGCCCCGATTTTGCCGAGGGTGTGCGCGCGGTGATCGTCGACAAGACGAACGACCCGCAATGGAACCCCGCAGCGCCCGAGGGCGTGAGCGAAGAATTGATCGACAGCATCTTCGCCCCGTTGCCCGAGGGCGAGGAATGGACGCCGCTGAAGTAAAACCCCGCACCGTCATGCTGAACTTGTTTCAGCATCCATCTCGCCCCACGGGGGACAGTGCGGACAGAAGCATGGACCCTGAAACGAGTTCAGGGTGACGAAATTGGAGAGAGCCGAATGGCCGACTACGAAACCATCACCGTCGAACAGCGCGATGCAGTGACGCTGATCACGCTCAATCGGCCCAAGGCGCTCAATGCGCTGAACAGCACGATTCTCGAAGAACTGATCGACGCCTTCGCCGCCTACGAGGCGGACCGGGGACAGCTCTGCGCGGTCCTGACCGGGTCGGGCGACAAGGCCTTCGCCGCGGGCGCCGACATCAAGGAAATGAGCGAGAAGGCGGCGGCCGACTTCTACCTGGAGGATTTCTTCAGCCCCTGGACCAGCGAGATCGTAAAGAAGACCCGCAAGCCGTGGATCGCGGCGGTCAACGGTTTCGCGCTGGGCGGCGGCTGCGAACTGGCGATGATGGCCGATTTCATCATCGCGAGCGAAAACGCCAAGTTCGGCCAGCCCGAAATCAAGCTGGGCGTCGCGCCGGGCATGGGCGGATCGCAGCGCCTGACCAGGGCCGTCGGCAAGTCGAAGGCGATGGAGATGTGCCTCACTGGCCGGATGATGGATGCCGCTGAAGCCGAGCGCAGCAACTTGGTCGCGCGCGTCGTGCCGCATGACACGCTGCTCGACGAAGCGCTGAAAACTGCCGCGCAGATCGCCAGCATGCCGCCGATGGCCGCGATCGCGAACAAGGAAATGGTCAATGCGGCCTTCGAAACCAGCCTCGACCAGGGCCTGATCATCGAACGCCGCATCTTCCAGATCCTCGCCGCCAGCGAAGACAAGGCCGAAGGCATGGCCGCCTTCGTTGAGAAGCGCGAGGGCAAGTGGAAGGGGCGATAATCCTTCCCTGGCACGAGAAAAGAATACGCGGAGAGAAATCATGAAAATCGCCTTTATCGGCCTCGGCAATATGGGTGGCGGGATGGCCGCCAACCTCGTCAAGGCGGGGCATGCCGTGAACGCCTTCGATCTCAGCGAAGACGCCCGCGCCACTGCCGCAGGCCACGGCTGCACGGTCTTTGCCGATGCGCAGGAGGCCGTGAAAGGTGTGGAGGCTGTCGTCACCATGCTGCCCAACGGCGCGATCGTGCGGGGCGTTCTGGAAAACGATGTCTTCGGCCATGCGCCCCAGGGCGCGATCGTGCTCGACTGTTCGACAATCGATGTCGCGACGACCCGCGACTTGTCCGAAGCCGCAAGCGCCAAAGGCTACCTGATGGTCGACGCGCCGGTTTCAGGCGGCATTGCGGCGGCCAACGGCGGCACGCTGACGTTCATGGTCGGCGGCACGGCCGAGGCCTTCGCGCGCGCCGAACCGATCCTGGCTGCGATGGGCAAGGCTGTGATCCACGCGGGCGACGCGGGCGCGGGGGAAGCTGCCAAGCTGTGCAACAACCTCATCCTCGCCGCGACGATGATCGCAACCTGCGAGGGGTTCAGGCTGGCCGAAAAACTTGGGCTCGACCCCCAGGTTTTCTACGACATCTCTTCCAAGGCGACGGGACAGTCGTGGTCGATGACCAGCTATTGCCCGGTTCCCGGTGTCGGCCCGCAAAGCCCGTCGGACAACGATTATAAGGGCGGGTTTGCCAGCGCCCTTATGCTCAAGGATCTGAAGCTCGCGATGGAAGCTGCCGAAACATCGGGTGCCAGCACGCCGCTGGGGCAACATGCGAAGGAGCTTTACGAGGATTTCGCCGCGGAGCACGGGGCGCTGGACTTCTCGGCCATCATCAAGTCGCTCTGATCTCTTCCAGCACCCGCGCGAGCCATTCGCGCGGGGCCGTACGGCGGCCGATATCGGCAACGAATTCCTGCCCGCGCGCCACGCTTTTCAGCCGTCCCCCGCGCAGCCAGCGGTCGGCGCGGTCGTGATAGCTGAGCCCGCCGCGGCGGAGCCAGTCCGGCCGCTGCCAGAGCGAGGGCGGCCCTTCGGGGACGGTCAATCGCAGGGCGTCGCTGGCCCGCCCCGCCACCTGCCCCGGGCCGTGGTAGACGGTATCGTTCGCCGCACTCATACCAATGGCGTGCGGATGGTCGTGACGGAGCAGGGCGTCCAGCACCCCCGGCGCGCAGCCGGCAAGCGGGATGACCTCCTCCACCGCGAGATAGCCGAAGATGCGATGATGCGGCTCGCCCGTGCCCTCGTCCCGGAACAGGCCGAAGAACAGGAACACGTCGCCTGCGCCCACACCCCGATTGGTCAGGTGGGTCTGCGCCGCCCCGCATTGGCCGAACAGGCAGGTGCCGTCCGCCAGAAACATCGGATCGTGATGGCAAGGATCGTCTGGCCCATGGCGGCCGCGGCTGGCCCGACTGACGAGTTCGCCCAGCCCGAGCGCGCCGTAGGTCGTGCGCGATGCCCCGCCGGCGGGGATCGGCAGACTGACCGGACGGCCATCGACGATGGGCGAAGCGCCGCCACCCGCCGCGCTGTCGAAACCCTTCCGGCTGAAGATCACGCGCATTCGTTGCCCCTGCCGGGGCTCGCACGCTCTGGCAAGGGTTGCCAATCCGTCCCATGGGTCTAGGGAACGGGCGTGACCGTCACCGCTCTCATCATGGCCGGCAAGCGTTCCGGCGTCCTCGATCCCCTGGCCGCGCGCGCAGGTGTGGCGCAGAAATGCGTCGTGCCGGTGGGCGGAAAACCGATGATCGAACACGTGGTGGAGGCAGTGTCCGCCTGCCCGCAAGTGGGCGAAATCCGCATCGTCGCGCACGAGCCGGACGAGATCGCCACCATTCCGGTGGTCGCGAAGCTGGTGGACGAAGGGCGGCTGTCATTCCGGCCCGGCGCTTTCAACCTGGTCGACAGCGTGTTCTCGGGCGCGGAGGATGCACAGTTCCCCCTTCTCATCACCACGGCCGACAACTGCCTCGTCACCCCCGAAGGCTACAGCGAATTCATCGAGAAGGCGCTGGCGGAAGATGCCGGGGCCGCCGCGGCTCTGGCGCGGAAGGAAGACGTGCAGGCCGCCGACCCCGAAGGGCAGTCGCGCTTCTACCAGTTCTCCGACGGGAGCTATTCCAACTGCAACACTTACTGGATCGGCAGCGAGCGCGCGCTTTCTGCAGCCGAGATCATGCGCAGCGGCGGCCAGTTCGTGAAATACCCGCGCCGGATCGCCAAGGCGTTCGGCGTGATCAACCTCGTGCGGTTCTATCTCGGCTGGGGTTCGAAGGAAAAACTGTTCGCCCAGGTATCGCGCCGGTTCGGGTTCAAACTGGTGCCGATCGTGCTTTCGCGCGGCGAATACGCGGTGGACGTCGATAATGAACGCACTTTCGAAGTGACCGAGCGTCTGCTCGCCAAACGGAAGGCAGCGGCGGGCTGACGCCGCCGTAGCGTGCAATGCGGCGGCTCTTGCGAAATATCGGCTGGCTGCTCAGCGGTCGTGCGGTCAATGCCGTTCTCAGCCTCGTCTATCTTGCGCTGGCGACGCGCACCCTGGGGATCGAGGCGTTCGGCTATTTCGCGCTGATCATCGCGCTCGGCCAGACCGTGACGGGCCTCGCCAATTTCCAGACCTGGCAATTCGTGGTTCGCTGGGGCAGCGAGCCGCAAGGCGCCGGCGAAGCGACGGGCTTTGCCATCGCGCTCGATTTCCTCAGCGTCATCATAGGCAGCGTCATCGCCGCTGCACTGGTTTGGAGCGCGCAGCACTGGCTGCCCTTGCCGCACGACCTGCTGTGGGTGGCCTTCGGCTATTGCATCGTGTCGCTGCTGGCCATGCGATCCACCCCGACCGGTCTGCTGCGCCTGCGCTTCCAGTTCGGGCGCGCGACGGCGGCGGAGGCCGTGCAACCGGTGGTCCGGGCCGCAGGTGCGATCCTGGCTGCCCTGTTTATGCCGACGGTGCTAGGCTTCATCCTCGCCTGGGCTGCGGCGGAAGTTGCGGTGGCACTGGCATTGTGGGCGGCGGCGGCCTGGCGCGAGAAGATCGATTTTTCGCAAATCAGCCTCTGGCGCATTCCCCGCGAACATCCCGGCGCCTGGCGGTTCGTCTGGTCGACCAACATGTCCGGCAGCCTTTCGGTCGGGGGCAAGCAGGTCATGATCCTGCTCGTCGGCGCAATCGGCGGCGAAGCCTTTGCCGGCGGTTTCCGCGTCGCTTCGCAGCTGGGGCAGGCGCTGGTGCAGCTGGCGCAGACGGTGTCGAAGGCGATCTATCCCGAGCTGGTCCACGCACAGGATGAAGCGCACGACATGGCCCGCCGAATGGCCAATATGGCACTGGTCGGGGGCGCGCTGGCGGTGCTGGTCGCGCTGATTTTCGGCCGCTGGGGGCTGGAGGCTATTGCAGGCCCGGAATTCGGCGTCGTCTATTGGGCGATGGTAATCCTGGCGGTTGCCGGCGCGATCGAGCTGGTCGGCGCAAGCCTGGAATCGCTGCTCGTTTCGGCAGGGCGCGCGGGCACCGCTTTCCTGGTGCGGGCGGTGCCTACCGTGCTGGCCCTGCTGCTGCTGGAAAAGGCGATGGGATGGAACGGCCTGAAAGGCGCAGCCATGACCGTGCTCGGTTCCAGCGCGCTGGCGGTGATCGGGTTCTGGGTCGCGATCATCTCGCTCCAGCAGATCAAGATCACCGTCGAACGCAAGAACGACGGAATCGGCTAGCGTCCACCCGGCGCGATCCGCCGGCTTCCCTTCCCGTCAGGTGTCGCCCGGGCCCTGCCAGCCGAGAACCGGCTTGCGCGCGGCCTGCGTCTCGTCCAGCCGGCGGCGCGGAGCATAATAGGGCGCCTGCTTCATGCTCTCGTCGCCCGATTTCGCCCGTTCCGCCACGCTGCGGAGCGCCGCGATAAACTGGTCCAGCCCTGCCTTGCTCTCCGTCTCGGTCGGTTCGATCAGCATCGCGCCATGAACGACGAGCGGGAAATACATCGTCATCGGATGATACCCTTCGTCGATCAGCGATTTTGCCAGATCGAGCGTCGAGAGCCCTTCGCCAAAGCCTTTGTCGCCGAACAGCGCCTCGTGCATGCACGGCCCGCTGTGGCCGAATGGGGCTTCCAGCAGATCGTCGAGGCTGCGCAGAATGTAATTGGCATTCAGCACGGCATCTTCGGCCACCTGCTTCAGCCCATCCGCGCCGTGGCTGAGGATATAGGCGAGCGCCCGGGTGAACATGCCCATCTGGCCGTGGAAGGCCGTCATCCGCCCGAAGGCACGGGTATGTTCGAACTCGGCCGCGTTCTCTTCCTCCACCAGATGGACAACGCCGTCCGCGGTGCGCGCGGTGAAAGGCAGCGGGCCGTATGGCGACAGGGCTTCGGACAGGACCACCGGTCCCGACCCTGGCCCGCCGCCGCCGTGGGGGGTGGAGAAAGTCTTGTGCAGATTGATGTGCATGGCATCGACGCCGAGGTCGCCGGGCCGCACCTTGCCCACGATCGCGTTGAAATTGGCGCCGTCGCAGTAGACGAAGCCGCCGGCGGCATGGACCGCATCGGATATCGCCTTCATGTCGGGTTCGAACAGGCCGCAGGTATTGGGATTGGTGATCATCACCGCCGCAACATCCGGCCCCAGGCGCGCCTTCAGCGCCTCCAGATCGACCCGGCCGTCGGAATTTGCGGGGATATTCTCCACCCGGTACCCGGCGAAGGCGGCGGTGGCCGGATTGGTTCCGTGCGCGCTTTCGGGCACCAGGATCACCTCGCGCGCGTCGCCGCGAGCTTCCAGCGCAGCGCGAATGCACAGGATACCGCACAGCTCGCCATGCGCGCCGGCCTTCGGGCTCATCGCCACGCCATGCATTCCGGTCAGCTCGAGCAGCCAGAACGCCAGTTCGTTGATCACTTCCAGCGCGCCGCGCACGGTCGATGCCGGCTGGAGCGGGTGCACATCGGCGAAGCCGGGCATACGCGCCACTTTCTCGTTCAGCCGCGGATTGTGCTTCATCGTGCAGCTGCCGAGCGGGAACAGCCCTAGATCGATGGCGTAATTCTGCCGGCTCAACCGCGTGTAATGGCGGATCGTCTCCGGCTCCGACAATCCGGGCAGGCCGAACGTTTCCGTCCGCTCCATCCCGCCGAGACGGTTCGCACTGCCCTCCGCGATTGCCGGCAGATCGACGCCCGTCGTTTCGGCATGGCCGATCTCGAAGATCAGCGGCTCTTCCAGCATCAGCGCGCGATTGCCAGTTGCCGTGGCCGGGCCGTCGTGCATGCCGTCTGCAGCCGCGTTTATCTCGGGCTTCCAGCCTGATTTGTTCGGAGCGTTCATGCCAGCGCCTCCTGCAGGGCGGAGGCCAGGGTTTCGATGTCCTCTCGCGTGGTGGTTTCGGTCACAGCGACCAGCAGGCCATCCTTCAGCGCATCGACTTGCGGGAACAGCCGGCCAAGCGAGACGCCGGCCAGAACGCCGTCGTCTGCCAACTTGCGCACGACCTCGCGCGCATCGGTGCCAATCGTGACGGTGAATTCGTTGAAGAAGCTGTCGTTCAATATCCGCACGCCGGGGATCCGGGCCAGCCGGTCGGCCGCCTCGCACGCCAGCGAATGGTTCCACGCGGCGAGCCGGCGCATCCCTTTCTCGCCCAGCAGGGTCATGTGGACGCTGAACGCCAGGGCGCACAGCCCGCTGTTGGTGCAGATGTTGCTGGTCGCCTTCTCGCGCCGGATATGCTGTTCGCGCGTGGAAAGCGTGAGGACGAAACCGCGCTTGCCCTCCGCATCCACGGTCTCGCCGCACAGACGGCCCGGCATCTGGCGGACGTGCTTCGCATCGCGGACCGCGAACAGGCCCAGATAGGGGCCGCCGAACTGTAGCCCCACGCCGATCGACTGCCCTTCACCGACGACGATATCCGCGCCCAGCTCGCCCGGCGACTTGATCGCCCCCAGCGCCACCGGCTCGGTATTGACCGCGATCAGCAGCGCGCCCCTGGCATGGGCAGCCTCCGCAATGGCGCCGAGATCGGAAATGCGGCCGAGGATGTCGGGGTATTGCACCACCACACACGAGGTTTCCTCGTCGATCCGCGCAATCAGCCCGTCGTTGTCGGGCGTGCCCTGGAGTGTGGGGAGCGCATCGGCGATCTCGTCATCGGTGAACTTGGCCATCGTCCGCACGACTTCGGCGTAGTGCGGATGCAGGGCGCCCGAAAGAACCACCCGCTTGCGCCGGGTGACCCGCGCCGCCATCGCCACCGCTTCCCAGCACGCAGTCGATCCGTCGTACATCGAGGCATTGGCCACGGCGCAACCGTAAAGCCGCGCAACCTGCGTCTGGAATTCGAACAGCATCTGCAGCGTGCCCTGCGCGATTTCCGGCTGGTAGGGCGTATAGGCGGTCAGGAACTCGCCGCGCTGGATGACATGGTCGACGCTGGCCGGGACATGGTGGCGATAGGCCCCTGCGCCCAGAAAGAAGGGGGCGTCCGCTGCCGCCAGGTTCTTCCTGGACAGGCGCCGCATGTGCCGTTCAACCGCCATCTCGCTGGCGTGGAGCGGCAGCCCCTCGATCGGCCCGGAAAGCCGGGCTTCCTCCGGCACATCGGCGAAGAGGGCGTCGATCGAAGATGCACCGATCTTCGCGAGCATCGCCTCGCGATCGGTATCGGTCAGGGGTAGATAGCGCATAGTCTTGCTTTCCCGCGCCCCCGAGAAGGGGGGTTCTTTGCCATCGGCGGATCGCCGGCTGTCTGAGGCCCAGCCTTCCGCCGGGCGCTCAGATCGAGGTCACAACCCTTCGACGAAGCTCTTGTATGCTGCCTCGTCCATCAGCCCTTCGAGCTGGGCCTTGTCGGCGATGGTCAGCCTGAAAAACCAGCCATCGCCTTCGGGGCTGGAATTGACCAGCGCCGGATCGCCATCGAGGGCATCGTTGATTTCGGTCACATCGCCGGTGATCGGGGCATAGACGTCGCTGGCAGCCTTCACGCTTTCGACAACGGCCGCGTCCTTGCCCTTTTCGACCGAGGTGCCAGCGGCGGGCAATTCGACGAACACGATATCGCCCAGCTGTCCCTGTGCGTAATCGGTAATTCCGACAGTGGCGGTGTCGCCGTCGACGTCGATCCATTCATGCTCGTCGGTAAAATATCGGGTCATCACTTGTCTCCGCGGTAGTAATTATGGGGAACGAACGGCATCGCCGTGACCGTTGCCGGCAGGCGCTTGCCCCGAACTTCGATTTCCAGAGCGGTGCCTTCGTTCGCATGGGCGCTGGCGACATAGCCCATCGCGATCGGGTGCCCGAGGGTGGGTGCAAAACCACCGCTGGTGACCCGGCCGACTTCGGCATCGCCGCTAAAGATCGTCGCGCCCTCGCGCGCAGGGAGGCGACCTTCTAGCACCAGCCTCACACGCCGGGTTTCGGCGCCGTCCGCGAGCAGGCCCAGAATGCGCTCCGCCCCGGGAAAGCCGCCTTCGCCGCGCCGCCGCTTGCTGATCGCGAAGGTGAGATCGGCGCTGACCGGATCGGTGTCCGGCGAAAGGTCGTGACCATAAAGCGGCAGCCCCGCTTCCAGGCGCAGCGAATCGCGCGCGCCAAGGCCGATGGGCTTGATCTCGATCTCGGCGCACAGACGCCCGGCAATCGTTTCGGCGTGTTCGGCCGGCACCGACAGCTCGAAGCCATCCTCGCCGGTATAGCCCGACCGGCTTATGCCGATCTCGATCTCACCGAATTCGAAGCTGGTGCCCTGCATGAAGCGCAGATCGCCGATGGCATCACGGAACACGCGGCGCAGGGCCGTTGCCGCTTCCGGCCCCTGCACTGCCAGCAGGGCCTGATCCTCCAGATGGGTCAGGGTGATTTCATCGGGCAGATGTTCCCGCAAATGGGCAATGTCGTCCCACTTGGTCGCGCCGTTGACGACCAGATAATAAGTCGGCTCGCCGCCTTCGGCAGTAACATTGGTCACCATCAGGTCGTCGAGAATGCCGCCATTCTCGTCCAGCAGCAGCGAATAGCGCAGCCGCCCCGGTTTCAGCGCGGCAATATCGCCGGGCAACAGCGCCTCCAGCGCCTGGGCCGCATCTTCGCCGCTGACGAGCAGCTGGCCCATATGGCTGACATCGAACAGGCCGGCATGGGCGCGGGTCCATTCGTGTTCGGCCACGATCCCTTCATACTGAATCGGCATTTCGTACCCGGCGAAGGGCACCATGCGTGCGCCCTGCCCGCGATGCCATGCATCGAGAGGCAGTTTCGCAGGTTCTGCGTTGTCTTCGGATTCGCTCATCTATCGTCCCGACTGGCATGGCGACGCCTCGCTGCGAAGCGCCGTTCCACCTGCCCCCTCTGTCGGGAAACCTGAGAGCCTGACCGGCAATGCCGGCTTACACCTTCGGTGGCCCCGCTTGCACAGGACACTTTCCAGAGTGTCATCCGGCGCGCGGTCCGGGTGCCTGAGAGTTTCCGGGGCGGTTGCTCCTTCGGCGCCGCGAGCCGCAAGGCCCGCGATCTCTCCCGCGCGACGTTCCCGGGGAATCGCTTCCCCGATCGACGGTTCGTTCCCTGCGCGATCCCTGCGCCCGGGTCAATCGAGATTGGGGCGCAGCCAGCGTTCGGCGGTGGACAGATCGACGCCCCGCCGGGCGGCATAATCCTCCAACTGATCGCGCCCGATCCGCGCAACGCCGAAATATTCCGCCTCCGGATGCCCGAAGTAAAACCCGCTGACCGCTGCTGTGGGGAACATGGCATAGCTTTCGGTCAGTTCCAGCCCGGCGTTGTTTTCGGCGTCGAGAAGTTCGAACAGGATCGGCTTAAGGCTATGATCCGGGCAGGCGGGATAGCCCGGCGCCGGGCGAATGCCGCGATACTGCTCCTTGATCAGTGCGTCGTTGGTCAGCTGTTCTTCCGGCGCATAGCCCCACAGATCGGTGCGGACATGCTTGTGAAGCCGTTCGGCAAACGCTTCGGCCAGACGGTCGGCCAGCGCCTTGAGCAGGATGTCCGAATAATCGTCCTTGTCCTCGCGGAAGCGGGCGGAATGCGGCTCGATACCGTGGATGCCGACCGCAAACCCGCCAATCCAGTCGCCCGCCGGATCGATAAAGTCGGCAAGGCACATGTTGGCCCGGTCGCGCGATTTCTTCACCTGCTGGCGCAGGAACGACAGAACGACGTGTTCTTCCCTGTCATCCAGATGGATCGTCACGTCGTCGCCATCGCGCGCGCAAGGCCACAGCCCGGCAACGCCTTTCGCCGTCAGCCACTTTTCCTCAACGATGCGCGATAGCAGCGCGTCGGCATCGTCCTTCAGACTGCGCGCCGTTTCGCCCACAATGTCGTCGTCCAGGATCGAAGGCCAGGTGCCATGCAGTTCCCAGGCGCGGAAGAACGGCGTCCAGTCGATATATTCGCGCAGATCATCCAGCGACCAGTCGTCGAACACGTGCACGCCGGGCGCAGCGGGCGGAGCGGGCTTGTCGCTGAGATAGGCGTCGTAGAAATTCGCCCGCGCTTCTTCCAGGCTCAGCAGCGCGCTCTTGTTCTTGCCCTCGCGCGCGGCGCGCACCTTCTCGTATTCACCGGCAGTATCCGCGACGAAGGCATCGCACTGCGTATCGGACAGCAGACGGCTGGCGACCCCGACCGCGCGGCTGGCGTCGAGCACGTGAATCACCGGCCCTTCGTAAGCCGGATCGATCCTGAGTGCGGTGTGGACCTTGCTGGTGGTCGCGCCGCCGATCAGCAGGGGCATCGTCATGCCGGCGGCCTGCATTTCCTCGGCCACGGTCACCATTTCATCGAGCGAAGGCGTAATGAGGCCCGACAGCCCGATCATATCCGCCTGGTTGTCGTTCGCGCTTTCCAGGATCCTGGTCCACGGGACCATTACGCCGAGGTCGATCACCTCGTACCCGTTGCATTGCAGCACGACGCCGACGATGTTCTTGCCGATATCGTGCACGTCGCCCTTCACCGTGGCCATGATGATCGTGCCCTTGGCCCGCGCCCCTTCCTCCTTCTCCGCCTCGATATAGGGGATCAGGTGGGCGACCGCCTTCTTCATCACGCGGGCGGATTTGACCACCTGGGGCAGGAACATCTTGCCGCTGCCGAACAGATCGCCGACGACGTTCATCCCGTCCATCAGCGGCCCTTCGATCACCTCGATCGGACGCCCGGCACGATCGACAACGGCGAGCCGCGCTTCCTCGGTATCTTCGACCACGTGGGCATCGATGCCCTTGACCAGCGCATGTTCCAGCCGCCGTTCCACCGGCCAGCCGCGCCATTCCTGCGCGGCCTTTTCGGCCTTGGCATCCTTGCCCTTGTAGCTTTCGGCGAGGTCGATCAGCCGCTCGGTCGCGTCCGGCCTGCGCATCAGGATCACATCCTCGCACGCATCGCGCAGTTGCGGATCGATCGCATCGTACACGTCGAGCTGCCCTGCGTTGACGATCGCCATGTCCATCCCGGCGGGGATCGCATGATAGAGGAAGACCGAATGCATCGCCCGGCGCACGGTCTCGTTGCCGCGAAAGCTGAAGCTCAGATTCGACAGGCCGCCGCTGATATGGACATGCGGGCAGGCCGCCTTGATTTCGCGCGTCGCCTCAAGAAAATCGAGCGCGTAGCGATCGTGTTCTTCGATACCGGTCGCCACGGCGAAGACGTTGGGATCGAAGATGATGTCTTCCGGCGGGAAGCCGATGCCGGTCAGCAGCTTGTAAGCGCGGCTGCAGATTTCGACCTTGCGATCCCTGGTGTCGGCCTGCCCCGCCTCGTCGAACGCCATGACGACGACGGCAGCGCCATAATCCATGCACAACCGGGCATGTTCGAGAAACTGTGCCTCGCCTTCCTTCATGCTGATCGAATTGACGATCGGCTTGCCCGAAACGCACTTCAGCCCCGCCTCGATCACGTCCCACTTGGAACTGTCGACCATGACCGGGACGCGGGCAATGTCGGGTTCGGCGGCAATCAGCTTGAGGAACGTGGTCATCGCCTCGACCGCGTCGAGCAGGCCCTCGTCCATGTTGACGTCGATCACCTGGGCGCCGTTTTCGACCTGCTGGCGCGCCACCTCGACTGCCGCGGCGTAGTCGCCTTCCATCACCAGCTTCTTGAAGCGGGC
This sequence comes from Pelagerythrobacter marensis, assembly GCF_001028625.1. Classification (NCBI taxonomy): domain Bacteria; kingdom Pseudomonadati; phylum Pseudomonadota; class Alphaproteobacteria; order Sphingomonadales; family Erythrobacteraceae; genus Pelagerythrobacter; species Pelagerythrobacter marensis. Next base: position 2,720,825 of record NZ_CP011805.1, on the reverse strand, counting down.
GGAGCCGGTGACATTGGTGCGTTCGCCGATATTGACGAAGCGGGAAGAACCGGAATCGGTCATCGGGTGGCACCTTCCAATCGAAGCGCCAGAACGGCATCGTCATAAAGCGTGCCGCCCACGTCGAACCGGCGGGTCGCGATCTGTTCGAAGCCGCGCTTGCGGTAGAATGCGATCGCGCGGGCGTTGTCGGCCTTCACGCCCAGCAGGATACGCTGGCACCCCTCGGCCTCGGCCAGCGCCGCATCGAACAGGTCGCGCGCAATCCCGCTGCCGTGGAAGCGGGAGAGCAGATATATCCGCTTCAGTTCTACATCGCCGTCACGCGCCGCGTCCAGTTCCGGCCGGGCAAGCAGGGCATAGCCGACCGGTGCCCCACCCATTTCGGCAAGCCAGGCGCTCGCGCCGCTGTCCAGATAGGCGCGATAGGTCGGCGGTGCATGCTGCGTCCGGCAATGTTCAAGCAGTGCATTGCCATCGAGCACGCCGGCAAAGGTTTCGAGGAAAGTCGCGCCGCCGATCAGCGCCAGCGCTTCGACATCGGCAGGCCCGGCCTTGCGAATGATGCAATCGTTCATGACGCTTATGCCGCGATCGAGAACGGTTCGAGCCCGGCGAGCCGCATTTTCGTATCGCGCGCCGGTATTTTGCGCGGCGCAATGCCGCTGACCGCAGCGGCAATCGCCGCGATATGTTCGGGCGTGGAACCGCAGCAACCGCCCAGAATATTGGCCCGCCCATTCTCTGCCCAGGCCTTGACCAGTCCCGCAGTCGTTTCCGGCTCTTCATCGTATTCGCCCAGTTCATTGGGCAGGCCGGCATTGGGATACGCCATCAACAGCGTGTCGGCGATGCCCGAAAGCAGCTGGACGTGCGGTCGCAACTGCTCCGCGCCGAAACTGCAATTGAGGCCGATAGTAACCGGGTTGGCATGGCGCACGGCGTACCAGAACGCCTCGACCGTGTGGCCCGACAGGTTCCGGCCGGAAAGGTCGGTCAACGTCATCGAAAGCATCACGGGCACTTCGCGCCCAAGCTCGTTTTCCAGCCGGCGTGCGGCCATGATCCCGGCCTTGGCATTGAGCGTATCGAAGATCGTTTCGATCAGGATGAAATCGGCCCCGCCCTCGATCAGCGCGGCTGCCTGCTCGCGATAGACTTCGGTCAGAAAATCGAAGTCGATCTCGCGAAAACCCGGGTCCTCGACATCGGGGCTGAGTGACAGGGTCTTGTTGGTCGGCCCGATCGCGCCGGCGACAAAGCGGGGGCGCCCGTCGGCCTGCTCGAACTCGTCCGCCAGTTCGCGCGCAATCCGGGCGGAGCTGACGTTGATGTCCCGCACCCGAGACTCCGCGGCGTAATCGGCCTGGCTGATCCGGTTCGCGGAAAATGTGTTGGTGGACACAACATCGGAACCCGATTCCAGATAAGCGCGCGTGATCTGCGCGATCACATCCGGGCGGGTGAGCGCGAGAATGTCGTTATTGCCCTTCTGATCGGCGCCGAGGCCGAGGGTGCCGGCATAGTCACCCTCACCCAGGCCGCGAGCCTGGATCTGCGTTCCGAAAGCCCCATCGAACACCAGGATGCGCTTCGCCGCTTCGGCGAACAGGCGCTCGCGTGCGGTCATCGGTCGTCTCCTTGCGGCCGCAGGCCGAGCATGTGGCAGATGGCATAGCTCAGCTCTGCCCGGTTGAGGGTGTAGAAGTGGAACTGGCGGACCCCGCCGGCGTAGAGCCGCCGGCACAGCTCCGCAGCAATCGTGGCCGACACCAGCTGGCGCGCTGCAGGCCGTTCGTCCAGCCCATCGAACAGGCCGGCCATCCATCCGGGGATCGCCGTTCCGCACAGGCCCGCCATGCGCTGAACGCTGGCAAAGCTCATGACCGGCATGATGCCGGGAACGATTTCCCCGTCGATCCCGGCCGCCAGCGCCTTGTCGCGGAAGCGGAAGAAGCATTCGGGTTCGAAGAAGAACTGCGTGATCGCGCGCGTCGCCCCGGCATCGAACTTGCGTTTCAGGTTGTCGAGGTCGGCCGCGGCATCGCGCGCGTCAGGGTGAACTTCCGGATAGGCGGCGACCGAAATCTCGAACGGCGCGACCGCCTTCAACCCGGCAGTCAGCTCCGCCGCATTGGCGTATCCCCCCGGATGCGGAACGTAATGCGCTTGCCCGTCAGGCGGATCGCCGCGCAGAGCGACCACATGACGGATACCGCTTTCCCAGTAATGGCGCGCGACCTCGTCGATCTGCTCTCGGGTCGCTTCGACACAGGTCAGGTGGGCGGCGGCCGGAATGCCCGCTTCGCGATTGATCCGCACGACCTGCTCGTGAGTGCGCTCGCGAGTCGAGCCGCCGGCGCCGTAAGTGACGGACACGAAGCGCGGGCCAAGCGGCGAAAGCGTCTGCACGCTGTCCCACAATGTCTGCGCCATTTTCTCGGTCTTCGGCGGGAAGAATTCGAACGATACGTCGATGTCACCGGCAAGGCCGGAAAAGAGCGGGGCATCGAGCGCGGTGCGCGCTTCCTGCATCTGATCGAAAGTCGGGCTCACTGGCTGGCCTTCCGCCGGGTCCCGACCGGCATTCCCAGCCGTTGCCCGATCCAGATCTTGACCACCAGTTCCCCCCCTTCGAGCGCAATCGCGGGGGCCGGGGCGAAACCCGCCTCCGCCAGCAGGGATGCGATCGCGGCGTCGGTGAAGCCGAGGCGCACGTGGGCGTGCCGATCGCGCAGTTCCTCCCGATCGTGCGCCGCGAAATCGACAATCGCGATCCGTCCGCCCGGCCGCGTGACTCGCGCTGCCTCCGCCAGCGGGGCGGCGGGGTCCTGCGCAAAGTGCAGGACCTGATGCAGCAGGACGGTATCGAACCCCTGAGCGGAAAACGGCAGTGCAGTGAAATCGCCCTGCACCAGTTCGACCGCGTCGGACGGCAGGTTCTGCAACTTGGCCCGCGCGAACCGCAGCATGTCGAGGCTCTTGTCCAGCGCCACCACACCCTCGGCGCGGTCGGCGAACAGTTCGGCCATCCGCCCCGTGCCGGTGCCAATGTCGAGCAGCCGGCCCAGCGGCGCATCGCCCAGCGCCTCTACCAGTTTCGCCTCGACCTGTTCGTCGGGGCTGTGAAGCTGGCGCAGTTCGTCCCACACTTCGGCGTGGCGGGCAAAATAGGTTTCGGCGCTGCTTTCGCGCGCGGCGCGGATCGCAGCCAATTGCCGGCGATCGTCGGCGCAGGCGGCAGCGAAATCGGCGTCCTCACGCTCTGCCGTGGCGAGCAGGCGCGACACCGCTTCCCCCACAGGGCTGCCCCGTTCCTTGCCGACACAAGCGCGCAGGAACACCCAGCTGCCTTCGCGCTGACGTTCGGCCAGGCCGGCATCGCACAGGATGCCGACATGGCGCGAAACCCGCGGCTGGCTCTGACCCAGAACCTGCGCTAGTTCGCCCACAGCCAGTTCCATAGCGGAAAGCAGCCGCATGATCCGCAGCCGCGTCGGATCGGCGAGGGCCCGCATGATAGTTTCGATACGCATGGGTGAGACACATATAAAGATATTCTTATATGTGCAAGCGCGTCAGTTCCGTTCGGAGATCCGTCGCAACAATGCAAGCTGTGCCGCGCCCTGCTCCGTCAGTCGCCAGCCGTCTGCATCGGCGCGCGCGAGACCGAGCGCCGCCAGCTGTGCGTGGTCCTGCGCCTCCGGTTCCTCCGCCCCCGTCGGCATGACCCGTCCGTAACGCCCGCCGTGATAGATCAGCGGATCGACATCGCTGCGATCGAAATCGATTACCTCGCCCAAGAAAATCGCGTGATCCCCGCCCTCGTATTCGAAGCGGGCACGGCAGCCGAAGCGTGCCGCGTATCCTGCGATCAGCGGCGCGCCTTCCGGGCCATCGGTCACGGTCAGGCCGGCGAACTTGTCCACCCCGCGGCGCGCAAACCGGTCGGACATGTCCTGCTGATCGCAGGCCAGCACGTGAACGGCCCAGGCGGTCGCATCGCGAAAGGCGGGGAGGCTGGCGCTGCCCAGCGAAAGACTCCACAAAACCATCGGCGGATCGAGCGAGACGGAATTGAAGCTGTTCGCCGTCAGCCCCACTGGATTGCCTTCGCGATCGCGCGCGGTGACGATCGTTACCCCCGTCACAAAACTGCCGAGGGCATTGCGGAAGGCGGACTTGTCGATCACCCGGCTTGCACTAGGGTCGATCCCGGACACTGGCAATGGCTCCGCAAGCCGCGACCATATTGGAGAGAGCGACAGACATGAACGAAGACGGCGGCAATACACCGGTTATCATTGGCATCGGCCAGATCTCCGAACGCACGGACGCGCCCGATTATCGCGCACGTTCGCCGATGGATCTCGCCGGTGATGCTCTCGCGGCCGCAATTGCGGATGCCGGCGCAGCGTCGGGGCTCCCGGCAGCTATCGATACGCTGGGCGCAATTCGCCAGTTCGAAATGTCGCGGCCGGATACGAAGGCCCCCTTCGGCAGAGCCGACAATCCCCCGCGCGCGATCGCTCGACGGGTCGGTGCCAATCCGCACCGGGCAATTCTGGAAACGACCGGCGGGCAGACCGGTCAGAACCTGATCGGCGAATTTGCCACCGATATCGCCCAGGGCCGGAGCGAGGTCGCCGCAATTGCAGGGGCGGAGGCGATTTCGACCGTCCGCGCGCTGAGCAAGGCCGGCGAAACGCGCGACTGGTCGGAAGACGTGGGCGACGAACTGGAAGATCGCGGCTATGGCCTGGACGATCTGTTCGATACCGAACTGCTCCGCCACGGTGCCGCCAGCGCCATCGCACACTACGCGCTATTCGAGAACGCCCGGCGCGCCCGTCTGCGCCTTTCTCCCGACAGCTATCGCCAGGCGATGGGCGAACTGTTCGCCCCCTTCACCCGCGTCGCCGCCGCGAATCCCCACGCCGCGGCGCCAGTCGCCCGCACCGCGCACGATCTTGCTGCCGTGACACCGCGCAACCGCATCGTGGCCGAACCTTATCCGCGAATGACGGTGGCGCGGGATCAGGTGAACCAGGGGGCGGCCATCATCGTCGCTTCGATGCGGAAAGCGCGTGAGCTGGGCGTCCCCGAAAGCCGCTGGGTCCACATCCACGCCGTCGCTGCCGCCAGCGAACCATCGCCGATGGCACGCGCAGACCTGGGCCGCAGCCCGGCCTCTACCGCCGCAATCGAGGCTGCGCTTGCGCGGTGCGGGCGCACTTTCGACGAGATTCGCCACATCGATCTCTATTCCTGCTTCGCCATTCCGGTCTTCAACCTGACCGACCATTTCGGGCTGTCTGTCGACGATCCGCGCGGTCTGACGCTGACCGGCGGCCTGCCGTTCTTCGGCGGACCGGGAAACAACTATTCCACCCATGCGATTGCCGAAGCCGTGTCGCGCGCGCGGGCGACGCCGGGCAGTTATGCCCTCGTCGGCGCCAACGGCGGGCTCATGAGCAAATATTCGGCCGCGATCTATTCCACCGACGCTGCCGACTGGTCCGGTGCCGACCGCACGATCGCGCTGCCACCGCAAGCGGCAGCCGTGCGCAAGGCGATTGGCGAACAGACCGGGCTGACCGTGGAAACCTATACGATCGTCGAGAGCGAGCGAGGGCCGCTGACCATCGTGCTGGGCCGTAATTCGGCGGGGGAGCGGATCGCAGCCAATGCGGACATGGACCATGCGGAAACGCGTGCGATGTTCGAAGACGGCGCTCCCTTCGGCGCTCGCCTCACCCTCTCGATCTCTGCCGAAGACGGCCGCACCCTGGGGCAATTGGCTGGCGGCTGAGGAGGATGTCAGGAACCGCCTCGGCGACCTTCGAAGAGCGGACGCAAGTGGGCGTACTCGGGCCACAGGGGGGCACCAGCGCCGCCCCCGAAACATGCATCGAGCAGCGTTTGCCTCCCACCCCCGGAAGCAGCCCTGACGAGCCGTTTGGCTTCCGGGTCATCGACGAACCGCGCGTCGGCGAGGTGCCAGCACCAGGCATCGAAAGCCTCGCGGATCGCACCCGGCGCCTGTCCGCGCGCGCAGTGCCATGCCGCCGTGTCGAGCCAGCGCTGGGGGATCTTTTGCGTCCCGTCCATCGCGATCTGGTCCAGCCGGTGGCGCAGGGCCGGGTCGGCGAAGCGCGTCAGCAGATCGCGCGCATAGGCGGCCAGGTCCTGCCCCGGCGCGGGATCGAGCGTTGGCATGGCCTCGTCCACCATCAGCCGTTCGGCCAGCTGGCGAAGCGCCGGATCGCCTGCCGCCTCGTGAACGTAAGTATGCCCGGCACGCAGCCCGCAATAGGCCAGCAACGAATGGGCGCCGTTGAGCATTCGCAGCTTCGCCGCCTCGTAAGGAGCAACGTCGGCCACCATCTGCACGCCCAGTTCCTCCCAGCGAGGGCGCCTGGCGGCAAAGTCGTCCTCGATCACCCACTGGCTGAAGCGTTCGGTGAACACCGCGCCGCGATCTTCCAGGCCCAGACGTTCTTCCAGCGCCTGCAGGTCGGCCTCGGTCGTGCGCGGCACGATCCGGTCGACCATTGTCGACGGGCTCGTGCAGTTCGCCTCGAACCAGGCGAGCGTATCGGGCGAGTGGGCGGCAAGCCATTCACGCACCAGCCCGTGCAGGACCGCGCCGTTGCCGGCCAGGTTGTCGCAGGACAGCAGGGTAACCCCCGCCTGCCCCCGTGCCGCGCGCTGCGCCAGCGCTGCGCTCAGGACCGGATAGAAGCTCTCCTGCGCACGTTCGAGGTCCAGCCCGCCGCTCTCGGCGCGGCAATAGCCCTTCTCGGTCACGGTGAAGCTGACGATCCGGCATTCGGGTGCGGCAACCCGCTCGATCGCACGCTCGGCATCGGGGCGGGCGAACAGCACTTCGCGCACCGCGCCGATTACGCGGGTCCGCTCGCCCGCGCCTGCCCGCTCGGTCAGGGAATAGAGGCCGTCCTGCGGGCCCAGCTGCTCCGCAACTGTCGGCGAGCGCAGGGTCAGGGCGCTGATCGCCCAGTCGCGCTCGCCCGCGGCCATCGCGCGGTCGAGATACCAGGCCTGGTGTGCCCGGTGGAATGCCCCGATCCCGAAATGGACCACGCCGATGGCCTGGCCCGCCCGGTCGTAGCCGCATTGCGCGATCTCTGCCGGCAGGGTGCCAAGCGTGTCGGGGCCGAGCCTCACAGGCGATAGGCCCGCTTGGCCAGGTCGTATGCAAGTTCGCGCGCCAGTTCGGCCGCCTCCCAGTCCTCGATCCGATGTTCGGCCACCAGCTGGGCCAGGAAACCGCAATCGATCCGGCGGGCAACGTCGTGGCGCGCGGGGATCGACAGGAAGGCCCGCGTATCGTCGTTGAAGCCGACCGTGTTGTAAAAGCCGGCCGTCTCGGTCGTCATCAGGCGGAACCGCCGCATCCCCTCCGGGCTGTCATGGAACCACCATGCCGGGCCCAGGCGCAGGCACGGGTAATGGCCGGCCAGCGGGGCCAGTTCGCGGGCATAGGCGCTTTCGTCGAGCGTGAAGAGGATGATCGACAGGTCGCGCTCCGCCCCGAACCGGTCGAGCAGGGGCTTGAGCGCGTGGACATAGTCGGTGCGAGTGGGGATATCCGCGCCCTTGTCGCGTCCGAACCGTTCGAACAGCGTCGCGTTGTGATTGCGGAAGCTGCCGGGATGGATCTGCATGACCAGTCCGTCCTCCACGCTCATCGCGGCCATTTCGGTCAGCATCTGCGCGCGGAACAGCTCCGCGTCTGCGGCCGAGGCATTGCCGCCCTTCACCCGGTCGAACAGCGCCTGCGCCTCCCCCGCCGGGAGGTCAGCCGTCCGCGCGGTGGGGTGCCCGTGGTCGGTCGACGTCGCGCCGGCGGCCTTGAACACGGCACGCATCGCGCGGTGGGCAGCAAGGTATCCCGCCCAGTGCGAACAGTCTTCGCCCGAAACCTGCGACAGACGCGCCAGATTGTCGGCGAACCCTTCGAACTCGGGGTCGACCACCGGGTCCGGGCGATAGGCGGTGATGACCCGGCCGCCCCAGTCGCTGGCGGCGATCGCGCGATGATGGTCGAGCGTGTCGAGCGGACCTTCGGTCGTCGCGATCACTTCGATATTGTAGCGGTCGAACAGTGCGCGCGGGCGGAACGCCTCGGTCGCGAGCTTTTCGGTGATCGTGTCGTAATAGTGATCGGCCGTTTCGGAATCGAGCTGCACGTCGATCCCGAAAGCCTCTGCAAAGACCCAGTCGAGCCAGATGCGCGACGGCGTTCCGCGAAACAGGTGATAGTTTTCGGCCAGGATGCGCCAGGCCGCGCGCGGATCAGCCTCGTGCCCCGAGATACCGAGGTCTTCCAGCCTGATGCCCTGCGAATAGAGCATCCGGAAAAGGTAGTGGTCGGGCACGAGCAGCAGCTCGGTCGCATTGCCGAACGGCGCATTGGTGGCAAACCACGCGGGATCGGTGTGGCCATGGGGGCTGACGATCGGCAGGTCGGCGACCGAGGCATGGAGTTCGCGCGCAATACCGCGCACGGCGGGTTCGTTCGGCAGGAGCCGATCGGGATGTAGGGTCAGCGGGCGCGGCATCGGGGCATCTTCTCCTGCGTCATTTGCACGTCGGTTCGCGAGCACTTGCGATATGCCACTTGGCGCAGGTTTTGGAAACCGGTATCAATGGCGTTAATCTAACACTTTCGGGGTTATGCAGCTCCGTCTTCGAAGCATCTGGAACCCACCGTCCCCATGACACAAACCGCACGATTGCAGGCAATACGGGTCAACCGCGCCGACAACGTGGCAACCGCGCTGGAGGCGCTGCCTGCCGGTGCGTCGGTGCAGGTCGAAGGGGCAAAAATACGTATCCGCGACGATGTCCCGGCCGGTCACAAGTTCGCCCTGGCAGACCTGGCCCAGGGGGAGCCGGTGATCCGCTTCGGTGCGGCGATCGGCCATGCGACGCGGCGCGCGGCTGCGGGGGAACACGTGCACCGGCACAACCTCGCCACCGCGCTTTCGGGCGAAGTCGCCTATCGCCCGGCAGAGGCGTCGGGCCCGGAGCTGATCGCAGAGCCGCTGCCCGCATGGCAGGGTTACCGCCGGGCCGACGGGCGCTTCGCGACCCGCAACGAGATCTGGCTCCTGCCGACCGTCGGCTGCGTTGCGCCGCTGGTCGAAGACGTGGCGCGCGAATGCGCCGCGCGCCATGCCGGGCGGATCGACGCGATCGCGGGGTTCGGCCATCCGCACGGCTGTTCGCAGCTGGGTGACGACCTGACAGGGACGCGCCGCGCGCTGGCCAGCCTGTGCGCCAATCCCAATGCCGGCGGGGTAGTCCTGGTCGGCCTGGGCTGCGAGTCCAACCAACTCGACGACCTAGTCGAATCCGTCGATCCCGCGAGCCGCGGCAAGCTGCGCGTGGTCCGCGCGCAGGATGCGGGGGACGAGCGGGCGGAAACGATGCGCGTCGTGGACGAGCTGGTCGATCTCCTCGCCCCCGCGGAGCGTGAGACGGCACCGGCGTCGGCCCTGGCCGTCGGTCTCAAGTGCGGGGGTTCGGACGCGCTCTCCGGCCTTACCGCGAACCCCCTCCTCGGCCTGTTCAGCGACCGCCTGGCGGCCAGCGGGTCGAAAGCCATACTGACCGAGATCCCCGAAATCTTCGGCGCGGAACAGGCCCTGTTTTCCCGCGCCACCTCGCCCGAAGTGTTCGAGGCGGCAGGCGCCCTGCTCAACCGGTTCAAACGCTACTTCCTCGACCAGGGACAGCCGGTTTCCGAAAACCCCTCCCCCGGCAATATCGCCGGCGGCATCACCACGCTGGAGGAAAAGTCGCTGGGTGCGGTGCAGAAGGGGGGGCAGGCGCCGCTGGTCGATGTCATCGACTACGGCGAACAGGCCACCCGGCCCGGCCTGACGCTGCTGGAAGCGCCTGGCAACGACGCCGTATCCTCGACCGCGCTGGCAGCGGCCGGCGCGACGATGATCCTCTTCACCACCGGGCGGGGGACGCCGCTGGGCTTCCCGGTGCCGACGGTCAAGGTCGCCTCCAATTCGCACCTTGCGCGCGACAAGGCCGGGTGGATCGATTTCGACGCGGGGCGGATGCTGGACGAAGGACGCGAGGCCGTGGCCGCCGATTTCGCGCGCCGGCTGCTCGCCATTGCCAGCGGCGAGCCCACGGCTGCCGAACGCAGCGGTCAGCGGGTCATTTCGATCTGGAAGCGCGGCGTTACGCTCTAGCGCGCGCTATTGCCCGATAACCTGCGGCAGCCAGAGCGACAGTGCCGGGACATAAGTGATTAGCAGCAGGGCCGCGATCAGGGTCAGGTAGAACGGCCAGATCGTGCGCACCAGCGCGGTCACCGGCACCTTGCCCACTGCCGAGCCGACGAAGAGCACCGATCCCACCGGCGGCGTGACGAGGCCGATGCCCAGGTTCAGCATCATGATGATCCCGAAATGCACCGGGTCCACCGCCACGCCCATCGCCACGGGCAGGAAGATCGGCGTCGTGATCACGATCAGCGGGGCCATGTCCATGAACGTGCCCAGCGCCAGGAGCATGAGATTGATGATCAGCAGGGTCAGCAGCGGATTCTCGGTCATCAGCGCGATCAGCGAGGCAAGCGCCGCCGGCACTTCCAGCAGCGCCAGCGCGAAGCCGAAAGCCGTCGCGGCGGCAATGATGAACAGGACCATCGAGGCTGTCCGGACGGACTTGGCCGCCGCCTCCCACGTGCCCCGCCAGCCGAGACTGCGATAGACGAATGCGCCGATCAGCACCGTATAGATCACCGCCACGGCCGAGCTTTCGGTGGGGGTGAAGAAGCCGCTGAGAATGCCGCCCATGATGATGACCGCCGTCATCAGGCCGGGGATGGCATAGGCCGCAGCGCGGATGAATTCACGCCAGCCGGGGAAGCGCCCCACCGGCAGGCCGCGGCGCCGGGCCACCACCCACGCGGCGAGCATCAACATCGCCCCCGTCAGCAGGCCCGGGATGATACCGGCCAGGAACAGGTCGCCGATCGAAACGCCGATCCCCGAAGCCGCCGAATAGATGATCATGTTGTGCGATGGCGGGATCAGCAGGCCGACGATCGCCGCGGTGACGGTAACGTTGACCGCGTAATCGCCGGGATAGCCCTTGTCCCGCATCAACGGCACCATCGTGGAGCCGATGGCAGAGGCGCTGGCAATGGCCGAACCCGACACCGCGCCGAACATCATCGAGGCACCGACATCGACAATGCCGAGGCCGCCGCGAACCCGGCCGACGGCGGCGTCCGCCACGCGCACGAGCCGGTCGGCAATGCCCGCCCGGTACATCAGGTCGCCCGCGAAGATGAAGAACGGGATCGCCATCAGCGTAAACACGCTGATGCCCGCGGCAACGCGCTGAACTGCGACGATCGGAGGAATGCCCATCGCCGCAAAGCAGCACAGCGCCGCCGCCAGCAGCGAAAAGGCCACCGGCACACCGATCGCCAGCAGTATGAACAGCACGCCGAAAAGGACCAGGAGTTCCATCAGGCGTTACCCTCTTCTACCGGACTGCGGCCGCGCAGGATTTGCGGGATCGCGAACACGGTCATCAGCAGGCCGGATATCGGCAGCGGGACATAGGCAACGGCCCGGCTCAATCCCAGCGAAGGCACGGCATTGCCCCTTACCGCCCAGCAAAGCTGCGCGCCGTAGATCAGCAGCACCAGACCCGCGAGCGCGATGACCAGCGCGACCATCCGTGCAACGCCCCGGCTGCTGTCGCCCAGCTTCTCTTCCAGCAAAGTGATACGGATGTGGAAGCCTTCGTACACGCCGGCGGCCGAGGCGAACATGACGTACCAGATCATCAGGATCAGCGAGGCCTGCTCGGTCCAGGACGGGCTCGAATCGAGCATGAAACGACCGAAGACCTGCCAGCCGATGATTGCCGTCATGGCGATCAGCCCGGCTGCGCCGAAGCCGATCAGCCAGCGCGCGATGGTTGCGGCCATGATCAACCCTCCCTCATCGCAAGGATGCGTTCGACGACCGATTTTTGCTGTGGCGTGGTGATGAACTGTTCCCAGACCGGGCGCATCAGCGCGGCGAACGGTTCTTTCTCGACTTCGTTCACCGCGACGGAGGAGGCGGCGATCGTCGCCTTCGCCTCTGTCACGCGCAGATCCCACAGGCGCCGCATCTCACCGACCGACAACCGGGCCGCTTCGCGCACCAGGTCCTGGTCTTCGGGCGAGAGGCGATCCCAGCTTATCTTGCTCATCACAAGCGCCTCAGGCGTCAGCAGGTGCTCGGTCAGGCTCTGGTACGTGGCAACTTCGTAATGGCGTGCGCTGACGAACGAAGGCCAGTTGTTCTCCGCCCCGTCGATCACCCCCTGGGCCAGCGACTGGTAGACTTCGCCGAACGGGATTGGCACGGCGTTCGCGCCAAGCGCATTGATCATCGCCACGTAGAGATCCGATGCCGGCACGCGCAGCTTCAGGCCGGCCATGTCGTCGGGCGTGCGGATCGCACGGCGCGTGTTGTAGAAACTGCGCGCGCCTGAATCGTAAATGCACAGGCCGATCAGGCCGTGTGGCTCCATCGCCGCGAGCACTTCCTCGCCCACTTCACTGTCGACCACGCGGCGCATGTGCGGCACCGATTCGAAGACGAACGGCAACGAGAACGGCAGCGTCATCGGTTCGACCGAATTGAGCGGCGCGAAGTTCACGCGGTTGAGGTCCAGGCCGCCGAAGCTGGTTATCTCCAGGGTATCGGTCTCGCTGCCCAGCTGGCCACCGGCATAGACCTTGATCCCCAGGCGCCCGCCCGTCCGCTCGGCCAGGTATTGGCCCATGAACTCCACCGCCTTCACGGTGGGGTAGTCAGCCGGATGGGCGTCCGCCCCGGTCAGCAGGCCGGACATGCGCGACTTGCAGCCGGGCAGGGCCGCTGCCGCGGAAAGCGCCAGCCCGCCGGCCAGCAGGCGCCGCCGGGAAACTGCACCCTGTGCAGCGGAGGAGAAACGGCTGCTCCCCATCGTCAGTCGTCGAGCGCGGTGAAACGGAAATCGCGGAACTTTGCCTCTCCCGGTCCGGCGGCATAGAGCCCCGGGCGCAACATGTGGAAGCCCCCGCGGACATTGTGGTGGTAACCGGATACTTCCATCCCGCGGTCGAAACGGTGCCAGGTGCGCCCGCCGTCGCCGCTGGTGTCGAAGGTGACGATATGTTCACGGTTGGTCACCCGCATCCGCATCCGCCCGCCGTGGGGATTGGCCGGGCGCGCCCGCTCGATCCCGTACTGGTGCGTCACGAAGCGATCGGCGTCGAATCCGAGCCCGCAGTAGAGCTTGTGGTCGTAAAACAGCACCAGACCAGCCCGTCCGCCGGGCGCGATCTCGATATCGCACTCGAAACGGTAACTGCGGTCGCCGGCGGTGATCAGCAGGGGCGAGCCGCTCGACGGTGCATCCCCCTTCCCCGCAAGCCGCAGGACGCCGCCGCCGGCGTGGACACGATCCGCCTCGTCCGGCGCCGGGCGGAAGAATGCCCACTTGCTGCCCAGGGCGAGCGGCCCGGAGAAATCGTCGGACAGCGCCATGCCATGCGGCTGCGCCTCGCCCCCGCGCGGCTTCTCGATTGGCTGCGACAAGTCGCCCCCGGTCATTTCGAACCAGCCATCGGGCGTGAAGCGCACCGGATCCATCAGGCACTGACGGCCCAGCGTCCAGAACCCGTTTTCGTAACCGTGATAGAGCGACCACCAGCTGCCGTCGGGCGCCTCGACCAGCGAGGCGTGGCCGCGCGACCACCAGGCCTCGTCGATCGAAGTCGTGCGTACCAGCGGGTTGCCCGGATGGTGTTCCCATGGGCCATGAAGCGAGCGTGCACGCGCGGCGATGACCATGTGCCCGGTGGGCGGCCCCGCTGTCCCGCCGACCGCGGTAAGCATGTAGAACCAGTCACCGATCCGGTGGATCTTCGGCCCTTCGGGCGCGAACCCCTCGACGATCCAGTCAGAAGGATAGCGCCATGGATCGTAAACATGCTCGACCTCGCCCGCGAGCGAGAGGTTGTCATCCGACAGGCGCACACGGTCGCCGCCCGAAAGGAACAGCCACCGGCTGCCGTCTTCGGCGACGGCGTGGCACGGATCGATGTGATCGTGCAGGCCCAGTGGGACAGGATCGCTCCACGGCCCCTCGATCGCGTCGGCCCAGGTCACGAAGATATCGTTCTGCGGGCTTGCCTTGACGGGGATGTAGAGGAGGTAGCGACCGCGATCCTTGTGCAGGCTGGGCGCCCAGACGGAGCCGATGTTGCGATGAAGCGCGGGCTTGAGCGGGCGCCAGTTCACCAGGTCGCGCGAATGCCAGATCGTCAGCCCGGGATAGGCATCGAAGGTGGAGAACGTGACGTAATAGTCGTCACCGTCCTTGAGGATCGCCGGATCGGGGCGATCGCCCGAAATGACCGGGTTCAGGAAGGTGCCGTTACCCTGGTCGGGCACCCGCTGGTTGTCGAAACCGCGCAGGTAGGTGCGCTGCGTCGCCTGGGCAGGCTCATGCGCTCCGGCAGTCGATGTGAAAGCTCCGAAAGGCGCGGCAATGCCGACTGCCCCGGAACCAACGAGAAGAGAACGACGATCGATTGTCATCAGGTCAGCCCCGTTCCGCGTGCCCATTCACGCCATAAATCCGGCCAGGCAGCGACCGGCTTGCCGCTTGCCTTGCGCAGCCCGAAACCATGTCCGCCGTGCCGGAACAAATGGGTTTCTACCGGCACTTCCCGTGCCTTCAGCGCGGCACGCAGAAGCAGACTGTTGTCGACCGAGACCACATCGTCGTCCTCTGCGTGGAGAATAAAGAATGGCGGCGCATCGCGCGGCACATTTCGATGCGGAGAATGCGCGTCTTCAAGAGCGCCGGTCGGTGAAGGCCCGAGCAGCCGTTCGCGCGACCCTGCGTGGGCGTGCGATGTCTGCATTGCGATCACCGGATAGATCGGCGCGGCGCAGATCGGCCTGGCACCCAATTGATCCGCATCGTCCACTGGATCGTATGTGCGATGGGCAAACCGTGTCGAAAGATCGGCACACAAATGGCCGCCGGCGGAAAATCCCATGGCGGCAACCCGCTCCGGATCGAGTGCGAAATCGGCGTGGCGATGCCGGATGAGCCGCATGGCGCGCTGTGCATCCGACAGGCAGACGTCGGGACCTGCCGCCCAACCGTCGTAGGGCAAGCGATAAAACAGGACGAACGCCGTGAAGCCGCGGGCGGACAGCCAGCGCGCCATTTCATAGCCTTCCTTGTCCACCACGACATGGCGATACCCGCCGCCCGGGATCAACAGAACCGCCGCGCCATTGGGCCGATCGGGCCGAAACACCGAAAGGCGGGGCACCACCACACCGCGCACGGCACGGTCAGCTATCAGCGGGTCGCTCGAACGCTCCTCCACCTGCTCGACCGGCAGTCTCGCGGGCAGACCCGGAGCACCTTCTGGCCAGAGATCGATCGTTTCGTTCGGCTGCGGCAGACCGGGAGGTGGAGCGCCGCTTGCAGAAGGCGGCGGGGTCTGGGCGGCAAGTCTGGCACCGCCCAGAAGAGAGACGGCGAGGCCCGCACCGAGCAAAGATCTACGATCGCTGTTCATGTGCGAGCCCCCCCTCACTTTGACCACTTCGGGATCGAACTCAGAATTCGACGCGCGCGCCGGCCATGATGATCCGCCCGAAGTGATTGTTCTCGTAGTTCCGGCGTGTCGGATCGTCGGCCCAGCGATAGCGATACTGGTCGGTCAGGTTGTTCCCGTCCAGCAGCAGTTCGATATTGTCGGTCAGCTTGTAACGGATCGACGCATCGAGGTTAAAGGTGGAGCCGAAGCCTTCGAGGAAGTTGTTATTGCCGCTGCCACCTGTGTTGTAGTCGCTACGGTAAGCGCCCGAGACACGGACCGAGAACCGCCCGGTGTCGTAGTAGATCGTACCGTTGGCCGAATACTTCGAAACACCGGGGAAGGTGATCTCGTAGATCTCGTTCCCGAACTCCTCGTCCCGGTTGCTGTCGACATAAGTGACATTGCCAAGAACGCCGAAGTCGCTGAGGAACGATGCACTGGTAAAGGCAGAGAACGGCAGGTTCAGACCAAGTTCCAGGCCCTTGATGACCGCGCCTTCGCCATTGAGCGTCGTGCGGGCCTCGAACAGCCGGTTCGGATCGGTGCCGTTCACCACAGCGTCGTATGCCGGGGTCCCTGAGGTCAGGAGCGAGGTTGGCAGGCCGCTCTGCGCATATGTGATTTCGCGCGAGGCACTGACCGGGAAGCTCTCGATGTCCTTGATGAAGCCGGCCAGAGACAGGATCGCACCCGGGGCGAAATACCATTCGAGCGACAGATCGTAGTTCCACGCCCGATAGGGTTCGATGAACGGATTGCCCGACGTGATGCGGAAGTTGAATTCGTCAACCGTGCCCCCCGGAGTGAGCTGGCCGAGCGTCGGCCGCGTGATAACCTGGGCGATCGCGCCGCGGATGATGAAATTATCCGACGGGAAAACGTTCACGTTAACTGCAGGCAGGAAATCGTCGTAGCTACGCTCGACAGTGACGTACTGGCCGGAAACGAAACCCTGCGAAGCCTGTTCGGTATGCGCATAGCGAACACCGAAATTGCCGGTCATCCGAACACCCGGATCGATCTCGAAATCGGTCTGGAAGTAGCCGCCCTTGACCTCTTCGGTCACGCCGCGTTCGTCACCTTCGCGCGTGACGGCGGGAATGCCGTAAAGATCCAGGAACGCGACCGCCGCATCGAGATCGGGGACGATCCAGGCATTGGTATTGCCCGAGGGCTGCCCTGCATCGCCCAGCTCGAACAGCTCGGCCAGATCAGGCGTTACCGGCGCGCCGTAGGCACCCGGCTCGCAATCGAAGGCGGAGCAGTACTGGCTGTCACGCCGCGCACTGGTCGTGAAAAACTCGAACTTGCGATAGAACGGTCCAGCCGACAAACGCAGGCCGTCGACCGGCTCGTATTCGAGATCGAGCGCAATGGTCCTGAACTTGTTTTCGACCTGGCTCGGCCGGTCGCGGAATTCCGCGAGCTGGAAATTGCCTGGCTGGGTCACGTCGGTGCCGAACGTGAGGCGCGGGAATTTCATGTCGGCGTAGTCGTAACTGTACTCTCCGTCCCGGTCGTCGAAGATGATCGTGGTTTCGACAGGGATGGACGCATCCGACTTCGAAAAACCGCCGAAAAGCGTGGCAGTGAAGTCGCCGAACTGCTGCTCGAGCCGGCCTGAAACCTGATAGAAGTCGGTTTCGCTTTCCCGGTGATAGCGCTCGTTGCGGATCCAGGCGTTGGACAGGTCCGCGCTGATCATGTTGTTATTGCCGTCGATGGTATAATCGACAACATCGATTTCATCTTCGTTGGAACGCAGCAGCACCTCGCCCCAATACTCGTCGCGGTCTTCCTTGAAGTTGGAATAGAGCGCGTTGATTTCGATGTTGGTGCTGTCGGTCGGCCGGAACTGGAGCGCGGCAGTCGCGCCCAGCCGCTCGCGCTCGTGATTGACGAGGCCGTAACGCGGGATGCGCGGATGGAATGCGTCACGCACTTCGACGCAGCCGGGGTCCGCCGGGTTGACATCGCAATCGACCCCGCCGACAGAACGGAAGGCGGCATCATTCGCCCAGCGCACGGAATTGTTGCCCAACTCAGCCGTTTCGTACTTCGACCAGGCGACCGACGCCGACACGCCGAAAGTCTCGTCCGCATTATTCCATGCGGCCAGGCCGGCAAGGCGCGGCGAAATGTCATCGTTGAGATCGTTGTAGCGCCCCTGCGCGGTGACGACGAACTTGCTCCCCGCGCCAAAGGCGAGCGGGTTCCCCGTGCTGAGATCGATCACCGCACCCAGCGACCCTTCGTCCAGCTTCGCCGATGCGGTCTTGTTGACGACGATCGAATTGAACAGCTCGGACGCAAAAACGTTAAAGTCGAACGCGCGATCGCGGTTCGAAGCGGCGCCATCGACAGAGGTGGCGATCGTTTCCATCCCGTTGACGCGCACGCGGGTGAACTGCGCGCCCAGGCCACGAACCGTGATCTGGCGCCCTTCGCCCGCATCACGCTCGATCGCTACGCCAGGAATTCGCTGGAGCGATTCGGCAAGGTTGGTGTCCGGAAATTTCGCGATGTCTTCAGCAACGATAACGTCGACCTGGCCGACTGCCTCGCGCTTGGCCGCAACGGCGGCATTCAGCGATTCGCGGAAGCCCGAAACGACGATGACATTGCCTTCGTCGGCAACTTCTTCGGCATCCAGCGTGGCGCCTTCCTGCGCGAAGGCCATGTGCGGCAAGATCAGCGCACACCCAGCCAGAAGGGCTGCCTTGGTGCGACGGGAAACGAGCGGGTACTTCATAATTCCTCCCCAAAATGGCACCGGTGTCTTTTTGGGGTGAGTTTGCAGGCACCTCAGCGCCACACCCAATCGACATCCGATCATTCCCAACTCCGGCCTTTTTTGGTAACCGGTGTCATTCTTCATTGCCTATGCGGGCAACCCTTGTCAAGTTGTGTCGGAGAGGAGAAGCCATGAAAATGAAATTGACCGCACGCCTGGCCGCTTTTGCCGGAGCTGTAAGCCTGTTGATCGCCGTCCCCGGACATGCCGCACCAGCCGATCCGACCGAGGGCGGAAAGGGCGGACGCATCATAAAGGTGACGTCGCTGGCGAAGGATGGGCCCGGCAGTCTGGCGGAAGCGCTCGCGGCTTCGGGCCCGCGAATCATCGTGTTCGAAGTCGGCGGCGCGATCGACCTCGACCGCTCTTCGTTGCAGATCAGCGAACCTTACGTCACCATCGCCGGCCAGACCGCCCCTTCCCCCGGCATTACCCTGCTGCGTGGCGGAATCGACGTGAAGACACACGATGTAAAGATCACCCATCTGCGCGTGCTGACGGGTGCCGCCGGGCAAGCCAAGCGAAGCGGGTGGGAAGCCGACGCCTTTTCTACGGCCGGCGCGGCGAACGTCCTGGTCGAAAACAATACCTTCATGTGGGCCATCGACGAGAACATGTCCGCCAGTGGCCCGCGCTTCACTGGCGAATCGGTGGAAGACTGGCGCAAGGGCACTAGTCACAACATAACCTTCCGGCTCAACCTGGCAGCCGAAGGGCTGGCGGATTCGAGCCATCCGAAGGGTGAGCATTCCAAGGGCTCGCTGGTCCACGACAATGCGACCGGCATAGTGTTCGATCGCAACATCTGGGCGCATAACGTCGAACGCGCGCCCCTGGTGAAAGGCGGGGCGCAAGTCGCGCTGATAAACAACCTGATCTACAATCCGCAGCTTCGCGCGGTTCATTACAATCTGATGGACCTGGAATGGGCCGGCCAACCCCACGTTACGGGCGAGATTACCGCGGTCGGCAATATCATGCGCGGCGGGAACGATACGGACGAGGGCCTGCCCTTCCTCATGCTCGGCGGCGTGGGTGATCTGGCGTA
The DNA here is from genome assembly GCF_001028625.1 of Pelagerythrobacter marensis. Classification (NCBI taxonomy): domain Bacteria; kingdom Pseudomonadati; phylum Pseudomonadota; class Alphaproteobacteria; order Sphingomonadales; family Erythrobacteraceae; genus Pelagerythrobacter; species Pelagerythrobacter marensis. Next base: position 2,701,313 of record NZ_CP011805.1, on the reverse strand, counting down.
CTACGGCAAGGACAACATTGTGGTGGACCGCCACGGCAACGCGCTCCCGGAATTCGGGAGATATGGCCACACCCGCGCACAACTCATTCGCTCCGATACGCCCCTGGCCGATCTTTCCGGGTTCGACATCCTCCCTTCGGCGGACGTCGAAACGACTTTGCTCGCCACCGCCGGTGCGCGTCCCTGGGATCGGGGCGAGGAAGAGATTCGGGTCCTGTTCTATATCGCCGAAGGGCGGGGCGAGATCATCGATTCGGAAGATGAAGTCGGCGGCTATCCGGAGTTGCCCGAGACTGCGGCGCCCTTCCGCGAAGCCGACTGGGATCTCGGCACGATGACCCCGCGCAATGGCAGCTACCCGGGACAGAAGGCCGGCGCGCAGGAGCACCTGTCACCTCGCGATCGCCAGATGCGGGGAAATGCACAATGATCCGCCGCTGGATACTGGCCGCGACCCTGGCTCTTCCCGCTTGCGCAGCCGCCTCGGACACCGATTCGGACAGCGCCCCGCCGATGGTCGTCGTCGCCGAAGCGGATGTCATGGTGCGCGAGGCGCCTCCGCACGGCGCGATCGGCATGTCCACCGCCTATCGCATCAGCGACGCCGCCCCCCAGCCGCGCAGGATGGAATTCCGGCGTCGCGTCCTCGATCCGGGTGCGGCAGTGGGCGAACATCCGATCAGCCATGACGAAGTCTACTACGTGACCTCAGGTCGCGGCGTGGTGATATCGGATGGCAAGGAGGCGGAGCTAAAGCCCGGCATGGCTGCCTATCTCTACGAAGGGGCCGTTGTCGGGATCCGGCAAGTCGGGCCGGAACCCCTGTCGATCATCATCGCATATCCGGTGGAGCTGCGCGACTAACCGCGCGCCTCCCCCGCCCACTGCGAACGCACAGCGTCAGCTTCCTGGCTGGATATAGGGAGCGGTCGCCCATAGCTCACGCTGCCAACGCCGCGGGTCGGCGACCATCGTTGTCGTCCCGTCGCCGATCACCAGCGTTTCGCGGTTGGGCAGAGTATAGGCATTCCAGTGCGCCAGTCCCGGGCGCCCCGTGCGGGCCAAACCGGTGAAAGCGGCAATCATCGCCCTGCTGGTATCGGCAGCTCCACGATCGGTGCCCGAATAGCTGCCCGGGGCACCGAGCGTCCCGAAGACGTAGGGAATATCGTCCGTATGGGCAGCACCGCGCAGCGCATCGACCGGCGATGGCCGGTCGAGCTGATAAACCCAGGTCGCTTGCGCACCGGCACGCGCGCGCGCATCGGCCTCGATCACCTGCCCTGGCCAGCTTCGGCCCGCCGTTGTCGCAGCGTAGAATACCTGCATCGCCGACCAGTCCGGATAGTGCGCCCGATACTGTGCGACGACCCACCTGGGATCGAGGTCGATGCGGATCTGCGGTGTCAGACGCTCGGCAATGTTCGACCAGTCGATACCCGACAGAATCGGACCGCGCGGGTCGATGAAGGCCTTCGTCTCGTGCAGCGTATTGCCCAGAATCATCGGTATATGCAGCGATTGCGGCGCTGCATCGGGCCAGAACGGGTGGCGGGGAAGATTTGTCATGTCGAGCACGGGACCAAAGTAGACCCGTCCGCCGAGAATGGGGTCGCGCGCGCCCAATCCTTCCACCAGCCGCTCGGTCGGCAGAGCGAGAAGCGCTCCTATGTCGCCTTCGCGTACACCGATCTCGGCCAGGAACGCTCGTGTACGGGCCTGCGCATTGGCCGGGCCGCTGGCCGTCACCTGTTGCCCGCTCATGGTCGCGGCCGAATGAAACAGACCGTTGGCAGCGGGCATGGCCATCAAGGTCGCGATTTTCGCTCCGCCGCCCGATTGCCCGAAGACCATCACGCGCGAAGGATCGCCGCCGAATGCGCCGATGTTCGCACGCACCCATTCGAGCGCGCGGATGAGATCGAGCTGACCGAGATTGCCGCTATCGGCAAATTGGCTGCCGTAGGGCGAAAGCCAGCCGTAGCCGAATACGTTGAGCCGCTGGTTCACGGTGACCACCACGACATCGCCCTGTTCGGCGAGGTGCTGGCCGTGAGTTAGCGGATCGGTGACGGTTCCCGACGTGTAGGCGCCGCCGTGGAAATAGACCATCACAGGGCGTTTCGCTCGCACATCCGGATCGGGCGTCCAGACATTGAGGAACAGGCAATCCTCGCTCTGGCGATGGTCCTGCAGGCCGAGTTGGGGCGCAATGGGGCCAAACGCGGTGGCCTCCAGGCGCTCGCCGGCATCGGAAACCGCTACGGGCGGTGCGAAACGGTCGGCTCTGGCATATCGGATGCCAAGGAATGCCGCGACCGGCCCGGCGCGCAGTCCGCGATAGCGTCCCGCTTCCGGCTGTGGGCGTGCGGCCCACGTCGGCCCTGCGGCCACGCCGGCCCCGGCCGCCATGCCAGCCACGAAAGTCCGCCGGTCGATCCTAGCGCCGGACATCGCCGCCGCCAGCATCGAAAGCGTCCAGTTCCGCCCGGCTGGCGAAAATCATGTCGCCGGTGATCCCGTGCTTCATCACCGCCATCGCGAGGGCGGACTTGGCCATCTCCTGCGCGCTGGCCCCTTCGAGGTAACGCAGCAGGAGGCCTGCGGCGAAGGCATCGCCCGTGCCGATGCGGTCGATCACGCCTTCGATCCGCACTTCGCCGGTTTGCCAGTGATCGTCGCGCCGATCGACCCGCGCCGCCAGACGGTGGATCTGCCCGGTTTCGACATGGCGCGCGGTCGAGGCAATCAGTTCCAGCGAAGGGAAAGCGGCGAACGCTGCCTCCGCCGCTTCGCGCCGCCGATCGGGTCCATCGCCGGAAAAGGTTTCCCCCAGCAGCAAGGAAATGTCGCGGTGGTTGCCGATCAGAATGCGCGCCTCGCCGACAAGCTCGCGCAGAATCTCCCGCGGGTTGGAATCCCACGCCTCCCACAGGTTCGCGCGATAGTTGCCGTCGAAACAGATCGGCACGTCCGCCGCCCTCGCTGCCGCCTGTGCCGCGCGGGCCAGTTCGACGCCGCGAGGCCCGAGAGCCGGAGTAATTCCCGACATGTGCAGCAGGCCCGCACCATCGAGTGCGCCGGCAAAGTCCAGATCGTTCGGCGAAGCTTCCGCGAAGGCACTTGCGCTACGATCATAGGTCACTCGACCGGCTACCGGGCCGGCAGGCGGTTCGAAGAAATACAGGCCCATGCGGCCCGGCCCGGTTGCGATGGTGCCGGTGTCCACGCCGGCCGAGGCCAGAGTGGCCCGCGCCATGCGGCCAAGCGGATTGTCGGGAACGACCGTGAGCATCCGTGCCGGCTGTTCGAGGCTGGCGAGGGCAGCCGCCACATTGGCCTCCGCCCCGCCCACCGCGATATCGAGCGCCGTTGCGCGCGCCAGCGGCAAGCCTGCCGGCGGCGACAGGCGTGCGAGCATTTCGCCGAAGCAAACGACCGGCGCCGGCACAGATCTGTTCACCGTGCCAGCCAGCCGCCGTCGACCGCGAGGATGTGGCCCTGGACGTAGTCTGCAGCCCGACTGGCGAGGAAGACCGCGGCACCGCCGATATCCGACGGGTCGCCCCAGCGCTGCTCGGGGATACGTTCGAGGATCTGGCGGTTGCGCGTCTCGTCCGCCTGCAGTGCGGCGGTGTTGTTGGTCGCGATATAGCCCGGCGCGATCGCGTTGACGTTGATGCCGAGCGGCGCCCATTCGTTGGCCAGCAGCTTGGTCAGCCCGCCGACGCCCGATTTGCTGGCGGTATAGCTGGGAACGCGGATTCCGCCCTGGAAGGTCAGCATCGAGGCGATGTTCACGATTTTACCGCGTGTGCCCTGTTGCGAAGTCCACTGCGTCATGTGGCGGGCGGCGGCCTGGCAGAGGAAGAACAGCGATTTGAGATTGGTGTCCATCACCGCGTCCCAGTCTTCCTCGGAGAACTGGAACGCATCCTCGCGGCGGATGATCCCGGCATTGTTGACCAGGATGTCGAGCCGGCCGAGCTTGTCGACCACGCTGTCGACGACATCGGCGACGGGTTCGATCGAGGACAGGTCGGCCGAAATCAGCTCGCACCGGCGGCCCAGCGCGCAGACCTTTTCCGCGGTCTCGTCCGCGGCGCTCCGCCCGACGGCGGCGATGTCGGCCCCCGCCTGGGCCAGCGCGAGCGCAATGCCCTGCCCGATCCCGGTATTGGCGCCCGTGACGACGGCGGTTCGCCCCGTCAAATCGAAGGAGTTGGCTGTCATAACTCTCCCTTTCCAGCTCAGGCCCGGCGGCCGCGCGTTCCAGCGCGATCGCCGACACCTGATCCCGGTTCAGCCGGTCTGTGCGATTCCCGAAAGGATCAAAGGTTGCGCAGGTAGTCGCTGATCGCTTCGTCCTGCGAGTTGGCGTAGAAATATTCGCCGAAACGCTCGCCCGCAATGGCCGCGCGCAGCAGATCCTGGTCGACCGTTTTCAGCACGGTCAGCATGTCGTGGCACGACGCGTCCTTGAGGTCGGACAGGATGCCGCGGTTCTTGCGCATGACATCGGCCCGTTCGCGCGGATAGCCGGCGCCGGCCTCGTTCTCGAACAGCTTGCGGTAGCAATCCTGCAGGTTCAGCTCGGCCGCCCAACCGAAGCCCTTGGCATAGGGCATCGAGATCGCATTGCCGGCGTTGATCTGGTTGAACAGGAAGGCATCGGTCGGGTCGATCACGAGGCCGCAGAACACGCCCGGCATCGAATTGCAGGCGAGCATCGAGCCCATGCCCGTGCCGCACCCGGTGACGACGAAATCGGCCGCCTTCGAGTTGAGCAGGATGCCGGCCAGCAGGCCGTTCATCACATAAGTCAGCGAAGCCGAATCCTCGGCCGTGTACATGCCGTAATTGTGCACTTCGTGGCCGAAGGGTTCGGCAACCGTCGTCAGCGCCTCGTGAATGATGCCGTTTTTGGCGGCCTGGCTGTTTTCGGTGATGAGAGCAATTTTCATGGGTTCTCCCTGCCCGCAATAGGGCTCTGATACGAAGTTCGTGTGTCCGATTCCCCGCAAGCGATACAGTTTAGGAAACCGGTGTCAAAAACCGTTTCTACCCGCAAAGCGGGGGGCATTTCAACCGCGTCAATCAGATTTCTTTTGCGGGCGGCGCGACCGAACTGCGCGTGACCAGGCGCGCGGGAAAGCACGAAGGGCGCGCGTCCGCCATGTCGGGGGCAACCAGCTTGAGCGCAGCCGCCTTGCCCATCTGGCGGATCGGCCAGCCGACCGTCGTCATCGGGGGCCATATATGGGCTGCGATCGGCGAATCGTCGAAACCCACGATCGAGAAGTCGCGCGGAACCTCGACGCCGCGTGCACGCGCCGCGTGGTAGGCGCCAGCAGCCATTTCGTCGTTGCTTGCGAACACGGCGGTGACGCGCGGTTCCACGGACAGCAGGCGATCGGCCCCTTCCACGCCGGAATTGAACCGGTAGTTCCCCGGCACGATCGCATCCTGCGGCACGTCGAGACCATGCCTGCGCATCGCAGACAGGAACCCTTCGCGCCGTTCGAATGCGGACCGGAAACCGACAGGACCCTCGATCAGGCCGATCCGGCGATGGCCCTGTTCCACGAGGTAATCGACCACCCCTTCCACCATCTGGCGATCGTTCGACTGGACGAGATGTTCGGCTTCGTCGAGCGCGGCTGACCCCATGCGGACATAACCGCAGCCCATGTCGCGGCAGAGCGCGGCCAGCTCGTCATCTTCCGAGATCGGCGGCAGGATCAGCACGCCATAGAGCCGCTGCAATTCCAGAAAATTGCGAATATCGTCGAGCATTCCGGGCGAATGCCGATCGACCGGGCGAACCACGAGCGCAAATTCGGTATCCCGGATCGCGTCGAGCACCCCTTCCTGAAAATTCAGCACGGTCTGCGCATTGGGATTGTCGTGCAGCAATCCGAGCAGGAAATTGCGCCGAAGCGCCAGCGCACGCGCCTGCGGATTGGGGACATAGCCCAGCTGCGCGATCACCGCTTCGACTTTCTCGCGCGTGTCCAGCTTGAGCAGGGGCGACCGGTTGATCACCCTGCTCACGGTCTTCTTGGAAACGCCCGCGACCCGCGCGACATCATTGATCGTCGGCTGTTTGTCCGACTTGTTCATGTGTTCGAACTCCCACCCCTTCAGGGTACATCCGGGTCTTAGAGGATGTTTCAGTTTCCCCAAAGCGCCGTACCACAAAAGTTTTGACACCGGTTTCCTAATGGATCAGTAACGGGGTTGGATAGCAGTTTGGGGGAGGGTTCCGTCTTGAGTGTCGCTGCGCGTGATATTGCTGAAGTGTTTGTAAATGCCCGGCGATCGGGTGATGCGCTGAGTGCCTATCCCGGCGGAACTGCGCCCGCCGACCTCGATGAAGCCTATGCCATCCAGGATATGGCGCTGGAGATCTGGAACCGGCCCGTGGGCGGATGGAAAGTCGGCAAGATCAACCCGCCCGCCGACGATGCCCTTGGCGCCAACCGCCTTGCCGGCCCGATCTTTTCCGACACCATCGTTGTGGCTCAGCACGAGCCGGTGCCCATGCCCGTCTTCAAACAGGGGTTCGCCGCGGCAGAGGCGGAGTTCATGCTTCGCCTTGCACCGCCGGCCCCCGATGCACCGGTGCCGCAATCGAATGAAGAAGCGATGGCCTGGATCGACGAAGTGCGAATCGGCATAGAGATCGCCTCTTCCCCCTACCCCGGTATCAATCGCGACGGGCCCTGCGTAACGGTGTCCGACCACGGGAACAATGCCGGGCTGGTCCTGGGCGCGCCGGTCGGGCGCGGGCTGTGGGACGACCTGTCCACGATCGAGGCGACGCTTGAAATAAACGGCGAAAGCGTGGGCCGCGCGACGACCGCCACCATGCTCGACGGGCCGTTCGGCGCGGTACGCTTCCTGCTCGGCAACCTTGCGGGCCGGGGCATCGCGCCTGCCGCCGGCTGGTGGGTATCGAGCGGCGCCATAACCGGCGTGCACGAAGTGGCGCCGGGCGATGCCGTGGTCGCGCGCTTTTCAGGCGTGGGCGACCTCGCCGCCACGATCGCCCGATAGCGTCAGACCCAGATAGCGTCAGACTTCGTCCAGCGCGCAGGCGATAACCCGATAGATCCGGTCCAGATCGTCATCCCCGATGCAATAGGGCGGCATGACATAGACGGTGTTCCCCAGCGGGCGCAGCAGAACGTCATGCTCGCGAAAGAAACGGAGCAGCCGGGGGGCGAGATCGGACAGATACCCTTCGGCGGCCCCGATATCGAGCGCGGCGATCGTGCCCAGATGCCGCAGGTTCGATGCGCGCGGGTGATCGGATAGCGCGGCCAGCGCCGCCGCCTGCCTGCGCGACAGGTCCGCGACACGTTCGCGCACCGGCTCCTCCCGCCAGATCGCCAGGTTCGCCGCCGCCGCGGCACAGGCGATCGGATTGGCGGTGTAGCTGGACGAATGGAAGAACATCCGCGCGCGATCTTCGGCGTAATGCGCGGCGAATACCGGCTCGCTCGCCATCGTCACCGCGAGCGGGATCGCCCCGCCGGTGAGACCTTTCGACAGGCACAGAATGTCCGGCGAAACATGCGCCTGATCGCAGGCCAGCAAACTGCCCGTGCGGCCCCACCCGGTCATCACTTCATCCGCGATGAACAGCACGCCGTGCCGAACGCAGATCGCGTGCATGGCCTTCAGCGTGTGGGCGGAATAGGCCAGCATCCCGCCGGCACCCAGAATCAGCGGCTCCACGATAAACGCCGCCGCACCGGCGCTGCACGCCCGTTCCAGCGCGTCCAGCGCGGCCTGTTCGCGCCCTTCGCCGGGGAAGGGAATCGTTTCGACATCGAACAGCAGCGGTTCGTAAGCGCGGTTGAAGGCGCCCCGCGCACCGACCGACATCGCGCCGATCGTATCCCCGTGGTAACCGTGTTCCAGCACCAGAATGCGATGACGCGGCTCCCCGCGATGGAGCCAGTAGCCGAGCGCCATCTTCAGCGCGACTTCGACGCTGGTCGATCCCGAATCGGAAAAGAACACGCGCGTCAGGCACTCGGGCATGATCGCGCGCAGTCCGGCGGCGACCGTTTCCGCCGGTTCGTGCGTCCAGCCGGCGAATATGATCTGGTCGAGCCGCGCCGCCTGTTCGGCAATGGCAGCGGCGATCCGGGGGTGAGCGTGGCCATGCGTGGTGACCCACCATGACGAGATCGCATCGATCACACGCCGCCCTTCGCGGGTGTGCAAGGCTGCCCCTTCCGCCCGCACGACTTCGGGGATCGGGTCGACCAGGCCGTGCTGGGTAAAGGGGTGCCAGATCGGCGAGCCGGTCATGCGAAATCCCCTGCGCTGAAATTCGCGCGAAACGCCGCTGCCAGGCTATCGGCGGACAGCGGATCGAGCCAGGGAAGCCGCCCCAGGCGAGGGACTTTGCCGAAATCGCAGATCGTTCGTTCGCTGTCCTCGTTCGCCTCGCCGACGAAGGCGACGCCCAGAATGGACACGGCCCGCGCGCGCAATGCCTCCAGCGTCAACAGGCTGTGGTTGATCGTGCCCAGCCGCGTGCTGGCCACCACCACGGCCGGGCATCCCCAGCGCGCGAACAGATCGGCATAGAGCGTCTGCCGCGTCACCGGCACCAGTGCGCCCCCTGCGCCCTCCACCACCAGTGCGCCATCGCGCCGCGGCGGGTCCAGCCGCGCGAGGTTGATTTCGACACCGTCGATTTCCGCCGCACGATGGGGGGAACACGGGGTGCCGAGGCGATAGGCTTCCGGCAGGATCTTTCCCGGCGCGACGCCCAGCGCCGCCACGCTCGCGGCATCGCCGCCGTCCTCCGTCCCGGCCTGGACCGGTTTCCAGTAATCGGCCCCCAACATGGCCGCGAGCCCGGCGGCGAATACGGTCTTGCCGACATCGGTGTCGGTCCCGGTGACGACAACGGTTTGGCTCACAGCACATCCTCCAGCGCCGCGATCAGCGCCGACACATCGCCTTCGGTCACGTTGAGCGTCAGCGATATGCGCAGGCGGGACGTCCCTTCGGGGACAGTCGGCGGGCGAATCCCGCGCACGTCGAACCCGCGATCCTGCAATGCGGTTGCGGCGGCCATCGTTCGCCGGTCGTCGCCCAGGATGACCCGCTGGATCGGCGTATCGGTCGCCTCGGCGCCCAGCCGGGCCAGCCCGCGCGCGGCATGGGCGACCAGCGCGTGCAAGCGTTCGCGCCGCTCTGGCTCGTCCTGCAGCGCGCGCAGGCTCTCCCGCACGACCGCGGCCATCAGCGGCGACGGGGCGGTGGAGAATATGAACTGCCGCCCCCGGTTGACGATAAATTCGCGGACCAGCGCCGGCCCGACCAGCAACGCCCCCTCGCACCCCAACGCCTTGCCGCAGGTCTTCAGCGAGATCACGTTGTCCGCCCCGTCCAGCGCTTCGGCCAGGCCGCGCCCGTCGGTGCCGAACACGCCGGTGGCATGGGCCTCGTCGATCAGCAGCATGGCATCGGCCTGCCGCGCCAGTTCGGCGAAATCGGCCAGCGGCGCCCGGTCGCCATCCATGCTGTAGAGGCTTTCGACCGCGATCCACGGCGTGCCCCGCCCGCCGCTGCGGCGCCAGCGGGCAATCGCGTCCGCCGCGGCGGCCACGTCGTTGTGCGGGAAACCGGCCACCTCCGCCCGCGCGAGCCGAATGCCCTCGCGCGCGCTGGCATGCACCAGATCGTCGTACACGATCAGGTCGCCGCGCTGGGGCAGGGTCGAAAACAGCAGCGTATTGGCGCAATAGCCGGAGCCGACGAAAACCGCGCTGCCAGTGCCGAAGAACCGGGCGGCCTCGTCTTCCAGCAGCGTGTGTTCGGGCGCGTTGCCGCGCAGCAGCCGCGAACCGCCCGATCCGACCGGGACCTGGCGCGCGGCGGCATCGCAGACCGCGCGGCGCAGGCGCTCCGACCCGGCGAGGGCGAGGTAGTCGTTGGACGCGAAATCGATCCCCGTTCGCGGGGAAAGCCGCCGCCCCCGCCCGCGGTGTTCAAGCACGTCGAGATCGCGCCGCAAGGTATCGAGTGCCGTCATCGCCGCGCCGCCTAGCGCCAATCGCGCCCCTTGCCGAGTCGGATGCTAGCGCCCGTCCTCCATCGCGTGGGCCCGCGCGGGGTCTGGCTCCGGTATATCCTCAGCGACATCGTCCATCGCGTCTTTGACCGCATCCACCGCTTCACGTGTTTCGCGGTAGGCTTCCATCTCGCGCGCCATCACCTCGGCCCAGGTTTCGTTCGGGCCGGCGAGCTGGCGAGCGATGTCCGCGGCGATGAGTTGCACGACCGGATCGGCCGGAAGAGCGACGAGGCCGGCGAACTCGGCTTCGAGCATGGCGCGGCGCCGGCTCTCGGGCGCGGCGGCAGCGGCGACGTAGAGCTGCGTGAGCGTCAACCACGGCGCATCCTCGCTCAGCACGTCCTCCGCCCAGCGTGAGAACGGCCCGCCCGACGGCCGCCAGCCCTCGCCGTCCGACGCGCGCTCAAGGAAGAACAGCACCGTGGTGCCGCGCGGGAAGATGCGGCGGATGCAGGCCCCCAAGAAACTGTCGGGATGCGCCTCCGCCAGTTCGTAGGGGTTGGAAAGCAGGCCGCTGCCACCGCCCGCAAGAGGCTGATCGAGACGCACTCCGGCGATCACGATGGGCCCGTCGGAAACCTCCCCCTTGATCGCCACCTGTGGCTCGACCAGCAGCCTCCTGTCCCGCAGTTCCGCCCCTTCAACCTCCCCCACGACCCGCCCGAGCAGCACCAGTTCGGCCTTTTCAGCAAGTTCGAGGTTGGTCGGCACACGGTAGCCCGGCACGACTGAGCAGGCGATGGCGGGGGTGGCCATGGAGAACGAGGCCGCAACGGCGAGAGCGGTGAGGATGCGGTAAATCATGCGTCCGCCGTCCGACTATGCAGCATGAGCAGATTTGAGCTTGTTCGCGCGGGCGAGTTCCTCGTGCAACGAGCGAGCGGAGAAATCGAGTCCATTCGGCCAGGCGAGCGCACCCGCTTCGATGAAGGCACGGCGAAAGTAAGCCTCTCGCTCCAACGGACGGGTGAGCACCGTGTCGTGCGCAAGAATTTGCTCGGCCGACCACTCGCCATGGCTGCCATCGCTGAAATAGAGCGCCAGCGCACGCGGGCCGCATACTTCAATTCTGATGAGCTTAATCATCTTGGTCCGCTCCGGGAATGCGCTCCATCGGTAGCAGTTCTTGCCCGCACCGCCAATTCGCCTCGAGCTCGCTTCGGTGCTCGAACGCCCAGTCGGCCACGATCCGGCGCGCCTTGTTCGGCAGCGATCCTTCGATGATCTGACCATCGGCAATCCGCACCAACGCTTCGTGCCCCTGATACGCGGCGTGGAAATGCGGCGGCGCGTGATCGGCGAAATACATGCGGATCAGGATACCGTAGAAGCTGGAGATGATCGGCATGGAAATCAGTGTGCCATATTTTCGATCATCTTACTGTCCTCACCACGTGATCTACGGCAGGAAAGAGGTTGTATCCCCAAGGGGTGATGCCCGGTTCGGCGACGAGCTGAACCTTAGTTGCGCTTTTGCGACCGAAATTTTGGACAATAATCTGGCCCGCACGGATAGCGAGCGGCGCGCCCCCAACTTCGGGTGGATCGAGTCGAAAGAACGTGGAGTTTGGGCTGAAAACGATCAACCTCGGTTTGCCAGTCAGCCAATACCCGAACCAGGCTCCCGCGAGCGTGATCAACGCGGTCCAGAATACTACCCCGAAATCCGGCGCGTTCACTCCGCCGCCACACTCCCGCCTTCCGCGTCGTCGCCGAACAGGCCCGGGCCGTCATCGGCGAGGTCGTTGGCTTCTTCGCCCTTGTTGGCTTTCTGGCGCTTGTCGAAGCTCGACCAGACATCCTGCCAGTTGCCCTTGGTCGCGCCTTTCGAATATTCGGTCGCGCGGGTTTCGAAGAAGTTGGCGTGCTCCACACCGTTGAGCAGCGGGGCGAGCCAGGGGAGCGGGTGGTCTTCCACCATATAGATCGCGGGCAGGCCGAGCTGGCCCAGGCGCCAGTCGGCGATGTAGCGGATGTAGTGCTTGATTTCCTTCGCCGTCATCCCCGGCACCGGACCCTGTTCGAACGCCAGATCGATGAAGGCATCTTCCAGCCGCACCGTCTTCTGGCACATGTCCATGATGTCTTCCTTGACTGCCTTGGTCAGGCAGTCGCGTTCCTGCACGAATGCGTGGAACAGGCGCGTGATGCCTTCGCAGTGCAGCGATTCGTCGCGCACGGACCAGCTGACGATCTGCCCCATGCCCTTCATCTTGTTGAAGCGCGGGAAGTTCATCAGCATGGCGAAGCTGGCGAAAAGCTGCAGCCCTTCGGTGAAGCCGCCGAACATCGCCAGCGTGCGGGCGATATCCTCGTCGCTATCGACGCCGAAGTTCTGCAGATAATCGTGCTTGGCCTTCATCTCCTCGTATTCGAGGAACATGCCATATTCGCTTTCGGGCATCCCGATGGTGTCGAGCAGGTGCGAATAGGCAGCGATATGCACCGTCTCCATATTGGAGAACGCGGCCAGCATCATCTTGATTTCGGTCGGCTTGAACACGCGGGCATATTTGTCGTGGTAGCAATCCTGCACCTCGACATCGGCCTGGGTGAAGAAACGGAAGATCTGGGTGAGCAGGTTACGCTCGTGATCGGACAGCTTCTGCGCCCAGTCGCGGCAATCCTCCCCCAGCGGCACTTCCTCGGGCATCCAGTGAATTTGCTGTTGCCGTTTCCAGAAGTCGTAAGCCCACGGGTATTCGAACGGCTTGTAGGTCTTGCGGGCTTCTAGCAACGACATCTTGTGGTCTCCGGTTTGCGCGTGGCGACTCCATATAGAGAATCATGCGCCGCTTTCGAAGGCAAGCGATACCGATTCGGCGGGGATAAGACGGGTCCTTTTCACGATCACCGGGCGGAACGTTGCCGCCCCTTCGCCGATTGGTTGGGGGAAAGGAGAATTTCCATGGGCGAATACGAACCGAACGACAGCCGCAATGTGACGCTGCAACCGGGGCACGAGCCGGGCGGGATCGAACGCACCGGCCCGCGCGAAGGCGAAACGCGCGATCGCGCCGCCACCGATAAGCCGGCCGAAGGAACGCAGCAGGATCTCAACACCGCCGCGATCGGTCAGCGCCAGGCGGGGGAGCCGGTGGTCGGCGAAACGTCCGACGATCCCGCCCGGCGCGCCCGCGCCGATGCCGCGCGACCCGTTTCCGGGTGAGCGCCAACGAGCCGTGCCCGATGTGCGCCGAACGGCGGAACGGATAGGCCATCGGCCCGTTGATGATATATACAAGTAATTGAAAGGATTTGTTTTTATGTTCGAGAAGCTGCGCATCAAAGAACACATGGAAGTCGCCGATTGCAATGGCCAGCACGTCGGCACGGTCGACGAAGTGAAGGACGACGCGATCAAGCTGACGCGGTCCGACAGCGCCGACGACATGCACCATTTCCTGTCGATCGACGAGATCGAGAAGATCGACGACAACCGGATCTATCTGAAACAGGAGGCCCGCATCCCCGCCGGACTGGGCACGAACGCCACACAGGCCGTGTGACCCGGCGCCTTTAACCGCTGCGTATCCCCGACGACAGCGGACAGCGAGGACCCCGGCCCGCCCCACGGCGTGGCCGGGGTTTTGCGATTCGGGCCTGTCTGGCGCTTCGTACCGGGCCCGAAGACGGCTAGCCGCGCGAGCGGGAGCCGAACCACGAACCGCCGCCAAGCACGGTGATGCCAAGGAAGAAGCCGAAATCGTACCAACCCCCGCGATTGGGCACGGCGTAGACTGCAATACCAGGATCGAACAGCGAACCGATCCAGGCGAACGGGAAGACGAACCCGTGCCACAGCCCCCACCAGAACCCCGGCGCGCCCGCATCCTGCGAAACGCCGGCATCGACCTGCGACGCGCAGGCCGAAAGGGCGGCGAGGATGAGGAGGGCAATCGCGCCCCTAGGCCGCATCGGCCGGCCTCCTGACACGATCAGCGAAGCCCATCAGCAGGCCCTCGACGGAGATGTCCTCGTCGACTGCGTCCCAGTGAATACCCGAGGGGCTGAGGAAGAAGTCCTCACGCTGCGCCGGTGATGCATCGAGCAGCCGGGGGAACCAGGCGAGAGGCACACCGATCGTGCGCCCGTCCGACAAGTGAACCCAGAAGCTGTCTTCGTCGAAGGAGACATCCTTCGGTTCTGGAACTCTATTCTGCAAAGAAGGCATTCCACTTCTCCACGATCTCTGCCTTGCGGTCCGCGATCTGGGAACGCAGCAGGCGGATCTCGCGTGCACTCATACCATTGTTTCGTGCGAGACGCACGTCGGGGAAGAGCCAGAACTTTGCGTCTGCGCCCGGCTTCGCGACGTGAACATGGATCGGCTCGCGCGGACTGCCCTCGTACGAGTAGAAATGGAAGCGATAGCCGCGCCAGTCGAAGACTTTCGGCACGGCGCCTTCCTCACTGGCAGGCCAGGCATTCCTCGTAATCGGTCTGCTCGCCGCCCGCGCTCAGCTCGTACTTCGCGGCGTCGGTGGTGTTGTCCGCTTCCACGCCGCCAGCGAACCCGGCGCGCTGGACCGATTTCGAACGCAGATAGTACAGCGACTTGATCCCTTTTTCCCACGCCTGGAAGTGGAGCATCATCAGGTCCCACTTGTCGACATCGGCCGGGATGAACAGGTTCAGCGACTGCGCCTGGTCGATATAGGGCGTGCGGTCGGCTGCGAATTCGAGCAGCCAGCGCTGATCGATCTCGAAGCTTGTCTTGAACGTCGCCTTTTCTTCCGGCGTCAGGAAATCGAGGTGCTGGACCGAACCGCCCCGTTCGAGGATCGAGTTCCACACGTTGGTCGAATCCTTCGACTTTTCGCGCAGGACCTTTTCCAGATAGGGGTTCTTGACCACGAACGACCCGGACAGGGTCTTGTGCGTGTAGATATTGGCCGGGATCGGCTCGATGCAGGCGCTGGTGCCGCCGCAGATGATCGAGATCGAGGCGGTGGGCGCGATCGCCATCTTGCAGCTGAAGCGTTCCATCGCGCCCATTTCTTCCGCATCGGGGCAGGGGCCGCGTTCCTTGGCCAGCATCATCGACGCCTCGTTCGCCTTGGCGTTGATGTGCTTGAACATCTTGAGGTTCCACACTTTGGCCATCGGGCTTTCGAAACCGATGTTCTTGCGCTGCAGGAAAGAGTGGAAGCCCATTACGCCCATGCCGACGCTGCGTTCGCGCATGGCCGAATATTTCGCCCGCGCCATTTCGGGCGGGGCGCGGTCGATATAATCCTGCAGCACGTTGTCGAGGAAACGCATGACGTCCTCGATGAACTGCTTGTCGCCTTCCCACTCTTCCCACTTTTCGAGGTTGAGCGAAGACAGGCAGCAAACCGCGGTGCGATCTTCGCCCAGGTGGTCGCGCCCGGTCGGCAGGGTGATTTCCGAACAGAGGTTGGAGGTGGAAACCTTCAGCCCCAGCTCGCGGTGATGCTTGGGCATCATCCGGTTCACGGTGTCGGAAAAGACGATATAGGGCTCGCCCGTCGCCAGCCGGGTTTCCACCAGCTTCTGGAACAGGCTGCGCGCATCGACCGTCTTGCGCACGCTGTCGTCGCGCGGGCTCTTGAGGTCGAATTCCTCGCCATTGCGGACCGCTTCCATGAATTCATCGGTCAGCAGCACGCCGTGGTGCAGGTTCAGCGCCTTGCGGTTGAAATCGCCCGAAGGTTTGCGGATTTCGAGGAATTCCTCGATCTCCGGGTGCGACACGTCGATGTAGCAGGCGGCCGAACCACGGCGCAACGAACCCTGCGAAATCGCCAGCGTCAGGCTGTCCATCACCCGCACGAAGGGGATGATGCCGCTGGTCTTGCCGTTGAGGCCGACCGGCTCGCCAATCCCGCGCACGTGGCCCCAGTACGTGCCGATGCCGCCGCCGCGGCTGGCGAGCCAGACGTTTTCGTTCCAGGTGCCGACGATCCCTTCCAGGCTGTCTTCGACACTGTTGAGATAGCAGGAAATCGGCAGGCCGCGATTGGTGCCGCCGTTCGACAGAACCGGCGTTGCGGGCATGAACCACAGCTTCGAAATATAGTCGTACAGGCGCTGCGCGTGGTCCTGATCGTCGGCATAGGCATCGGCGACGCGCGCGAACAGGTCCTGAAACTTCTCGCCCGGCAACAGATAGCGGTCGATCAGCGTTTCCTTGCCGAATTCGGTCAGGTTCGCATCGCGCGATTCGTCGGTCACGATAACGAACCGGCGATCGAGGATCTTCTTGCTGTCGGGCTGTTCGGCATTGGCTTCGGCCGCAGCCGTCACGGCCTGTGCCAGCGCGGCGTTGGCCTTGTCCGCCACAACGCCCCCGGCGGAATCGTCCACCAGATGTTCGCTACCCTTGTCGGCCTGTTCCATCTTCAATGCCGCCTTCTTGCGTTCGGCGCTTTCGGGGCCGGTTTCATTCTCGGTCGCGACATCGCCTGCGTGATCGGCTGCCCCCGTCTGATCGAGTCCCATAGCCGCTTCGTCTCCGGTCCTGAAATCCATTATGCCCACCCGCTTTCACGCCATTGGAAACAACGGTGCGAATAGGCCCGTCGTTTCATCTACACTCGACGCGATGAAGCCTGCCTTCACCACGCATTGGCCACGGCAAAACGGGCAAACTTCGCCCCCCGATCTGCCCAGCCAGGTCGCTTCGCGTCAGCCCCCTGCGTGTCCCGGAGACCGCCTGTGCCCGAAAGGGCGAAACGGTCTGAAAACACGATCTAGTGGGTCGCAAGCCCGACCTGACCACTAGATACTGAATCAGGCGGCCTTCGCGTGCAAGGGGGCAAATGCCGATAATCGGCCTTGTGGCGGGGTGTCTTATCCATGTGCCACGCTGCGACGCGCGGGATTTCCTTGGCTCTGCCCAAGTGCAACCCCCAAAATGATTCCGGGAAAAAATATATGTGCGGAAAGTGGGGACGAATGGGGTTTGAATCAATCGAATCGGGCGGCGCAATTTCCTGTCGGATAACCGCCTGACAAACGACCGATTGCGACCCGTCAGCGCTGCGAATCGCGGACGTGGGCGGCGATCGCATCCGCCAGCGGATCGATCAGGTCCAGCGGGATATCGTGCCCCATGCCGGGGAACGTCTGCAGCTTCGCCCCGCGAATCGCGGCCGCCGTGTCCTGCCCGCCGGCGAGCGGAACCAGCGGGTCCGCTTCCCCGTGGATCACCAGTGTCGGCGCCGCCACATCGCGCAGACGGGCGCGGCGGTCACCGTCGGCCAGAATGGCGGCGATCTGGCGCTGCAGGCCGGCGGGGTAGTAACTGCGCCTGATGCTCGCGGTCACGTTGGCCCGCAGCCGGTCTGCGTCCGGCGGGTAGGCCGGGCTGCCGATCGTGCGCGCGATCTTCATGCCATGTGCGACGAGAACCTCCTCGTCGGTCGAATCGGGGCGCTTCGTCAGCACGTCGAGCGCTTCCTTGCGCGCGGGCGGCAGGCGGCGATTGCCGGTGGTCGACATGATCGAGGTCAACGACAGAACCCGCTCGGGCCGGGTGAAGGCGACATGCTGCGCGATTATCCCGCCCATGCTGGCACCGACCACATGCGCGCGCGCGATATCCAGCGCATCGAGCAGGCCGACCGCATCGGCCGCCATGTCGCCCAGGGTATAGGGGACCCGCGGCGTCAGGCCGATCCGGCCGAGCAGCATCAACGAAAGAATGCCCGGCGCCTTCACCCCGTCGAACTTGTGGCTGAGGCCGATGTCGCGATTGTCGTATCGGATAACGCGAAACCCCTGCGCCACCAGCGCCTCGACCAGTTCGATCGGCCACAGCGTCAACTGCGCACCCAGCCCCATGATCAGCAGGATCGGCGGATCGCCCGGCTTGCCGTAATCTTCGTATTCCAGCGTGATGCCGTTGGCGGTGATCTGTGCCACGCGTATTCTCCCCCCGAAATGCGACCAGACCCGCCGTTTGGGCGAGCTGCCGGTTTCGATCTGCAACGAAGCGCATTCGCGCGAAAGGATCAACCGGCAAGGGGTCCTGCCCGGCGTACGTCGCGCGTTACGGCACCAGTACGGTATCGCGGGCGACCGCGTCTGTTTCGGGATAGTCCAGGGTGAAATGCAGTCCGCGGCTCTCGTGCCGGCGCAGGGCGCTGCGCACGATCAGGTCGGCGCACTGGTGCAGGTTGCGCAGCTCGATCAGATCGGTCGTGACCCGGAACGATCCGTAATAATCCTGAATCTCCTGCGCCAGCAGATCGATCCGGTGCTGGGCCCGCTCCAGCCGCTTGGTCGTGCGCACGATCCCGACATAGTTCCACATCATGCGCCGGATCTCGGTCCAGTTCTGCTTGATGACCACTTCCTCGTCCGAATCGGTGACGCGGCTTTCGTCCCATTCGCGGATCGCGGGCGGCGCGGGCAGATCGTCCCATCCGGCGAGGATATCGCGCGCCGCCGCCTCCCCGAAGACGAAGCATTCGAGCAGCGAATTCGACGCCAGGCGGTTGGCCCCGTGCAGGCCGCTTTCGGTGCATTCGCCGGCCGCCCACAGGCCCGGCAGGTCGGTCCGCGCATCCAGCCCGATCAGCACGCCCCCGCAGGTATAGTGCTGCGCCGGGACGACGGGGATCGGTTCGCGCGTCATGTCGATCCCCAGCCCGGCCAGCTTCTCGTGGATCGTGGGGAAGTGCTGCCGCACGAATTCGGGCGGCTGATGGCTGATATCGAGATGGACGTAATCGAGGCCGTAGCGCTTGATCTGGTCGTCGTTCGCCCGCGCCACGATGTCGCGCGGGGCCAGTTCCATCCGCTCCGCATCGTAATCGGTCATATAGCGGCGGCCGGTTTCCGGGTGGAGCAGGTGCCCGCCTTCGCCCCGCACAGCCTCGGTAATCAGGAAGTTCTTGACCTCCAGGTTATAGAGGCAGGTCGGGTGGAACTGCATCATTTCCATGTTGGAAACCCGCGCCCCGGCGCGCCAGGCCATGGCGATCCCGTCCCCCGTGGCGCCGCGCGGCGCGGTGGAGAACTGATAGACACGCCCCGCCCCGCCCGCCGCCAGGACAGTGGCGCGCGCAACGTGGCGTTCGACCCGTCCGCTTGCCTCGTCCAGCGCATAGGCGCCCCAGATGCGGCCATCGCCCGAAAACTTTTCCCCGTGCCGCCCGGTAATCAGATCGATGCAGCTGCGTCCGGGCAGCAGGGTGATGTTCGGATTGGCCTGCGCCGCCTTCAGCAGCGCTTCCTGCACTGCCCAGCCGGTCGCATCGTCGACGTGCACGATCCGCCGGTGCGAATGGCCGCCTTCGCGCGTCAGATGCAGGTCGGCGCCTTCGGTGTTGAAGGGAACGCCCAGTTCCACCAGCCGATCGATCGAACGCGGCGCACGTTCGATCACGAATTCCACCGTCTCGCGCCGGTTCAGGCCGGCGCCCGCGACCATCGTGTCGCGAATATGATTGTCGAAGGTATCGCCGGCATCCAGCACGGCGGCGATCCCGCCCTGGGCCCAGGCGGTGCTGCCCCCGGTAAGCGAGCCCTTGGCCAGCACCGTCACGCGCCGCGTTTCTGCCAGCGCAAGCGCCGCCGTCAGCCCGGCCGCGCCGGATCCGATGACGAGAATGTCACATTCGTTCATCGCGCCTCTCTTGCACAACACCATCCCCGGCGACAGAGAGGAGATGTACTCGCCAGCAAAGCGGCAATGTGCTAGCCCCTCCGCGATGCCTTGAACGGACGTGGATGCATGGACGTCGACACAACGGGACCCCATCGGATGGACGAGAAGTCCGACACTGAAACACAGCGCCTTCGCCGCGAACGTGACGAGGCCGAGCATGAAGAGGCGATTGCCAAGCGATTGCTCAATCGTGCGGCTTCCGAAATCGAAACGCTGGCCGACGCCGATTGCGAAGACGGCGCCAAGGATCATGCGCTCGACGCCGCGCGCCGTTTCCGCCACGCAGCGTCGCGATAATCGAGCAAGAAACGACGCCGCAGCGCCGGAGAGCCGATCAGGCCCCTGTCATTCCTGACGGCTCGCGCTGGTCAGCGAAACGAAGACATCTTCCAGATCGGCCTCGCGCGTCGTGACATCCTGAATCGCGTAACCGTGTGCCTGGATTCGGGCGAGCACCTGGCCGGCGCTGGCCGCGTCGCGATCGTATGTCACCTCCAGCGTGCGTGGTTCGATCACTTCGGCCTTGATGAACCCTTCCTCCATCGGAGGCCCGGCGATATCGCGGTCGAGCGTGACGCGAACGATCTTCTCGCGCGCCATCCCCACCAGTTCGCGAGTCGGCTTGTTGGCGATCAGCTTGCCGTGGTTGATGATCGCGATCCGGTCGCAAAGCTGTTCGGCTTCTTCCAGATAATGGGTCGTGAGAACGACCGTCACGCCTTCGGCGTTCAACGCGCCCACCAGATCCCACAGCTGCCGGCGCAATTCCACGTCAACGCCTGCGGTCGGCTCGTCCAGCACGAGGATCGGCGGCGAATGGACCATGGCCTTGGCGATCAGCAGGCGCCGCTTCATCCCCCCCGACAGGGTGCGGGCATAGGCATCGCGCTTGTCCGCCAGATGTACGGCGGCGAGCAGTTCCTCGCTGCGCCGGTCCGCCTTGCCGATACCGTAGAAGCCGCCCTGATTCTCCAGCACTTCGAACGGAGTGAAGAACGGGTCGAAGACGATTTCCTGCGGGACGATCCCGATCATCCGCTTGGCATTGCGCGGACTGCGATCGATATCGAAGCCCCAGATCTCGGCGCTGCCGGCAGTCTTGGTCACCAGCCCGGCAAGGGTGTTGATCAGTGTGGACTTGCCCGCCCCATTGGGCCCCAGGAGGCCGAAGATCTGGCCCTGCGGCACATCGAAGCTGACGCCGTCGAGCGCGAGCTTGCCCTGTTCGCCCTTCTCCCCTGCGTAGCGTTTGGTCAGATCGCGAATGGCAATTGCCGGCGGGGCATCGGCGGGCGAAGTCTGCTGGGCGGCATCGGTCATGACCGCTCAATTGGGCGTCCCCGGCCGATCCGTAAAGGGCCAGTTGCGCAAGCGCGCGCATCGCATTATCTGCGCCCCATGAACATTCCGCCGCCCGAAACGACTCTGGTCGATCACGTTCGCGTCAAATGCGACGGTGCCGATGCGATTCGCCCCGGCGACCGCTATCGCGCATCGGCGCTCGGTCACCCGCGCGTGTGGCTTGAGATCGACGAGCACGGTTATGTCGATTGCGGCTATTGCGATCGGCGCTTCGTGCTGCGCGGCGGCCCCGCCGACGGCGCGAACCAGACCGCGCTGGAAGACATTTCCGCAGGCAGCGACCCCGGCCATCGCTGACAATGCGAGAGCGCCGCTGAGATAGCCCGCCCCCTGACATTGCCGACCCGACATGCCTATATCGCGGGCATGACAGTCCAGCCGACCGATCCGCGCGCTTTCCTTTATGGTCAGGGCAAGCTCGACCCCGAACGCGCCGCCGCGCTGACCGCGCGCCTGCTGGAACCGTGCGACGATGGCGAGCTCTATCTGCAATATACCGCGCGCGAAGCGCTCGCGTTCGATGACGGGCGCCTCAAGACGGCGGACTATGCCCGCGATTCGGGCTTCGGCCTGCGCGGCATTTCGGGCGAAACGACCGGGTTCACCCATGCCAATGAGATTGGCGAGGCAGCGATCGTCCGCGCGGGCGCAACGCTGCAACTGCTCGATCCCGGTCAGGGCCCGCGCGCAGCGGCCCCAAGGGGGAACAACCGCCACCTCTATACGGCCGACAATCCGCTGGACGCCGTGCCCTTCGCAGATAAGGTCGCCCTGCTGGAAACGATCGACGCTGCCGCGCGCGCGCGCGATCCGCGTGTGACGCAAGTCACCGCCAGCCTGCTGGCGAGCTGGAGCGTGGTCGAAATCGTGCGGCCCGACGGCTTCGTCGCCACCGATGTGCGCCCGCTGGTGCGCCTCAACGTCGGGGTCGTGGCCGAAGCGAACGGCCGGCGCGAACGGGGCAGTTTCGGGTTCGGCGGGCGCCATCTCTACGACCGGCTGTTCGATCCCGCCCAATGGAACCGCGCCGTGGACGAAGCCGTCCGTCAGGCAATGGTCAACCTCGACAGCGTCGACGCACCGGCGGGCGAGGTTCCGGTTCTGCTCGGCCCCGGATGGCCCGGTGTTCTCCTCCACGAAGCAGTCGGCCACGGGCTGGAAGGCGACTTCAATCGCAAGGGCACCAGCGCCTTCTCCGGCCGGATCGGCGAACGGGTCGCGGCGCCCGGCGTGACCGTGGTCGACGATGGCGCCATTCGCGACCGGCGCGGATCGCTGTCGATCGACGACGAAGGCACGCCCACGCGTGAGACCGTGCTGATCGAGGACGGGATCCTCAAAGGCTATATGCAGGACCGGCTGAACGCCCGGCTCATGGGAATGGAACCGACCGGCAACGGGCGGCGCGAAAGCTTCGAACACGCACCGATGCCGCGCATGACCAACACTTTCATGCGGGCGGGCAAGGACGATCCGGCCGAGTTGCTCAGCCGGATGAAGAACGGCATCTATGCCAAGAGCTTCGGCGGCGGGCAGGTCGATATCGTATCGGGCAAGTTCGTCTTTTCCTGCACCGAAGCCTATCTGGTCGAGGATGGAAAGATCGGCGAGCCGATCAAGGGCGCGACGCTGATCGGCGACGGGCCCAGCGTGCTCACGCGCGTTTCGGGCATCGGCAACGATCTCGCGCTCGACGAAGGCGTGGGGATGTGCGGCAAGGGCGGACAGGGCGTGCCCGCAGGGGTCGGCCAGCCCACGCTGCTGGTCGACCGGCTGACGGTCGGCGGCACGGCCTGATCCGTTGCGCCCACATGCTCATCGCGCGTTCACGCGAAGCATGTTACATCGCCTGTCTATGAAACACGGGATTCTCGTTCCTCTGATCGCAGCTTCGGCCGCGCTCGCCAGCCCGGTGGCGGCGGAAAAGCCGTCGCGCGGAGAAGTGCGGCTGGCCGAAATGCTGGAAGGGCGCGTGGCGGGCGAGCCGGTTCGCTGCCTGCAGGAAAGCCAGCGTGACGCGGTGGAGATCATCAGCCGGACCGCGATCGTGTTTCGCGACGGCGCGACCTTGTGGGTCAATCGCCCGGGCGGCGCGCGCATGCTTTCCAGCAGCGATCTGCCGGTGTTCCATCAGTATGGGACCGAGGTCTGCCGCCACGACCGCGTCGAACTGCACGACCGGTTGGGCGGCGTGCCGGGGCCGATCCTGATTCTCGACAGTTTTGTCCCGTATACGAAGGCTGGGGGGGACCAGAGCCAAGAGAAACAAGGAGGCTGACCAATGAAGACAGCTACTCTGATTGCCACCATCGCGGCGGGAACGATTTTCGCCGCCCCCGCTGCCGCCGATCATCACAAGACCGAAGGCGAGGCCGAACTGGCCAAGCTGATCGAAGGGCGCGTCGCGGGGGAGCCGCAATCGTGCGTCCAGATGGCGCCCAGTACCCGTATGCGGGTGATCGACGGGACCGCGATCGTGGTGGAGCGCGGCAGCACGGTTTACGTCAATATCCCGCGCGATGCCGAAGCGCTCGACGATGGCGACGCGATGGCCATTCGCCGGACTGGCAGCCAGCTGTGCCGGATGGACATGATAACGACGTTCGACCGGATGGGCGGCTTCTACACCGGCAACATCTTCCTGGGCGATTTCGTCCCTTACAAGAAAGTCGAAGGCTAGCCATCGCATGACCGCCGCCCCGCGCCGCTGGGCGGCGGAAATGCTGCATGTCTGGTTCCATCGCCTTGGCCCCGCCGACTGGTACGGGGGCGGCGCGGCGGTGGACGATCTGCTGCGCCGCCGCTTTGTGTGCGACTGGCAGGCACTGCGCCACCGGCCAGCCGGCGAATTTCTGCGCGACCCATTGACCGCGCAAGCCGCGATCCTGCTGTTCGACCAGGTGCCGCGCAACCTGTTTCGCGGCCAGGCGCGTGCCTTCGCCTCCGATCCGCTGGCCCGAACAATCGCGCGCCGCGTGATCGCCCGCCGATGGGATCTGCGGCTGCCCGAACGCCAGCGCGCCTTTATCGCCATGCCGCTGATGCACAGCGAAGACATCGCCGATCAGCGCGCATCGCTGGCCTATTTCGCGCAGTCGCCCAAACAGCGCGGCTTCGCGTGCAACCATTATCGCATGATTGCGCGGTTCGGCCGCTTCCCCCACCGCAACACGGCCCTGGGCCGCGAATCGACCCCGGCCGAAAAGCGCGCGGTCGCCGCGGGCTACGCCTGGTAGGCGCGGCAGCGGCCCCGGTCAGGCGCGGCGCAACCCGTCCATCCGGTCGACGATGTCGTTCGCCTGGCTCATGATCCGGTCGATCAGTTCCCTGCACGTCGGGATGTCGTAGACGAGGCCGGCGACCATGCCGCAGCTCCACGCCCCGCGGTCCATTTCCCCTTCGCGCATGATCGAAGGATAGACGCCGGCAACTTCCTCGATAATGTCTTCGAACTTCAGATCGGCGCCCAGCGCGCGTTCTTTCTCAAGCAACCGCTCGACCGCGTCGTTCGTCAGCACCCGTTCGGTATTGCGCAGCGGGCGCATCACCAGCCGCGTATCGAGCTCGCTCGCGGCCAGGATCGCCTGCTTGACGTTGTCGTGGACCGGGGCCTCCTTCGTCGCGATGAAGCGCGTGCCCATGTTCATGCCCGCCGCGCCGAACGCGAGGCTTGCGACGAGGCTGCGCCCGTCGGCCATGCCGCCGCTCGATACGAACGGGATCTCCAGTTCGTCCGCCGCGCGGGGCAGGAGGATGAAGTTCGGCACGTCGTCTTCACCCGGATGGCCGCCGCATTCGAACCCGTCGACCGAAACCGCATCGCACCCGATCGACTGCGCCTTCAGCGCGTGGCGCACGCTGGTGCACTTATGGATCACCTTGATCCCGGCATCCTTGAGATGCGGCAGCACCGCCTGCGGGTTATTGCCCGCGGTCTCCACCGCTTTCACCCCGCCTTCCACGATCGCGCGGATGTAACCGGGATAATCGGGCGCATTCACCGTCGGCAGGAAGGTCAGGTTCACGCCGAACGGCTTGTCGGTCATGTCGCGGCAACGGGCGATCTCGTTGGCAAGATCGGCAGGTGTCTTCTGCGTCAGCCCGGTGATGATCCCCAGTCCGCCGGCATTGGACACCGCGGCGGCCATTTCGGCGAACCCGACATAGTGCATTCCGCCCTGGATTATCGGGTGCTGGATACCGAACATTTCGGTGATCGCGGTCTTCATCGACATCTCCCCTCGCATCATGTGTCGGCACCTGACCTGTCGCAATTCGCCGGGGCTGGCAAGGTTTCCACATGGCTCGCCAGGGCCGGGCCTGCCGCTCAGTCGAGCATCTCTGCCGCAGCCGCCCGCTCGATCACCGCCCGCCATTCGCGCTCGACCGGCAGGCCGAACCGCTCGGCAAGTGCCCGTTCAATCGCACCGGCGTTCAACGTTTCGCGATGAACGGTCCCGTCGCGCCCGCGCACCGTCACGCGGGCATCGGCAAGCACATGCCGTGCCTCGGGCGTCGTGCGCGTCACGATCAACCGGTGGCGGAAATGCGAGCTGGGGTGGGTCGCGGTGAACCAGTTGTGCAGCGTATAGTCGCCATCGAGCACGGGTGTCGGCACGACCCGGTAGACCGGCTGCCACTTGCCCGCGATCGAGGCTTCCAGTTGCAGCCCGTGCATCGCCGGGGTCAGGCGGAAGATTTCGTGCGGCGTGTTTTGCGGCTCGCGGCAAGCCAGGCGGAGCGGCGCGGTCGGCACGCAGCTGCCGAAACCGACATCGACCAGCCAGGCCGCGCCGCCTACCGTTACCCGCAGCGCCATATGCGACGGCGGGTTCAAGGGCGCGTCGGGCGGGGCCTGCCAGTTCACGCGCGCGATCAGGCCTTCCACTTCGAAGCCAACCGCTTCCAGCACGCGCTTGAACAGCCCGTTCTGCTCGTAGCAATAGCCGCCCCGTCCGCGCGCGATCAGTTTGTCGTCAACCACGTGCGGAGCGAGATCCACCCCGCGATCGAGCAGAACGTCGATCGCCTCGAACGGGATCGCCGCCGGATGCAATTCCTGCAATGCGCGCAGCGTGTCCAGCGTCGGCTCCAGCGGCCCGGAATAGCCGATGCGGGCGCAATAGGCGGCAAGGTCCACGGCATATTCGCTCATGCCGCCTCTCCATAAGCATGTACGGAGCGCGCGGTGCGCAGGCCCCGCGCCCACCAGTCGAGCCGCTTCAGCAGCGTCGCCATCGCCCGTTCGGCCCGGCGCGGATTGGCCAGGCGCGCGTCGTCGCCAAACTGTTCCCACGCCGAAGCGAAGCTGACCGTGTCCCGGATCCCGACGGCGTGTAGTTCGGCGAAAACAGCCCGCAGATGTTCGACCGCGCGCAGCCCGCCCGATGTGCCGCCGTAGGATACGAAGGCGACCGGCTTGGCGTGCCATTCGCTGTTCGCCGCGTCGATCAGCGCCTTCAACGGCGCGGTAAAGCTGTGATTGTATTCGGGCGTCACGACGATGAAGCCGTCCGCGGCCTCGATCCGCCGGACCCGTTCGGCATCGTCGTAGGCCGCCGCCGGATCGATCGCTTCGATCGCCATTCCGCCGCGCGCCGCGACCCGTTCGGTTACCCAGTTCGCGACCTTGTCGCACAGCCGTCCCGGCCGCGCACTGCCGTAGACCAGCCCGATCCGCAAAGTGTCCGCCATGTTCCTCGTTCCTTCGATTCCATCGGTGAGGAACGGGTCGATACAACTTCAACCAAACTTGAGATCAAGCACTTTCTTGATCGCAAAATCCGGCCAGCGTGATGGGCCTGCCCGAACAGGCGAGACCGGGGGCGACGATGCGCCCTATTCCCACTCGATCGTGCCGGGCGGTTTCGAGGTATAGTCGTATACGACGCGGTTGATGCCCTTCACCTCGTTGACGATGCGGGTGGCCACACGGGTGAGGAAGCTCGCGTCGAACGGATAGACGTCCGCGGTCATCCCGTCGGTGCTGGTCACCGCGCGCAAGCCGCAGACGCTGTCGTAGGTGCGCCCGTCGCCCATCACGCCCACGGTCTTGACCGGCAGCAGCACGGCGAACGCCTGCCAGATCGCGTCGTAGAGGCCCGCGGCGCGAATTTCCTCCAGATAGATGGCATCGGCCTTGCGCAGGATGTCGCACCGTTCCTTGGTCACTTCACCCGGAATGCGGATCGCAAGCCCCGGCCCGGGGAAAGGATGGCGGCCGACGAACACCTCGGGCAGGCCGAGTTCGCGGCCCAGCACGCGGACCTCGTCCTTGAACAGTTCGCGCAAGGGCTCGACCAGCTTCATGTTCATGCGTTCGGGCAGGCCGCCGACATTGTGGTGGCTCTTGATCGTCACGCTCGGCCCGCCGGTGAAGGAAACCGATTCGATCACGTCGGGATAGAGCGTGCCCTGGGCGAGGAAGTCGGCTCCGCCGATCTTCGTCGCTTCGGCCTCGAACAGGTCGATGAAGGCCTTGCCGATGAACTTGCGCTTCTTCTCCGGGTCGGTTTCGCCCGCCAGTCCGCCCAGGAACATTTCTTCCGCGTCCACGTGGACCAGCGGGATGTTGTAATGATCGCGGAACAGGGTGACGACCTGTTCGGCTTCGTTCATCCGCATCAGCCCGTGATCGACGAAGACGCAGGTCAGTTGCTCGCCGATCGCCTCGTGGATCAGCACTGCGGCAACCGCCGAATCGACTCCGCCCGAAAGCCCGCAGATCACCTTGCCATCGCCGACCTGCTCGCGAATCTCCTCGATCTTGGTCTTGCGGAATTCGGCCATCGTCCAGTCGCCCGCCAGCCCGCAAACATGGCGCACGAAATTGGCCAGAAGCTTCGCACCGTCGGGCGTATGGACGACTTCGGGATGGAACTGCGTGCCGTAATACTTGCGCTGTTCATCCGCGATGACCGCGAAGGGTGCCCCGTCGCTGGTCGCGACAATGTCGAAGCCGGGCGCAAATTCGGTGACCTTGTCGCCGTGGCTCATCCAGACCTGATGCCGTTCGCCGGTCTGCCACAGCCCGTCGAACAGCGCGCACTGTTCGCTCACGGTCAGATAGGCGCGACCGAATTCCCCGCCTTCCCCCGTTTCGTGGCCGGGGCGGACCTGGCCGCCGAGCTGCTGCGTCATGACCTGCTGGCCATAACAGATGCCCAGGATCGGCAATCCGCTGTCGAACAGCACCTGCGGCGCCCGCGGCGACCCTTCATCGCACACGCTGGCGGGCGATCCCGACAGGATGATCCCCTTCGGCTGAAGGCGATGGAACGCCTCCTCCGCCAGGGTAAAGGGCGCGATTTCGGAATAGACCCCGGCTTCGCGCACACGGCGCGCGATGAGCTGGGTGACCTGGCTGCCGAAATCGACGATCAGGATGGAATCGGGGAGGTGTTCTGGCTGCATGGTGGACCCGTTAAGGCTGACTGGCCTCACCTGTCCAGCATTCGCCGTTTCGCCAGCGATACCCGACCAGCCAGAGCGACGCGAACATGCATGGCTTTCAACATGACCTCGCTAATTTTGCACTTGCGAACAAACATGGTGCAGCGCACAATCGCAGTCGAGAACAACACAGGATGTTTGAAGAGCGACAATACCTTTCAGCAAGGAGACGCTCATGAAATTCCATCATATTCTCGCCGCCGGTCTTGCCGTTACTGCGCTGATGAGCGCGCCCGCGCAGGCCAAGTACACCGAAGTCAGCATCGCGGTTCATTTCGACGATCTCGATTTGCGCGATCCCGACCACGTCGCCGAACTGCGCACGCGTGTCGCCGCCGCTGCAGAATCGGCTTGCGCCTACCCGACTGCGATGTCGGTCAACACCGTGTCCTACGATCAGGATTGCAAGGCCTCGCTGATCGATTCGGCCCAGCGGATCATTGCACAGAAGGCCAGGGCCACGCTCGCCAGCGCGAGCTGATCCAACCGATCCCGCTACAATCCGGCGTCACCCGTCTCGCGGTGGCGCCGGATTTGTCTGTGCCAGATCCGCAAGCTGCAGCGGATCACCCATAATTTGCACGACCGGGGCGGCAATATCCCACAGTTCGTTGCGCATTTTGCAACAAATATCGCAGTTTTCTCATTTGTGAAAAGGGGGGCGAAAGATTATTTCACCTCTCGAGCCGGGCGGAAGGTTCCTCTCTCCTCTCTCTCCCCCTTCCCCCGGCCTCCTCGAACAGGAGATATGCAATGCGCACGACAGCATCGCACTTCCTGGTCTTTCTCGTAGCTGCTTCCATCAGCAGCCTCATGCTCGGAGCGGCAATCGCCTGAGCCTGTCGAGGAAGAACAGCGAGAGAGGCGCGGCCGCCAAGTCCTCCCCCCCCCAATCGCGGCGGCCGCGTCTCCATCGCTCTATCCCGGATAGACGCTATTCCACTCCGCCGAGTGTCTCGGCCTTCTCCCGTAATTCTGTCTTCAGCAGCTTGCCGATGTGACTGCGCGGCATTTCCCCGATGGGATGCAGCGCGGCCAGTCGCTGGGTCTTGCCCAGCCTGGCATTGACGGCGGCCAGCACGTCACCGACGGGGCGCGCCCGGTCGGCCAGCTGGACGAAGCCGACCGGACTTTCGCCCCAGCGCCGGCTGGACACGCCCACCACCGCCGCTTCGATCACATCGTCTTCCCGCTCCAGCTCGGCTTCCAGATCGGTCGGATAGATGTTGAAACCGCCGGAGATGATCATGTCTTTCGCCCGGCCGACCAGTTCGACGAATCCCTCGGCATCGACCCGACCAATATCGCCCATCCGCTGCCAGACATCCCCGGTGGCAGGATCGCTCCAGTAGCCTTCCTGCGTCTGTTCCGGGCGGTTCTTGTAACCGCTCATCATCGTTTGGCTGCGCCCGACCAGGTTGCCGGCAGTGCCTGGCGGGACCTCCCGATCCTCATCGTCGAGCACCCTGATCTCGCTGCCCGGCGCAGGCCGGCCGACCGTGTGCAGCTTGTCGGGAAATTCGTGGCAGGGGAGCAGGCAGACGACCCCGCCCTCCGTCATCGAATAGATTTCCACCAGCGCACCGGGCATCCGGCGCAGCACCTCGCGCTTGAGCGGGGCCGGGAAGGGCGCCGATGTGCAGTATTTGAGCGCGAGCGAGGACAGGTCGAAATCGTCGAACCGCGGCTCGTCCATCAGCCGCTGATACTGCACCGGCACCAGCATCGTCACGGTCGTGCGGTCGGCCTGCGCATGATCGAGCCACCGGACGGCGGAGAACTTGCCCATGATCCGCACCATGCCGCCGGCGAGCAATGGTGCAAGAAACGCCACCATCGTGGTGTTCGAATAGAGCGGGGTCGATGCCAGCGCGCGCACCTCCAGCCCGCTGTCCAGATAGGACGCCCCGATCGAAGCGAATTGGCGCCAGCGCATCTGGTGCGAATGGACGATGCCCTTGGGCACACCCGTCGTGCCCGATGAATAGATGATGTTGAACGGATCCCCCGGCTTCGGATCGAACGCCGGCACCTGCGTGCCCGCCGGCGCCATCCAGTCGTCCAGCTCTTCGTCCAGAACGATGCGGCGCAGGCCCGCGAAGCAATCATCGCCCAGCTCGCCCAGCTTCGCCCGGTCGATAAAGATGTGATGCGCGCCCGAATCGCTCGCCATGCCGCCAAGCTGTTCGGCACTCGCGCTGGTGGTCAGCGGCGCGGCAACCCCGCCGGCGCGGACCGCCGCGAGAAACACCAGCGCATAGGCGATTGAGGAATGACCGAGAATGGCCACCGACTGGCCCCGTTGCAAGCCGCTTTCGATCAGCCGTGCTGCGATGCGCTCAACACGCTCGTTCAGTTCGGCCCAGCCGATGTCGCCGCTCTCGTCGCGCAGCGCCGTCCGATCTCCCAACCGCGCGGCATTGTCGGCGATAATTTGCGAAAAGCTGCCGAATGGCTCGGTCAGCGCGGCGATATGTGTCTCTCCCATGCCCGCCACCCTATCGCGGCGCGCGCGCCTGTCTAGCCGCCCGCAAGCGAGCCGAGCAAAAAGGCGAGGATCACGCTTGCCTGCGCGGTCGAAGGTTCGATCAGCTCGCTTGTCACCAAAAGCAGCAGGACACCGCCCGTCATTGCGCCGAGCAGCAGCATCAGCATTCGATCACATTGACCGCCAGCCCGCCCTGGCTGGTTTCCTTGTACTTGCTCGACATGTCGAGCCCGGTCTGGCGCATCGTTTCGATCACCTGGTCGAGGCTGACGCGCGCGTCGGTTTCGGGCCGGTGCAGCGCCAGCCGGGCGGCATTGACCGCCTTGACCGCGCCGATCGCATTGCGTTCGATGCATGGCACCTGCACTAGTCCGCCGACGGGGTCGCAAGTCAGGCCGAGATTGTGCTCCATGCCGATTTCCGCCGCGCTGGCGACTTGCGCGGGCGACGCGCCCCACAGCGCGGCAAGCCCGCCCGCCGCCATCGAGCACGCCACGCCGACTTCGCCCTGGCAGCCCATTTCCGCGCCCGAGATGCTCGCGCGCTGTTTGTAGAGCAGGCCGATCGCGCCTGCGGTGAGCAGGAAGGTGCGCCGGCTTTCGCGGCAGGCTTCCTCCTCGGCAGTGACACAGTAGAAGCGGATGACCGCGGGAATGATCCCCGCCGCGCCATTGGTCGGCGCCGTCACGACGCGGCCGCCCGCGGCGTTTTCCTCGTTCACCGCCATGGCGTAGCAATTGAGCCAGTCGAACAATTGCTCGCGCTCGTTCGATTGCGGATTGGCCGAAAGCTTGTCCCACAGATCGGGTGCCCGGCGCGCGACCTTGAGCCCGCCCGGCAGCACGCCCCGCTGGTTCAGCCCGCGGTCGATGCACTGGTCCATCGCCGCCGCAATCCGGTCAATCCCGTCGAGCGTTTTCCGGCGCGGACGAAAGGCATCTTCGTTGGCCAGCATAAGTTCGGCAATCGGCAGGCCCGTATCGGCGCAGGCCGCGAGCAGTTCCTCCGCCGATCCGAAATCGTGCGGAACCTGCGTGCCGGTGTTGATGCGGTCGCCCCTGGGCTTGCGCTTCAACTGCGCTTCGGACGCGACGAAGCCGCCCCCGGTCGAATAATATGTCCGTCGCGACAGCTTTTCGTCATCGGCGTCATAGGCCGTCAGCGTCATTCCGTTGGGATGCAGATCGGGTATGATATGACCCGCCAGATCGATATCCGCCGCTGGATCGAACGCGATGTCCCGCTTGCCGCCCAGCGCAATCCGATGGCTGGCCCGCACACCGTCGAGCGCGCGGGCGCCCTCGTCCGGGCATGTCGTATCGGGGGCGAAGCCCATCAGGCCCAGAATTGTCGCATCGACCGTGCCGTGCCCGACCCCGGTCAGCGCCAGCGAGCCCTGCAGTTCCACCGCGATCCGCGCGGTCTTCGCCAGTTTGCCCGATGCGGCCAGCGCGCGGACGAAAGTGCGCGCAATGCGCATCGGCCCGACGGTATGCGATGAAGACGGCCCGATGCCGATCCGGAAGATGTCGAGCACCGAAAGCATGGCCGCGAGATGCGCTTTCCACGTTCCGAAATCAACCGGTTGCAGACGAAACCGGACGGGTCGCAAACTGTGGGTAATATCACGCGGGAAACTTTGGCATTCAGGCCGCCAGCGCCTATATACTCGGCATGGACGATACCACTGAG
The DNA here is from genome assembly GCF_001028625.1 of Pelagerythrobacter marensis. Lineage (NCBI taxonomy): Bacteria > Pseudomonadati > Pseudomonadota > Alphaproteobacteria > Sphingomonadales > Erythrobacteraceae > Pelagerythrobacter > Pelagerythrobacter marensis. The sequence continues at coordinate 2,668,574 of NZ_CP011805.1, read as the reverse complement.
AACACCGGCGCACAGGCGCCGAAGACACCCGGATACGGCGCGGATTCGATCAAGGTCCTCAAAGGACTGGATGCCGTGCGCAAACGGCCCGGCATGTACATTGGCGACACCGACGACGGATCGGGCCTGCATCACATGGTGTTCGAGGTGTCCGACAACGCGATCGACGAGGCGCTGGCCGGGCATTGCGACCTGGTTCTGATCGAACTCAATGCCGACGGTTCGGTTTCGGTCGAGGATAACGGCCGCGGCATTCCGGTCGATATGCACAAGGGCGAAGGCGTTTCGGCAGCCGAAGTCATCATGACCCAGCTCCATGCCGGCGGTAAGTTCGAAAACACCAGCGACGACAATGCCTACAAGGTTTCCGGCGGCCTGCACGGCGTGGGCGTATCGGTGGTCAACGCGCTGTCCGAATCGCTCGAACTGACCGTCTGGCGCGATGGCCAGGAACACTGGATGCGGTTCGAACACGGCGATGCCGTCGAATCGCTCAAGGTCGTGGGCGACGCCCCGCCGGTGGAATCGAACGGTGACGAAAACGGATTGAAGAAGGGCACCCGCGTGACCTTCCTGCCGTCCACCGACACGTTCAAGAACGTCACGGAGTTCGATTTCGACAAGCTCGAACATCGTTATCGCGAACTGGCCTTCCTCAATTCCGGCGTCCGCATCCTGCTGCGCGACCGCCGTCACGAGGACGTGAAGGAACACGACCTGTTCTACGAAGGCGGGATCGCCGCGTTCGTGAAATACCTCGACCGCAACAAGCAGGCGCTGGTGGCGGAACCGATTTCCGTATCGGCGGAAAAGGACGGCATCGGGATCGACGTCGCGCTGGAATGGAACGATTCGTACTACGAAAACGTGCTCTGCTTCACCAACAACATCCCGCAGCGCGACGGCGGCACGCATCTGGCCGCCTTCCGCGCCGCGCTGACCCGCACGCTCAACAACTACGCCAGCGCTTCCGGCCTGATGAAGAAGGAAAAGGTCTCGCTGACGGGCGAGGACATGCGCGAAGGGCTGACCGCGATCGTTTCGGTCAAGCTGCCCGATCCCAAGTTCGGGTCGCAGACCAAGGACAAGCTGGTCAGTTCCGAAGTTCGCCAGCCGCTCGAATCGCTGATGGGCGAGAAGATGACGGAGTGGCTGGAAGAAAACCCGGCCGATGCGAAGGCGATCATCCAGAAGGTGGTCGATGCCGCCGCCGCGCGCGAGGCGGCCCGCCGCGCGCGAGAGATGAGCCGCAAGGGCGCGATGAGCGTCGCCAGCCTGCCCGGCAAGCTGGCCGACTGCCAGGAACGCGACCCGGCCAAGTCGGAACTGTTCCTGGTCGAGGGTGATTCCGCCGGCGGCTCTGCCAAACAGGGCCGCGACCGCAAGACGCAGGCCATCCTGCCGCTCAAGGGCAAGATCCTCAATGTCGAGCGCGCCCGGTTCGACCGGATCATCGGATCGAAGGAAGTCGGCACGCTGATCCAGGCGATGGGCACTGGTATCCGCGACGATTTCAACCTGGAAAAGCTGCGCTACCACAAGATCGTCATCATGACCGACGCCGATGTCGACGGCGCGCATATCCGCACCCTGCTGCTGACGTTCTTCCACCGCCAGATGCCCGAGATCATCCGGGCCGGTCACCTCTTCATCGCGCAGCCGCCGCTGTACAAGGTGAGCAAGAGCCGCAGCGAGGTCTATCTGAAGGATCAGGCCGCGCTCGACCGCTATCTGGTCGATGCCGGGTTGCAGAACCGCGTGCTGGAAACGGCGGGCGGTGCCCGTGCGGAGGCGGATCTGCGGGCGCTGGTCGAACACGGCCTGCGCATTCGCAACCTGATCGCCTTCGTGCCGCGCAAATACGATGCCGTGATCGTCGAACAGCTGGCGCTGTCCGGCGCGCTCGATCCCGCTCTCGATCAGGCAGGCCGCGCGCGCGCGCTCGAAAATGCGGCACAGCGGCTGGGCCGCGCCGACCCGGATGCGAAGTGGAGCGCCGAGCTGCACGCCGACGGCGGGATCCGCTTCGAACGGCTGTGGCGCGGGGTGACCGACGTGCACGACATAGAAGCCCCATTCGTAACCAGCGCAGAAGCGCGCAAGCTGCACCGGCTCACCAGTGAAAACGCCGAAGTTTACGCCAGCCCGGCGCGCCTGTCGCGGATCGGGGCCGAAAGCGAACCCGCCGGCGAAAGCGCCGAAGACGGCGAAGGCGAAGAAATCGAAATCGCGGCCACGGCCGACGATGCGATCACCCGCCCGACCGAATTGCTCGACACCGTGCTCGCCGCCGGGCGCAAGGGGCTTTCGGTCCAGCGCTACAAGGGTCTGGGCGAAATGAATGCGGAGCAATTGTGGGAAACCACGCTCGACCCGGAAAACCGCGCGCTGCTGCAGGTCAAGGTGGAGGATGCCGACGTCACGGACGAGATCTTCACCCGCCTGATGGGCGATATCGTCGAACCGCGCCGCGAGTTCATTCAGCATAACGCGCTCAACGTCGCGAACCTCGACGTGTGATCGCCGCCGCCGCCCTCGCCGCACTTCTGGCTGCGGCGGGGTGGCTGGCGTTTGTCGGGATTACCACACCGCCCCGCGATAGGGCTTACTGCGCCAGGCGATAGGCGCGGTCGGGGGTGACATCGTCGAACGGCACGTTTTCGTTCTGCATCCGGTAGAGCGCGCCATCGGCGACCAGCACGATCGGCTGGCGGACGAGCCCTTCGAGCCGCAGACGCTTGCCATCAGGCAGCCATTGCCATTCGCCCGTGGTCGTTCGCCCGTCCTCCACCAGCGTATAAGTTCCGTCCTGCCGGATCGCGAGGCTGTCGGCGCTGCCGTCCGCATTGGGCTGGGTGTAGGTCGCCGCCTGCTGCAGCGCCTTGCGCCCATCGGCCGCGACGCGCGGCAGCGAGGGATCGCGCGGACCATCAGGCTGCTTCTTTGCCTCGCTGGCTACGCCTTCTTCGGCGGGGGCGGCGCCGCCGTTGACGCGAGCGGCAAAGTCATCGGCGCTTTCCCCTTCCGGTCGCTCGCCACATGCGGCGAGCACGAGGGGGGCGGCAAGGACGAAGGCGAATGCAACGGGCGTGATACGCATGACGCAGATCCTGTCGAGTTAACGTTGCCGCGGGCCTAGCTCTCTCGTGTGACAGAATTCCGACAGGACGCGCTTCGACATCCTCCGACGGGCTTGTATCATGCCGCGTCGGGCGGCAGGCCTGTCATCCGCCGGACACAGATCCCCGCCAAGAGGCTCCTTTATGACATCGCGCCTGTTCTTCCTCCCTTTCCTCATCGCCGCGCTGGGCGCCTGTTCGACGGTGCGCGACACCGCGCCTGCGCCGCAGTCGCCCGCCCCGGTTACGATCAAGATCGTGGGCCTGAACGACTTTCACGGCAATCTGGAGCCGCTGGCACGGCCGATTCGCCTGCCCGGCGAAGATGGCTCCAGTCACGAAATTCGTGCGGGCGGCGCGGCTTATCTGGCCAGCGCGGTGGCGCAGCACAGGCAGGGCGGTGACCATTCGCTGGTGATCGCGGCGGGCGATCTCGTCGGGGCGAGCCCGCTGGTCTCTTCATTGTTCCTCGACGAACCGGCAGTCGGTGCGATGAACCGCATGGGGCTGGATTTCAACGCGGTCGGCAACCACGAATTCGACCGCGGATGGCGCGAGCTGAAGCGGCTCCAGCATGGCGGCTGCGAGCGGCACGGCCTGCGCGAACCCTGCGCGGTGGAACCGGATTTTGCCGGCGCCGATTTCGGCTTTCTGGCAGCCAACGTCGTGACCGAAGGCGGCGACACACTCTTTCCCGGCGCAGCGCTCCGCCGCTTCGGCACCGGCCCGCGCGCGGTGACCGTGGGGGTGATCGGGCTGACGCTGAAAGACACCCCCTCGCTGGTGACCCCCAGCGGGGTGGCCGGGCTCACTTTCGGTGACGAGGCCGATGCGATCAACGCGCGCGTGCCCCAGCTCGCAGAAGAAGGTGCCGATGCAATCGTGGTCGCGATCCATCAGGGTCTGGAACCGGAACCCGGCACGCCCTTCACCGGCTGCGGCGCCATTGCCGGGCCGCTGCGCGATATTCTCGAACGGCTGGACCCGCGGGTCGACCTGGTCATTTCCGGCCACACCCACCGATCGTATGTCTGCGACTTCGCAACGCTCGATCCCGCGCGCGATTTCATCGTCACGAGCGCCGGGTATGGCGGTACGCTGCTGACCGACATTACGATGACGATCGACCCGGTACGCAGATCGGTCGCATCGCTGACCGCGCGCAACATCGTGGTGCAGAACGATGGCGACGGGGCCGATCCGGCGTTCGCGGCGTTCCCGGCGGAAACCGAAATGGCTGCCTACGTCGCCCGATATTCGGATGCTGCGCGCGAAGCCTCCACCCGCCCGGTCGGGAAGATTTCCGGTCCGGCGGACGATCCCGGTCCGGCGACCGAGGAAACGGCGCTGGGCAATCTGATCGCCGATGCCCATCTGTTCGCCACACGCGATGCGGGTGCGCAGATCGCGCTGATGAACAATTCGGGCATTCGCGCCCCCATCGCGCCGGCCAGCGATGGCACGGTGACGTTCGGCGACATCTTTGCCGTGCAGCCGTTCGGCAATACGCTGGTGACCCGCACTTATACCGGCGCGCAATTGCTGGCCCTGCTCGAACAGCAGCTCGATACCGATGGCTTCGTCCAGACCTTCTCCGTCTCCGAAGGGTTCGCCTTCGCTTACGACATGGATCGGGCCGAAGGCGACCGGGTCGTATCGGCCACACTGAATGGCGACCCGATCGACCCTGCCGGGGCGTACCGGGTGACGATGAACAGCTTCCTCGCCGCAGGCGGCGACAGCTTCACCGTATTCGAGCAGGGCACGCACGGCGTCACCGGCCCGGTGGATCTCGACGCGATCGAGGCATATCTGCGGGCGATGGAGATGCGGCCGCTTCCCGCGACCGGGCGGGTCCGCGACATTACCGGGCAATAGGCGGGATCAGGCGATCCGCAATCCGGCGACCGGCGCGGCGCCGCGCGCATCGCCCGAAAGGCCATCGAACAGCGTGTCGATGATCGTCGCCAGCTTGCCTTCGCTCAACTTTTCCTGGTCCACCATCAGCAGCATCTGGGGCAGGATATAGCAGGCGACTATCTGATTGATCAGCGACAGGGCCTGATTGATCCCAAGCCCGGAAAAGTGGCCTTCTTCCTGCGCCTGCGCGATCAGTTCGGACAGATAGTGATCGGCCAGGTCGACATAGCCGCGCACGTTTTCGAACTTGTCGGTGCCAATCTCGCAATAGACGGCGAAGGCCGCCGGGTCCTTGCGGAACCGCTCCCGCTCCCGCACGAACCGGCGAGCAAAGAATTCGTAGAACTTGCGCCTGATCGGCAGGTCGCAGTCAATCACTTCTTCCATGATCGCGATGGCAGGCGCATACCACTGTTCGAGGATGGCATCGAACAGGTCGTCGTCAGTGGCGAAGATCGCGTCGATCCGCGCACGCGGCATGCGCGCTTCCTTCGCCAGCAGGGCGCGTGTCGTGTTTTCCCCCGTGCGCGCAATCGCCTGCATCGCCAGATGCACAAGCCGGGCGCGTTCGCTGTTCGCGGTGCTGGGCGAAGTCATGTCTATCGGTCCGTCCCCTAGATCCGGCGTAATCTAGCGACGGGCCGGGCCGTGTTAAAGACCCGGCGAGCGCGAATTGGGCGCGGGCGGCGGCTTATTCGCCGGAAGTATCCGCCGATCCCGCTTCTGCCGCAGCGGGCGTGCTGCGCCGCCAGGTCGTTTCCTCGCTGCGCTCCCCGGCGGTCGGGGCATCGGCGGCTGGCAGGCGGTAGAGGACGTTTTCGGCCACCGCATAGGCTTGCGTTTCGCCGTCACGCTCTATCAGAATGCGGCTGTTGTCCTCGCCCCAGGTAAACGATCCGCGCGTTTCGGTGCCGTCGGGCGCGCGCCAGACGTATGTGTCACCTTCTTCCAGCACGATCGTGCTGACCTGATCGTCGCTGGTGCGCAATTCGTATGTCCCGGCATAGTCGACCGAGGTTCGGGCATTCACCGGCACCTCGGGATATTCCACCTCGACTTCGGGCAGCGTTACGTCGGTTGGGGTTTCCAGCTCGGGCGTTTCGACCACGCGTTCATCGACGTCGGTCGTCTCGCCGCAGGCGGCCAGTGCCAGAGCCAGCGGGGCGGCAATGGCGATACGGGCGGAATGGATCATCGGGCTTCTCCTTGTCCGGTGTTCTCTTGTCCAATGCGCCAACGGGCCGGCGGGTTTCAGAAAATCGCCACCCGTTGGCAGGGTCACATGCGGAAGACGCCGAAAGCCGGGCGGTCGGGAATGGGCGCCTCCAGCGCGGCGGCAAGCGCCAGCCCCAGCACGTCGCGCGTCTGCACAGGGTCGATCACGCCATCGTCCCACAGCCGCGCGGTGGCGTAGTACGGGTTGCCTTCATCTTCATACTTCTGGCGGATCGGGGCCTTGAATTCCTCTGCCTGTTCCGCCGTCCAGCTATCGGCATCGCGGTGGACCGTCACCAGCACGCTGGCCGCCTGTTCGCCGCCCATCACAGAAATGCGGGCGTTGGGCCAGGTGAACAGGAACCGCGGCTGATAGGCGCGGCCGCACATGCCGTAATTGCCCGCGCCGAAACTGCCGCCGATCACCACGGTAACCTTCGGCACGGTCGCGGTCGCCACCGCCGTCACCAGTTTGGCCCCGTGCTTGGCGATTCCTTCCGCTTCGTACTTGCCGCCGACCATGAAGCCGGAAATGTTCTGCAGGAACAGCAGCGGAATGCGCCGCTGACAGGCCAGTTCGATGAAATGCGCGCCCTTTTGCGCGCTTTCGGAAAACAGCACGCCGTTGTTGGCCAGGATCGCCACCGGCATGCCCCAGATATGCGCGAAGCCGCACACCAGTGTGGAACCATAGTGCGCCTTGAATTCATGGAATTCGCTGCCGTCGACCAGCCGGGCGATCACTTCATGCACGTCGTAGGGCGCGCGCACATCCTCCGGCACGATCGCGTAGAGATCTTCGGCATCGAACAGCGGGTCGCGGGGATCGCGCCGGTCGATGTTTTTCGCAGCCGCCGGATTTTCGCCCAGGTGGCTGACGATGTCGCGCACGATGGTCAGCGCGTGTTCGTCGTTTTCCGCCAGATGATCGACCACGCCGCTCTTCTTCGCGTGCAGATCGCCGCCGCCCAGGTCTTCGGCGCTGATTTCCTCCCCCGTCGCGGCCTTCACCAGCGGCGGACCGGCAAGGAAGATCGTGCCCTGGTTGCGAACGATCACCGTCTCGTCGCTCATCGCCGGGACATAGGCACCGCCCGCGGTGCAACTGCCCATGACGCAGGCGATCTGAGGAATGCCCAGCGCGGACATGTTCGCCTGGTTGAAGAAGATGCGCCCGAAATGCTCGCGGTCGGGGAAGACATCGGCCTGATAGGGCAGGTTCGCCCCGCCGCTGTCGACCAGATAGATGCACGGCAGGCGGTTTTCCTGCGCGATTTCCTGCGCGCGCAAGTGCTTCTTGACCGTCATCGGGTAATAGGACCCGCCCTTCACGGTCGGATCGTTGGCGACGATCATCACCTGCCTGCCGGAAACCCGCCCGATCCCGCAGATCATCGAAGCGCCGTTGACGTCGCCTTCGTACATGCCGTTGGCGGCGAGCTGGCCGATCTCCAGAAAGGCGCTGCCCGGATCGAGCAGCCGCTCCACCCGGTCGCGCGGAAGCAGTTTGCCGCGCGAAACGTGGCGTTCGCGGTGACGCTCCGACCCGCCGAGCGAGGCCTGCGCGACATGGGCACGCAGTTCCTGCGCCAGAGCGCGGTTGTGATCGAACCGCGCCCGTGCCTCGGGATTTTCGCGGTCGAGCTTCGAGGTGAGGACGGGGGCGGTCATGCAAGTTCCTTGGGCGGCACATAGGCCGGGTCATGTTCGAACGGCAGGGGGCGGCCATCGCGCAGCGAAGCCACGACCTGCCCGAAATCGGTCGCGCACCGAAAGCCGAGAATGCGTTCGGCCTTGGCGGGATCGTACACTCGCCCGATCCGCTCCGGCAGCTTCCACCCGCGCGCGGCGTAGAGATCGCTCACGCCCGGAAAACACCGCTCCACTACCGCCGGCGCATCGCGCATCAGATCGGCCGCATCGTCGCGCGTGAACGGGGGCGGGGCGGAAATCACGAATGTCTGGCATCCGTGTCCGCCAATACGTTCCAGCGCGGCGACATGGGCCCCGGCGGCATCGGCAGCGCTCAGCCGCCGGTGCAGGAATTCGTTGGCCTTCATGTTCTCGCCGGAAAGCTCGCGGTGGGTATCGTCTTCCTCGGGAAAGAACCGCCCGGTCCGCAAGATCGCCACGTCGAGCCCGTGCTCCCGCGCATGGAGCGCGCACAGGTTCTCCGCCGCCGCCTTGGTCGCGCCATAGATGTTGCGCGGCGGCCCGTCATGGAACGCCTCGTCCATCCAGAAGGCGGCCCCGGCCGAACCTTCGCGCACGCGCGGCGAGACCATCATCGACGTGGTCGAGGTGAACACGAAACGATCGTGCCCTGCCTCCACCGCCGCCTGCAGTAGGTTCAGCGTGCCGGTAACGTTCACATCGACGAAGGCCTGCTTGGGATAGCGGGCGATATCCGGCTTGTGCAGCGCGCCGCCGTGAACGATCGCCTCGATCCCGTGGTCGTTCACCGCGCCGCGCACGAGGGCAGGATCGGCCACCGTGCCGACCACCTGCGTTTCATCCCCGGGGGCGACGTCCAGCCCCACGACCTCGTGACCGGCCGCGCGCAGCCGCGGGGCGAGAAACCGCCCCAGCCATCCAGACGCGCCGGTCAGAAGGACTTTCACCCCGCCGCTCCGATCAGCTCCCGCCCGATCAGCATGCGGCGGATCTCGTTGGTGCCCGCCCCGATGTCGAGCAGCTTGGCATCGCGCAGGTAGCGTTCGACCGGCCAGTCCTTGGTATAGCCGGCCCCGCCCAGCGCCTGAACCGCCTCCGCCGCGACGCGGAAGGCGTTCTCGCTCGACAGCAGAATCGCGCCCGCGGCATCGAAGCGGGTCGTCTGGCCCGCATCGCAGGCCTTCGCCACGGCATATGTATAGGCGCGGGCCGATTGCAGCGCGACATACATGTCCGCCACTTTCGCCTGCATGAGCTGGAACGCGCCGATCGGCTTGCCGAACTGCTTGCGTTCGCGAACGTAGGGGATGACCGTATCGAGGCAGGCCTGCATGATGCCGAGCTGCAACCCGGCGAGCACCACACGTTCATAATCCAGCCCGCTCATCAGCACGCCGACCCCGCCGTGCAGCGGGCCCATGACGTTTTCTTCAGGCACTTCGCAGTCGTCGAAAACCAGTTCCGCCGTGGGGCTGCCGCGCATTCCCATCTTGTCGATCTTCTGCCCGATGGAAAAGCCGGGCATGTCCTTTTCGATCAGGAACGCGGTGATCCCGCGGCTGCCCTGTTCGGGCGCCGTCTTGGCATAGACCACCAGCGTATCGGCATCGGTCGCGTTGGTAATCCAGAACTTCGTGCCGTTGAGCACATAGCCGCCCTGCACTGCGTCAGCCTTGAGCTTCATCGACACGACATCGGACCCGGCCTGCGCCTCGCTCATCGCCAGCGACCCGACATGTTCGCCGGAAATCAGCCTGGGCAGATACTTCGCCTTCTGCTCCTCGTTGCCCCAGCGGCGGATCTGGTTGATGCACAGGTTCGAATGCGCGCCATACGACAGCCCGACCGAGGCGGAGGCCCGGCTGACTTCCTCCACCGCGATGACGTGCTCGATATATCCCAGGCCCAGCCCGCCGTCGGCTTCCTCCACCGTGATGCCGTGCAGGCCGAGCGCGCCCATTGCGGGCCAGAGATCGCGCGGAAACCAGTCTTCGCGGTCGGCCCTTTCGGCCAGGGGTGCGATCTGTTCGTCGGCAAAGCGGGCGGCGCTTTCGCGGATCATCGCGGCGGTTTCGCCCAGCTGAAAATCGAAATCGGGGGTGGCGCGCATGGGATCTCCTGTTGGCAAACGGCGCATAGCCGAGCGTGATCGCGGCGGCAAACGAACAGCAGGCGCGGCCCGAAAGCCTTTGGAACCCGGACCAAATTCGGTACTACGGCCTCGGACGGAATGAAACTGCGCGAATCGACACTCTGGCCCAACGATGCGGCACCGGCGGCTGCGTTCTGCGGCGACAGCGAACGTGCGAAAGTCGTCGCGGCACATGGTTTCGATTCGCTGGTCGACGATTCCGAACTGACCGAAATCGTCCGCTTCGCTGCCAGCCTGTGCGATACGCCGGTCGCGCTGATCACTCTGGTCGAATCGGAACGGCAGAAATTTCTCGCGCACACCGGTGTCGATATCGACAGCACGCCGCGATCCACCAGTTTTTGCGCTTATGCGATGATGAAGGGCGACATACTGGTCGTTCCCGATGCGACGCAGGATCCGCGCTTCGCCAATTTCGAACTGGTCACCGGCGATTTCGGGCTGCGCTTCTACGCCGGGGTTCCGATCACTTCCAGCGAAGGCGCGCCGATCGGGGCCCTGTGCGTCATCGACACCGCGCCGCGCCCCGAAGGGCTGACCGATCTGCAGCGCCAGGGGCTGTCGGTGCTGGGCCGATCGGTCAAACGCCGGTTCCAGGCCCGCCGGGAAGTGCGGCAGCATCGGGCGCAGTTTTCGCGCCAGAGCGCCCGGTTCCGCACTTTGGGCGACTGGCTGCCCGATATCATCTGGTCCGCCGACGGCACTGGTCGGCTGGACTATTTCAATGCCCGGTGGGAACAGGTGACCGGCGGTGCACCGCCGCCCGATATCGAACAGTGGCGCACGTTCGTCCATCCCGACGATCAGGAACGAGTGTTCGCCGCCTGGACCAGATCTCTCGCGCGCAGGGAAAGCTACGAAACCGAATACCGCCTGCGTCAGGCCGACGGCAGCTGGCGGTGGACCATCGCCCGCGCGATTCCCGTGGCCGACGACGATGGCGGCATCGCGCGCTGGTACGGTACGTTGACCGATATCGACGAACGGCGGCGACAGGCCGATTCCAGCGGCACGCTGGCGCACGAACTGGCCCACCGGATCAAGAACGTCTTCGCGCTGATTTCGGGGCTGGTTTCGCTGCGCACCCGGGGGCACGACGAATTGCGCGCGTTCGGCGAAGATCTGGTCGGCACGATCGCATCGCTCGGCAAGGCGCAGGATTTCGTCCTGCCCACGGGCGACAGCAGCCGCGGCGACTTGCGCGGGCTGATCGCCGCGGTGCTGGAACCTTTCGCCGGCGATATGGCGAGCGAGCGCATCGCGATTGAAGGCGATACCGCACCGGTCGGATCGCGCGCGGCCACCTCGCTCGCGCTCGTCCTGCACGAGATGGCGACCAATTCCATCAAGTACGGCGCGCTGGCGGCCGACGATGGCCGGCTGGCGATCGAACTGCGGATCGAAGAGCCCGAGATCGTCGTTTCCTGGGTCGAGACCGGGGGCCGCAAGCCCACGCCGGGCGGCGGGGGATCGGGCTTCGGCACCCGGCTGATCGACATGACGATGGGCCAGTTGAGCGGCACGGTGGAACGCGACTGGCGCGAACAGGGATTGGCAGCGCAGTTGCGCCTGCCCGTGAAAAGGCTGGCGGACTAGTTTCGTCATTTGCAGGGCCGATGCGCCACTGGCCCGCTTTCGATGAAGGCAACTCCGCCCTTTTGTTTCCACGCGCTTCCCGCCTAAGGTTGGCCGATGGATGCGGTGTCCCCGATCGAGCTTGCCTTCAACGGAATCGCCAAGCGCTATGGCACGACCCAGGCCATCGACGGCGTCGATCTGGAGATCGCGCGCGGCAGCTTCGTCGCGCTGGTCGGCGCATCGGGATCGGGCAAGTCGACCCTGCTCAAGACCGTCAACCGGCTGGTCGTGCCCGATGAAGGCGCGATTCTCTTCGCCGGGGAAGACGTAGGGGGCCTGGCCGCCCCGGCCCTGCGGCGTCGGATCGGCTACGTTTTCCAGTCGGTCGGCCTGTTCCCCCACATGACCGTGGCGGAAAATATCGCGATCGGGCCGCGCCTCGCCCATCAACCGATCGGCGCTGCGCGCGTGGCGGAGCTGCTGGCGCTGGTCGAGCTCGAACCCGATCACGCCCGGCGCATGCCGGACGCGCTTTCGGGCGGGCAACGGCAGCGGGTCGGCGTGGCCCGCGCGCTGGCCGCCGAACCGCAACTGCTGCTGATGGACGAACCGTTCGGCGCGCTCGATCCGGTCACGCGCAATGCCCTGGGCCGCAAGGTGCGCGAGTTGCACGATCGGCTGGGGCTGACCACCCTGATGGTCACGCATGACATGGCGGAGGCATTGCTGCTGGCCGAACGGGTGCTGGTCATGGCGGGCGGCAGGATCGTCGCCGACGAAGCGCCGCACGCGCTGCTGGGCGGCGCCGGGGGCGAGGAAGCGCAGGCGCTGGTCGCTGTTCCGCGCGATCAGGCCGATGCGATCGCCGAGCTGGAACGATGAACGAAATCCTGACGATCCTGCTCGGCCTGGGCGACAAGCTTGCCGCGCACGTCCTGCTCGCCGCCGCGGCAATCGCGCTGGGCGTTGCCGTCGCGTTGCCGCTGGCCATCTGGGCCAGCCGTTCACCCGCCGTGGCGCGCCTCGCCCTGGGCTTCGCCAGCCTGGTGCAGACGATACCGGCGCTGGCCCTGCTGGCACTGTTCTTCCCGATCCTGCTGTCGCTGCGTGCCGTGTTCGGCGAAGGATTGCCCACGCTCGGCTTCCTGCCTGCCCTGCTCGCGCTGGCGCTCTATGCCCTGCTGCCGGTTCTCAGGAACACGGTGACCGCGCGCGAACATATGGCGCCTGGCGTGCTGGAGGCGGCGGATGGGGTCGGCATGACCGGATGGCAGAAACTGCGCCTGGTCGAAGCCCCGCTGGCCGCGCCCTACGTCATGGCCGGCATTCGCACCGCGTCGGTCTGGACCATCGGCGCGGCAACGCTCGCCACGACGATCGGCCAGCCGAGCCTGGGCGATCCGATCTTCGCCGGCCTGCAGACGCAGAACTGGGCGCTGGTGCTGGCGGGCTGCATCGCCAGCGCCGCCCTGGCGATGGTCGCCGACGCGCTGCTGGGCATGATCGAGCGCGGCTTCGCCACCCGGCGGCGGCCGTTCGTCTGGACCGGGGCCGCCCTGGCACTGGCCGGGATCGCCGCAGCGGCTTTCGTCCAGTTCGACCCGCGCGAGCGCAGCGACAGGGTGGTGATCGGGGCCAAGAGCTTTTCGGAACAATATGTCCTCGCTCGCCTGATCGGCCAGCGGCTGGAAGAGGCCAGCTATCGCGTCGAATATCGCGATGGCCTTGGCTCGGCCGTGGTCCACGACGCCCTCACCTCGGGCGCGATCGACATTTCGGTCGATTACACAGGCACGCTGTGGACCAATGAAATGGAACGCAGCGGCAATCCGGGGCGCGAGGCGATCTATCGCGCGATCGTGGAATGGGAACGGGAAACCAGCGGCACGCTCGTGCTCGGCCGGCTGGGGTTCGAAAACGCCTATGCCCTGGCAATGCGGGCCGACCGCGCCAGCGCGCTGGGGGTGCGCTCGCTGGCCGATCTCGCGCGGGTGGCGCCGCGCCTGACGATCGGCGCGGATCCCGAATTCTTCCGCCGTCCCGAATGGTTCGCGGTGCGCGATAGCTACGGCCTGCGCTTCGGGCGGCAGCGCACGTTCCAGCCGACCTTCATGTACAACGCCCTGCAATCGGGGGAGGCGGATGTGATCAGCGCCTATACCTCCGACGGACGGATCGCGGCCGACCGGCTGATCGTTCTCGACGATCCGCAAGGGGCCTTCCCGGCTTACGACGCGCTGGTGCTGATCGCGCCGGAGCGTGCCGGCGATGCCCGGCTCGTCGCCGCGTTGCAGCCGTTGATCGGCGCGATCGACGTGGCAACGATGCGCGAGGCGAACCTGTCGGTCGATCGCACCGATGGGGGCAAGAAATCGCCCGCGCAGGCGGCCCGCGAACTGGGTGAGACGCTGGGCCTCTAGCGTCGCTCCCGGCATGGCCGTGGCAGCGCCGGCCGCGCTTTACTCGCTGTCGAAGCCGACCCCGTCCGGCCAGCCGGGCGCGGCGACACCCATGACCTTGAACAGCCGCCCCATCTGCGCATCGTCGACCAGGCGGTGCCGGGCAGCCTCGATATCGTCGGCGTAATGCGGCGCGCGCGCGACCAGCGCCTGGGCCCGCGCGTCGATCCCCAGCGCGCGCAGCCAATCGCCCTGGGTGACCGTGCCCAGATGCCGCGCCCCGCGCGCTTCGACGATCCGCGCCAGCGTGGCAAAATCGACATGCGCGGTCAGATCCGCCTCCCCCGGGGCAGCGAAGGGATCGACTTTCGCATGGGCGCGCACCGCCTGCAGGGTCGATCCGGTTCGCATTTCGCCGTGACCGTAATCGATCACCAGCGCTGCACCGCCCTGGTCGGCCAGCCGGCCGGCAATCTCGTAAGCGATCGCGGCGGAGGCAGGGCTGGTTTCGATCAGCGTCCCCGGCGGTGCGTCGCGCCAGTCGGCCGGAACGGCTTCCTCCATCGGCTGGCGTCCGGCGACGAAGACGAAATCTTCCCCGTCCAGCCCGACCATGCGTTCGCGCCAGCCATCGCCGGTGCGGACGAGCTGGCGCACCGGCAGGGCATCGAGAAATTCATTGGCCACCAGCAGCAGCGGCGCATCCTGCGGAACGCCCGCGAGATCGGCGTGCCAGCAGGCATCGGGCACCGCCTGTTCCTGCACTTCGCGCAGCGCGGTCGACCCTTCGACGAAGTGGACCTCGGGTTCGAGGCCGTAGCGTTTTGCCGCGCGCAGCGCGTCCTTCGCCAGGGTGCCGCGCCCCGGCCCCAGTTCCGCATAAAGGACGGGTTCTTCCCGCCCGGATCTGATCCACATGTCGGCCAGCCACAGGCCGATCAGTTCGCCGAACATCTGGCTGACCTCGGGCGCGGTGACGAAATCGCCCGCCGTGCCCAGCGGATCGCGCCCGGCGTAGTAACGCGCGTTGCTTTCCCCCATGAACTGGGCGAGCGAAATCGGCCCTGCGGTACGGATCAGCCGGCGGAATATCGCGCCCAGATCGCCGGGAAGGTTACCGGGAAGATCAGCGTCGGCGCGCTCGCTCATGCAGCTCCGGGCGCGGCTCTGCCGCTTGCGAGCGCGGGGCGCGCGAGGGCCCGGACGGTAACGGCAACGCCCAGCACGATCAGCGGGATCGTCAGCCACTGCCCCATCGAAAGCCCGGTATCAGCGGCAAATTCCGCCAGCTGGGCATCGGGCTCACGGAAGAATTCGACCGTGAAGCGCCCCAGCGCGATCCCCGCGGTGAAAACGCCGACCAGCAGCCCGGGGCGATAGCGCGCGCGGGTTCTCCAGAACAGGAACAGCAGGACGATCACCAGCAGCGCGCCTTCCAGCGCGGCCTCGTACAGCTGCGAAGGATGGCGGGCGAGCGGCCCTGCATGGGGAAAGACCATCGCCCACGGCACGTCGCTGGGACGGCCCCACAGCTCGCCGTTGACGAAGTTGGCGAGGCGTCCGAACATCATGCCGAAGGGGACGTTGACCGCGATGTAATCGGCCACCCGCATGAACGGCAGCCCGCCGCGCCAGGATACGAAGCCGATCGCGACCAGCACCCCGGCCAGCCCGCCGTGGAAGCTCATCCCCCCGGTCCAGAGCTGGAACAGCTTGAGGCTGGTCCACAGCGAAGGCTCGTAGAACGTGGCATAGCCCAGCCGCCCGCCGATGATGATGCCCAGCGTGCAATAGAAGAACAGATCGTCCGCATGGCGCTGCGCCATCGGCGCACCGGGTGCCTTGATCATTCGCGACAGGTGCCAGTACCCCAGTATGATCCCGGCGAGATAGGCGAGCGAGTACCAGCGCAGGGTGAAGAACCCCAGGTCGATACCCGGCGTCAGCCCCAGCTCAGCCCACTGAATCGGTCCCGCGGTATCCGCTGCAGCGGCGGCAAGTAGTGACAGCAACAGGCGAACCCCTTATCAAATCAGGTCGAAGACCTTGCCCGGCACGCGGGAATTTCGCGCGGCTTTTGGCATAGAGAGCGACGGGGCGAAACCCTGCGTTCGAGCGTCGGGTACGATTTGATCGCACCGTGACGTAGGGGAATGGAGAGAGGAGAGCGAACGAATGCCGACTGAACTGGACAACGATCTTGAACGGATCATCGCGGCCCTGACCGGTCCGGGGATGCCGTTCGAGACCGAATCAGTGGAACGTCGGGGGCAGTCCCTGCCGGCATTCAAGGGTGCGCCGCCCAGCCTGGCGCACTATTTCGCGCATTTTTGCAACGAGCATAAGGATCTCGTCTTCCTGGTCGACGGCGATGTGCGCCTGACCTTCGGCGAATGCTGGGTCGCGGCAAGCCACGTCGCTGCCGGGCTGGTGCAGAAGCAGGGGATGGCCAAGGGCGACCGGGTCGGCATTGCCGCGCGCAATTCGGCCAACTGGATCATCGCCTATATGGGCGTGATCATGGGCGGCGGCTGCGCCACACTGCTCAACGGGTTCTGGACCGGCGAGGAGCTGGCGCACGGCATTCGCCTGTCCGAATGTTCGATCGTCCTTGCCGACAGCCAGCGGACGGAGCGGCTGGAAGGCACCGACCACGGCGCCCGGATCGTGGAGATCGCGCACGACCTGCCACCGTCCGACGGGCTCGCTCCGATCTGGGGCGAAGGCGACACCGCCATGCGGATGCTGGGCGAACTGGGGCCGGACGATCTTGCGACGATCCTGTTCACCTCCGGCTCGACCGGCGATGCCAAGGGCGCCTGGTCCGATCATCGCGGCGTAGTCCAGGGCACGATGAGCTACGTTTCGCAAAGCGCGATGGCCGCGCAGCTTCTGACTCAGCGCGGCGATCCACCCGAAGGGCAGGCCTGTGCGCTGATTGCGGTGCCGCTGTTCCACGTTACCGGCGAAGTGCCGCTCTATCTGCAAAGCTACGCCATCGCGCGCAAGCTCGTGCTCATGCCCAAGTGGGACGCGCGCGAGGCGATGCAGCTGATGGAGGCGGAGAAAGTCTCCTACTTCGTCGGCGTGCCGCTGATGAGCTACGAAATCGCGACCCACCCGGAACGCGATTCGTTCGATCTCAGCGCCTGCAAGAGCTTCGCCGCCGGGGGCGCGCCGCGCCCGGTCGACCACGTGACCAAGATCAAGAAGGCCTTCCCCGGCGGCTTCCCGCTGCTGGGCTATGGCCTGACCGAAACCAACGGCGTGGGCTGCGGCAACTTCAACGAAAACTATATGGCCAAGCCGGGATCGACCGGCCGCGCAAGCAAGCCGCTGGTCGACCTCGCCATCCTCGACGATGACGGAAACACCCTGCCGCAGGGCGCAGTGGGCGAAGTCTGCATCCGTTCGGTCGCCAATTTCTGCGGGTACTGGAAGAACGACGAGGCCACCGACGCCGCGTTTTTCGACAACGGCTATTTTCGCACCGGCGACCTGGGATATCTGGACGAGGACGAGTATCTGTTCATCGTCGACCGCAAGAAGGATATCATCATCCGGGGCGGCGAGAATATCTCGTGCATCGACGTGGAACAGGCCATCTATGCGCACGATGCGGTTGCCGAATGCTCGGTCTTTGGCCTGCCCGACGATCGCTTCGGCGAAATCCCGGCGGCTGTCTATTATTGCAAGGAAGGCCATTCGCTGTCGCCAGACGAGTTGCTCGAATTTCTCGCCGGGCGGCTGGCGCCGTTCAAAATTCCGCAGAGCATTCGCCAGTCCGATGAACCCCTGCCTCGCCTGGGCACGCAGAAGATCGACAAGCGCGCGGTTCGCGACCGTTTCGGCGAGGAGCTGATCGGGGCTTGAACCAGGTCCGCATCCCCAGGCAGCGCGCCATTATCGACCGCCGGGCCCTGGCCGAAACGCTGGACGGAATTGCGGCGAAGGGCGGTGCCGATGCGCGCGGCGCGGTGGTGGAAACACTGCGCGACGCGCTCGACGCCGGACGCGACGAATTGCGTCGGCGGCTGGCGGACAAGCCCCACGCCGGGCACGAATGCGTCGCCGGCCACGCGTTTCTGGTCGATCAGCTGGTCCGCCTGATCCACGATCATGTGGTCGCCTGCGATTATCCGGCCGCCAATCGTTCGCAGGGCGAACGGCTCGCGATCCTGGCCGTCGGTGGTTACGGCCGAGCGGAAATGGCGCCCCAGTCCGACGTCGACATCGCGTTTCTGACCCCGACCCGCCGCGCCCCATGGTGCGAACAGGTGATAGAGGCGATGCTCTATTACTTGTGGGATCTGGGCCTCAAGGTCGGCCATTCCAGCCGCACACCCGACGATATGGTCCGCATGGCGAAGGGCGACGTGACCATTCGCACCGCCCTGCTCGAAGGGCGTTATGTCTGGGGTGACGAGGCGCTGTACGAGGAAGCGCGCCGCCGCTTCTGGGCCGATGTGGTCACCGGAACCGAGCGCCAGTTCGTCGCCGAAAAGCTGGCCGAACGCAACGCGCGGCACAAGCGGATGGGCGATAGCCGCTATGTCGTCGAACCCAATGTGAAAGATGGCAAGGGCGGGCTGCGCGACCTGCAGACGCTCTACTGGATCGGCAAATACATCCACAAGGTCCGCAGCGCCGCCGAACTGGTCGATATCGACCTTCTGACGGAACAGGAATACCGCAGCTTCCGCCGGGCCGAAGGGTTCATGCTGGCGGTCCGCTGCCACCTGCACCAGATCACCGGGCGAGCGGAAGACCGGCTGACCTTCGACCTGCAGCGCCAGGTCGCCGAACGGATGAATTTCACCGACCGTCCGGGCAAGAGCGAAGTCGAACGCTTCATGCAGTTCTATTTCCTCCAGGCGAAGCGGGTCGGCAGCCTGACCGGGGTGTTCCTGGCCCATATCGACGAACAGTTCGCGCAGAAGCGCGCGCGCCAGGGGCTGCTCGCCGGTTTCCGCGCCCGCGCGCGCAGCGTGAAGGGTTACCGCGTCTTCGGCGGCCGGATCGGCGCACCGGCGGACGACTGGTTCCGCAAGGACCCGGTGCGCCTGATCGAGATTTTCCGCGTGGCGGAGGCGGAAGGGCTGGAGATCGAGCCGGCGACGATGCGCCAGGCCGACCGCGATTCGCGCCTCATCACCGCGAAAGTGCGCAACGATCCGCGCGCCAATGCCCTGTTCCTTGATCTGCTGGCCGGGCGCAACGATCCCGAAACCGTCCTACGCTGGATGAACGAGGCGGGCGTCTTCGGCCGCTTCGTGCCCGATTTCGGCAAAGTCAACGCGCAGATGCAGTTCGACATGTACCACCACTATACGGTGGACGAGCATACCATTCGCGCGATCGGCCTGCTCAACCGGATCGAGAAGGGCGAACTGGCGGAAGATCACCCGCGTTCGACCCGCCTGATCCACAAGATCACCTCGCGCCGGGCGGCCTATGTCGCGGTGCTGCTGCACGACATTGCCAAGGGGCGCGGCGGCGACCATTCGGTGCTGGGCGCCGAAGTTGCGGAAGAGCTGTGCCCCCGCTTCGGGCTGGGCGAGAACGAAACCGATCTGGTCGCCTGGCTGGTGCGCTATCACCTGCTGATGAGCGCGACCGCATTCAAGCGCGACCTGACCGACCCCAAGACGGTGGAGGATTTCGTGGGCGAGGTGCAGAGCGTCGAACGCCTGCGCCATCTGCTGATCCTGACCGCGGTGGACATCCGCGCGGTCGGCCCCGGCACCTGGAACAGCTGGAAGCGGCAGCTTCTGGGCGAACTGTACGATGTCGCGCACGAGCGGCTGCGGCTGGGCCACATGCACCGGGGGCGCAGGGAACGGGTCGCAGCCAGGAAAGACGCAACGCGGGAAATGCTGGGCGACGATGCTGCGCTGGTCGAACGCCACGCGGACGAATTCGGCGATGCCTACTGGATCGCGGAACCCGAAGACATTGCCGCGCTCAACCTGCGGCAGTTCGCTGCGGCGCGGCGGCTGGATCACGACCTGTCGATCCATTGCGAAGTCTATCCTTCGCGCGGGGCAACGCTGGTCAGCGTCATTGCCGCCGATCATCCGGGGCTGTTCTACCGCATCGCGGGGGGCATTCACCTGGCGGGGGCGAATATCATCGACGCGCGCATTCATACGACCCGTTCCGGCTGGGCGGTCGATAATTTCCTGGTGCAGGATCCGCTGGGGCAACCGTTCCACGAACGGGATCAGCTTGAACGGATCGAAACGGCGATCGACGACGCGCTGGCGAACCGGATCGAGCTGGTCCCGCGCCTCGCCAAACGGCCCCTGCCGCGCAGCAGGGCCCGCGCGTTCGATGTGCGCCCGCGGGTCATCGTCGACAATGAGGCATCGAACCGCTTCACCGTGATCGAAGTCAACGCCCGCGACCGCCCTGCCCTGCTCAACCGGCTGGCGCGGGCGCTGTTCGAATGCCAGCTGATTGTGCATTCCGCGCATGTCACCGCTTACGGCGAACGCGCGGCCGATACGTTTTACGTCACCGACCTTCTGGGAGAGAAAATCATCGCCGGTCCGCGCGTCGCGGGAATCGAAACCGCCCTGCTCGAAGCGGCCAGCGATCAGCGCCAGGCCGAACTCGAAGACGCCTGAATGCAACACTAATCGACAAAAATACGACGCTGGTGGAAACAATGTTTCCCAAGCAAGAAAGGCCGGGTTACGTATACGTCAAGTTTTGGTGGAGGAGAAAAACATGAAAAGAGTGATATCATACCGGGCAGTTGCCCTCGCCGGAGCGAGCCTTGCGCTCCTGCCCCAGGCGGCTTTTGCGCAGACCGAAGGTCAGGCGGAATCCGCTGCCGAGGCGCCTGCGGCGCAGAGCGGCCCCATCATCGTCGTGACCGCGCAGGGCCGCGAACAGTCGCTGGCCGATGTGCCGGTCGCCGTGTCGGCCGTTTCGAGCGAAATGCTCGAAAAATCGGGCACCAGCGATATTCGCGAGCTGAACCAGGTGGCGCCTTCGCTGCTCGTGTCCTCCACCGGCAATGAAGCCAACGGTTCGGCCCGTATTCGCGGGATCGGCACGGTCGGGGACAACCCCGGCCTCGAAAGCTCGGTCGCGGTCTTCGTCGACGGGGTCTATCGCTCGCGCTCGGGCAACGCGCTCAGCGAGCTTGGCCCGATCGACCGGATCGAAATCCTTCGCGGCCCGCAGGGCACGCTGGGCGGCCGTAACGCTTCCGCTGGCCTGATCAGCATCTACACCGCGCCGCCCGAGTTCGAATTTTCCGGCTACGGTGCCTTCACCTACGGCAATTACGACGCGATGCGGATCGAGGGCGGCATCAATGCCCCGATCGGCCAGACGGTCGCTGCGCGGCTCGACGGCGTCTATTTCAAGCGTGACGGTTTCTACAACGACATCAACAACGACACGACCGTCAACAACCGCGACCGCTATCTCGTTCGCGGGCAGTTGCTGTTCGAACCGAGCGATACGCTGAGCTTCCGCCTGGTCGGCGACTATTCCAAGAAGGACGAAGCCTGCTGCGCGGCCACATTCGTGCAGCCCGATTTCGCCCCGCTCGCGCGTGTCAGCCCGGGGCTCGATTCGTTCACCCGTCCCGAAGGCGGGCCGGCGCTGACCAGCACCGACAACCCGATCATACCGATCCTGCTCGGCCTGGGTCAGGACCCGCGCGCACTGACGCAGGGCACGTTCGAACGGGATATCTACGTCACGCCCGGTCGCACATATGCCGGCGAGACCGAAGATTATGGCATTTCGGGCGAACTCAACTGGGAACTGGGTAATGTCCAGCTGACCTCCATCACCGCCTATCGCGAATATTCGAACTGGCAGGCGTCGGACACCGATTACACCCAGCTCGATATTCTCTATCGCGCGCCGGGCGACGATGCAGGCGGGCGCAGGTTCAAGACCTTCACCCAGGAACTGCGCCTTCAGGGTTCCGCCTTCAACGACCGGCTCGACTGGCTGGTCGGCGGCTTCTACGCCAACGAGAAGCTGCGGGTGACCGACAACCTTCGGTTCGGCGAGGATTACGGTGCCTTCGCGCCGTGCCGCGTGGTCAATGCGATCAACCCGGCCCTTGCCGATCCTTCCAGCAGCGGGTGCCTCGGCGCTGGCGGCCGGGCGGCATTGCTGGCGGCCAACGGAGGCGCGGGCGCATTCGGCCCGGCCACGCCGCTGATCTTTGCCGGTCTCGACAACCTGGCCCAGATCAACGATCTCGGTGGTACGGGAGATCTCTATAACCAGAAGAGCGAGAACTTCGCATTCTTCACCCACAATATCTTCCACATCACCGACACCGTCGATCTCACCCTTGGCCTTCGTTACACCAACGAAACCAAGGATTTCGATGCGGCCTTCGGTAACGACAACACGATCTGCCCGACCAACCGCGCGATGCTTTCGCCGCTTCTGGGCACCGCTGCGGCACCGCTGGCCGGCGGTATCATTTCGCTGTCGTGCCAGGGCAACTCGACTTCGGAGCTGGACGGCGTGACGCTGTCCGACACCCGCGACGAGGATGAGTTCACCGGCACCGCGGTGCTGAGCTGGAAGGCGACGCCCGACCTGCTCCTCTACGGTTCCTATTCGCGCGGCTACAAGGCGGGCGGTTTCAACCTCGACCGCTCGGCCCTGTCCAACCCGCTGTTCCTCGATGTGCCCAACATCGATGTCGGCGCGCTGCAGTTCGAAGAGGAAACGGTCGACGCCTTCGAAATCGGGGCGAAATATTCGACCCGCGATTTCGGCTTCAGCGTTGCCGCCTTCCGGCAGGAGTTCTCCAACTTCCAGCTCAACACCTTCAACGGCTCGTTCTACCTGGTCCAGAACATCAATTCGTGTTCGACCGACCTTGGCGGAGCGGATCGTGACGGCGATGCGACGACGGGCGCTTGCGCACCGGAGAACGTGCAGCCGGGCGTGATCGCGCAGGGTGTGGAATTCGAAGCCACGCTCAACCCGACCCCGGATCTCGGCTTCACGGTCGGCGTGACCTATTCGGACACCAGCTACGAAGACGATCTGATCGGCACCGACTCCGGCGTTCCGCTGGACCCGGCGCTGCGTCTGCTGCCGGGCGACAATATGTCGAACGCGCCCGAATGGGTGGCCACCTCGTCGGTTTCGTGGACCCCGGAAATCGGTTCGAGCGGAATGCGCGGCCTGGTGTTCTTCAACGCCCGCATGACCGACGATTACAACACCGGCTCCGACCTGCTCTACGGCAAGGAACAGGACAGCTACGTGGTCGTGAACGGTCGTATCGGTCTGACCAATATCGCGGACCGTTTCTCGATCGAAGGCTGGGTGCAGAACCTGTTCGACACCAACTACACCCAGGTCGCGTTCAACACGCCGTTCATCGCTTCGCAGCAGACTTATTCGGCTTTCCTGGCCGAGCCGCGGACTTACGGCATCACGGTACGCGGAAAGTTCTGATCCGCCACTGCCGGTTTGAAACGGAAAGGGGCGCTCACCGGCGCCCCTTTCTTTTTGCGTGTGCCGCGTTCAGCCCCGCGCGCCGAACAGCGCGGTGCCAACGCGCACATGGGTGGCGCCCAGCATCACGGCGGTTTCGTAATCGCCGCTCATCCCCATGCTCCTGCCCGTCAGCCCGTTGTCGCGCGCCAGCTTGTCGAGAAATGCGAAGAACGGCGCCGGCTCTATGTCCAGCGGCGGAATGCACATCAGCCCGGCGAGCGGGATTTCCGCATCGCGGGCGCGGGCGATGAATCCGGCGAGATCGCCCGGCGCGCACCCGCCCTTCTGATCTTCCTCGCCCACGTTGACCTGGATGAAGCACGGGACCCGCTTGCCCGCCCGGTCCATCGCCTTGACCAGCGCCTTGAGCAGGCTGGGCCGGTCGAGCGAATGGATGCAGTCGAACAGGGCCACCGCGTCTTCCGCCTTGTTCGACTGAAGCTGGCCGATCAGATGCACTTCGGCATCGGGCCAGGCCTCGCGCAGCGCGGGCCACTTGGTCTGCGCTTCCTGCACCCGGTTTTCGCCAAAGACCCGCTGCCCTTCGCGCAGGAGCGGTTCGATCGCCTCGGCAGGGTGCGTCTTGCTCACGGCAACCAGGGTCACGTCGGCGGGATCGCGGCGCGCGACCTTGCACGCGCGGCCAATGCGTTCGCGGACCTGTTGCAGGGGGGTATCTGGGTTTTTCATCGCAAGGCGCTATAGCGACCCCGTGCAGCGAAACCATACCCTCCCCAACCTCTGGCTGCTGTCCGATGCGCGCAACGACGCGCGGCTGGAACAGGCCCTGCGATCGCTGCCGGAAGGTTCGGGTTTCATCTATCGTCACTATCACCTCGCCCCGGAACCGCGCCGCGCGCGATATGCGGTGCTGGCGCAGATCGCGCACGAATGCGGGCACCGCGTGGTCCTGTCCGGCAGCGCGGGCGAGGCGCGCCTGTGGGGGGCGCACGGACTCTACGGGCCGGCGCGGCGGATCGGCCCGGGCGAGGGGCGGCTGCGGATCGCCACCGCGCACGATGCGCGCGGGATCGAGGCGGCGAACGCGATCGAGGCCGATGCCGTCACCCTCTCTCCGGTCTTTCCGACCCGCTCGCACCCGGATGCCCCCACTCTGGGCCCGATGCGTTTCCGCGCGCTCGCCGCACGGGCGCGGATGCCGGTCATCGCCCTGGGCGGAATGACCGCCGCTCGCGCGCTGGAACTGGACTGGCAGCGCTGGGCAGCGATCGACGGTCTGGTATGATGCGCGCCGGGCGCCGGCCCGATCCGCCGAAGGTCGCTTGACGGCAGAGTCGCCGAGGATTCATACTGTCCGCTCACATCAGGGGAATCGCAATGGCCACTCGCGCGGCCACAAAATCGCCGACCACCGACTGGCGCGCCACTTTCCGGCGCAGCCTGCGCCGCGCCGCGCAGATGGCGGGGGCGGGCATTCTGTTCGCCTGCGCGCTGTTCCTCACGCTCGCACTGGTCAGCTATACCCAGACCGACCCCAGCCCTTCGACCGCGGCGGCCGGCAACGATGTCGGCAACTGGATGGGCACCAGTGGCGCCTGGGCGGCCGAACGGGTCCTGTTCGCTTTCGGCATCTCGGCCATCTTCCTGCTTCCCCTGCTCTACGTCGGCGCGCGCAAGCTGTGGCGCGATGTGGAGGAGGAAGACCGCGATACCGACACCCACTGGCTGCGCCCGGTCGGCATGTTGCTGCTGGCCATGATCCTGCTCTCCAGCGTCCTTTCGCTGGCGTTCGACGGTCCCGGCGGATCGCTGCCCGCGTCGAGCGGGGGGATCGCCGGCCTGCTGGGCGCCGGCGCGATTGAGACGCTCGCCAGTCGCTTGCCCGAGGGCGGACGCGGCTGGGCCATTCTGGCGATGGCCGTCGCCTGCCTGGCTGGCGGAATTGCGCTGGTCACCCGCGTTTTCGCGATCGACTGGCGCGCGCTCCTGACCCTGCCCGGCTTCCTCCGCCGCGCGCCGGGAATTTCGGCGGACAATGTGCCCTTCCTGCCGCGTCCCAAACGCGCGGCGAAAGTCAGTGTGGAAAGCGATACCGCGCCGGAAACGGCCGAACAGCGCGAGGAACGCAGCGCGCCGCGCCGCGCGCCCGAAATCGCCGAACGCAGTGCCCCACCGCGCCCGGCCAAGCTCGACAAGGCGAAACAGCGCGACATGTTCGCCGCGTTCGAGCTGCCCAGCCTCGACATTCTGGAAGAACCGCCGACCGACAAGGGCCCCAAGCTCGACCGCCTGGCGCTGGAACGCAATGCGCGCCTGCTCGAAACCGTGCTCGACGATTTCAATGTGAAGGGCGAGATCACCGCCGTGCGCACCGGCCCGGTGGTGACGATGTACGAGCTGGAGCCCGCGCCCGGGATCAAGGCCAGCCGCGTGGTCGGCCTGGCCGAAGATATCGCCCGCAACATGAGCGCGATCAGCGCCCGCGTCTCCCCCATTCCAGGCAAGACGGTGATGGGGATCGAACTGCCCAACGCGCACCGCCAGATGGTCGCGTTCAAGGAACTGGCCGCGTGCGAAGCCTTCGCCAATGCCAAGGGGAGCCTGCCGATCATCCTGGGCAAGGATATCGCGGGCGAACCGATCGTCGCCGATCTCGCGGCCATGCCTCACCTTCTGGTGGCGGGCACGACCGGGTCGGGCAAGTCGGTCGGGCTGAACTGCATCCTGCTGAGCCTGCTCTATCGCTTCACGCCCGACGAATGCCGGTTGATCCTGATCGATCCCAAGGTGCTGGAGCTGAAAAGCTACGACGATATCCCGCACCTGCTGTCGCAAGTCGTGACCGAGCCGCACAAGTCGGTCCGCGCGCTCAAGTGGGCGGTGGAGGAGATGGAGCGGCGCTACCGGATGATGAGCTCGATCAATTCGCGCAACATCCATTCGTTCAACGAGCGGGTGAAGGCCGCGATCGCCAAGGGCAAGCCGCTCGGCCGCCGGGTCCAGACCGGGTTCGATCCCGAAACGGGGGAGGAACTGTTCGAGGAGGAGCAGCTCGATTACACCCCCCTGCCGCAGATCGTGCTGATCGTCGACGAGCTGGCCGACCTGATGGTCACCGTCGGCAAGGAGATCGAGGTCCTGATCCAGCGGCTGAGCCAGAAATCGCGCGCCGCGGGCATCCACCTGATCATGGCGACCCAGCGCCCCTCGGTCGATGTCATCACCGGCGTGATCAAGGCCAACCTGCCGACACGGATCAGCTTCAACGTCACCAGCCGGATCGACAGCCGCACGATCCTGGGCGAACAGGGCGCGGAACAGCTGCTGGGCAAGGGCGACATGCTCTACAAGCCCAGCTCCGGCGCGATGGTCCGCGTCCACGGCCCCTTCGTCTCGGACGAGGAAGTCGAGGCCGTGGCCGAACACTGGCGCGGCCAGGGCAAGCCCGAATATGTGGACGCCGTGACCGAGGAGCCGGAGGACGGCGGCTTCAGCTTCGACGACGAACTGACCGCGAGCGACAATCCCGAAGAGCGCAAGTACCGCCAGGCCTGCCAGATCGTGTTTGAAAACCAGAAGGCCAGCGGATCGTGGCTCCAGCGCCAGATGGGCGTGGGCTACAACACCGCGGCCAAGTGGATCGAACGGATGGAGGAAGAAGGGCTGGTCGGCCCCGCCAACCACGTCGGCCGCCGCGAGATCTTCCGCGACCAGGACGGCAACCCGATCTAGCCCGCGATGTCGCCGCGTGATGGGCTGGCGCGGAGCGACGTTCGCACCCTTGAAACCGTCACCCTGAACTTGTTTCAGGGCCCATTTCTCCTCCCGCGTGGGCGGAGCCGGGCGGCGCGATGGATGCTGAAACAAGTTCAGCATGACGGGTGGGGCGGGGCGAAGCATCGGTCTTCGCGATCAGTCTTCGGGCGCGGTGATCCCCTGCGAAAGCAGGGGCCCATGATGGCGGGCGTTGTGGCTGGGCCTGGGTTCCTGCTTTCGCAGGAACTCATTGCAGGGGCAGCACTTCTCGCGATGCCGATGACGACGAAAGCTGCCCGCACCACCTCTCCAATGTGATCCCCCGCGCAGGCGGGGGTCTCATGCTATCGGGCGAAACGCCTGCGGCCTGAGACCCCCGCCTTCGCGGGGAACCGGCAGAAGCGCTAGCGTTCGTTCCGTGTCGTCTGCGCCGCCTCACCATCACGTTCGCGGAAGGTGATGTCGAGCGGGGTGAGGTGGCCGTCTTCGCGCACGCGGATGCGCACCATGCCCTGCAGGGCGGGATCGGCCAGCCGACGTTCCAACTCGGTCGCACGCTCCTGCGCAACATAGAGCCGCCCGCTCGCCAGCCCGCCTTCAGGATCGTTCCATCCCCCGCGCGCGGTGACGAAGGCCGCGCAGGGCCGCCCTTGCGGCGGGAATGCGCGCGTCAGGTGCGGCGCATTCCCTTCCAGGCACAGCGTGTCCCCGAACTGCCGGTCGCGCGCCGCGGTTTCGAGGCCGGGCCAGTCATACGTATAGATCACGTAGTGCCCGCGCAGGATGTCGCGCGGGTCGTATCCGGTGATCGGCACGTGCCACACGGTTCCCTGGCGCGAGGTATATTCGGCCGCCGCCCAGCTCAGCCCGAGCCCCGCGAGCGGAAGCGCCAGCGCCGCGGCCAGGGCGAATGGCCGCCTCATGCCCCTTCCCCCCGTTCCGGAGCGAGGCGGCGCGACAGCCGCACCGCGGCCCAGGCAATGCCGAAGATCAGAAGCCCGGCAAGGATCAGGCCGAAGCCGCTGGTCAGGAGGTCGCTCGCCAGTTCGAAGCTGAGGATCACCAGCCGCACCGCCACTGCCGCAACCGCGAGCTGGAACACGCCCCGCCACCCGCCGTAGAGCGCGGCCAGCGCAACGCCGACCCACAGCGCCATGAACAGGATGCCCGCCGCAAGCTGGCTGTCGCCGATC
This sequence comes from Pelagerythrobacter marensis, assembly GCF_001028625.1. Lineage (NCBI taxonomy): Bacteria > Pseudomonadati > Pseudomonadota > Alphaproteobacteria > Sphingomonadales > Erythrobacteraceae > Pelagerythrobacter > Pelagerythrobacter marensis. The sequence continues at coordinate 2,640,109 of NZ_CP011805.1, read as the reverse complement.
ATGCGGCTGAGCAGGATCGTCAACGCCGCGCCGGCGACCGCCCCGCCCAGCGCCTGCCCCGACCTGCCGCGCCGCGCGCCGACCAGCAGCGCCGCGGCGGCGAGGCCGACGATAACCTGGGCCATCTGGGCACCGAAGGAGAACAGCCCGTCGCCGTCCATCTCGCCAAATCCGCTTGCCACCGCGACCAGCGAGGCACAGCCGATCGCATAAGCGAAGCCGAGCTGTTCCAGCCTGCACCAGAAACCGTCCCGCGCATCGCGCTCGCGCATCCAGGCGCCCAGCGGCGCGAGCAGGACCGGCAGCGCGGTCGTCAGCCCGATCACGACATCGGGGCGCCTGTCCGCGCCGAACTGCGTCCGCACCGGATCGGCAAAGCCCCAGCTCGCCCACACGATAACGCCGGCGAACAGGATCGCGGTGAGCCAGCTCGACCCGCGCAGCAGAAGCACCGGGCCGAACAGCACCAGCCACAGCGACAGCGGCTGCCACAGCGGCGCGCTGGTCTGATAGACCTGGCCGAGATGGCCGAAGAAAGTGAGGCCGAGCACGCCGAACACGAACAGCGCGGCTTCCTGCATCCAGGGGCGGTCGTCCGCGCGCGCGCGCGGCACGCGCCAGAGCAGGGCGGCCAGTCCGGCGAGCGCGGCGAAATGGACGGCAAGGCGCAGGCGGCCGGGAATATCCTCCCAGTTCGCGGCGACCACCGACACCAGCCCGAGGCCGATGGCCAGTGCACCGATGCCGATCGCGGCCCACAGCGCCAGCGGGCGCGCATGGTCAGCCTCGTACGCGCGGATCGCCACGACCGTCTGCTCGTCGAGCAGCCCGGCACGCTGCCAGGCGGAAAGTTTGCGGCCGATCATTCACGCACAAGCGTACCTGTGCCCGGCATCGCGGGCAAGGCGAACCGCAGCCCCTAGATATCGGGCAGGCGCTGCTCGGCAAAGCCCCACCCGGCGAGCGATTTCGACTTCGCGCGCGCGTGCAGCTTCGCCGCGTCGGCGATCGTGAACGGCTTGGCATCGCCGAACGATTTCAACTCGCCCCAGGCGATCGGCGCGGCCACCGGCGCCCCTTCGCGCGCGCGCGCCGAATAGGGGACGACCGCGGTGCTGCCGCGCTGGTTGCGCAGCCAGTCGATGAAGATCTTGCCCTTGCGTTTCGCCTTGCTCATCGTCGCGGTGAAGCGATCGGGTTCGGCCATGCTCAGCGCCTCGGCAAAGCGGCTGGCGAAATCCTTGTGCACCTCCCACGAATGGCCGGGGGTCAACGGCACGACAACGTGCACCCCCTTGCCACCGGTCAGCATGGCATGGCTGGTCAGCCCGATATCGGCCAGCTTGCGGCGCAGGTCCTCCGCGGCCTGTTTCACGTCGGCGAAATCCAGCCCTTCGTCCGGGTCGAGGTCGAAGATCATCCGGTCGGGCCGCTCGACATCGCCGCTGCGCGCGGCCCAGCCGTGGAATTCGATCGTGCCCATCTGCACGCAGGCGAGCAGGCCCGCGGCATCCTCCAGGTAGAGATAGTCCTCGGTCCCGCCCTTCTTCTCCGCGATCGGCACGTGCCTGACGTGGGGGCCGAACGATCCGCTGTCATGTTTCTGGAAGAAGCACTTCTTCGCCCGCCCCTGGGGGCAGCGGACCAGGCTGACCGGGCGCTGGGCCGCGAAAGGCAGCATCAGCGGCGCGACATCGGCGTAGTAATCGGCCAGATCGCCCTTGGTGCACTTCGCATCGGGGAAGATCACCCGCTCGCGGCTCGATATCTCCACGTCCTGCGCGGCCCCGGTGTCAGGTGCGCTGCCTGCCTTCTCCGGCCGGACCTCGTCCGCGTCCTTGTCGCTGCGCAGACCGAGGAAGCTGCCGTGGCGGACATTGCCGTCGGCGGTGAATTCGCTGAAGGCGATTTCCGCGACCAGTTTCGGCGTCACCCAGGTGACCTGGCGAGCGGAAGCGCGATCGACCTCGACCGGGGGCGTCTTGCGCTCCAGCCGCTTCATCTTCGCCGCCATGTCCTCCAGCGTCTCGTGCGAGAAGCCGGTCCCGACATTGCCCTTGTAGACGAGCCGCGCATCCTCGCCCGATCCTTCGTGCTGGGCCAGCAGAAGCGAGGCGAAGGGGCGGCCTTTCGCGCTCGACGCCTTCCATCCGACGATCACGAATTCCTGACGCAGCGTGCACTTGACCTTCACCCAGTTGCGCGTCCGGCTGCCGCGATAGGGGGCGTCGATCGTCTTGGAGATGATCCCTTCCTGCGCCGCGTCGCACATCGCGCGGTAGAGCTTCTCCCCCGCGCCGATCACGTGATCGGCGACGTGGATCGGCGCCTCGACCCCTTCGAGCAGCGCCTCCAGCCGTTCCTTGCGCTCGACATTGGGCAGGCCGGTCAGGTCCTCGCCATCGGCTTCGAGCAGGTCGAAGCCATGGAAGGCGAGCCGGTCGCTTTCCCCCTGCGCGCCGTGCCCGCGCTTGAGCACGCGCTGGAGCGAGGAGAAATCGGGATTGCCCGCGGTATCGTAAGCGACGATCTCCCCGTCGATCAGGCAGGCCGGCAGGTCGAGCGCGGCGAAGGCGCGGGCAAGCGGGGCGAACTTTTCGCTCCAGTCCTTGCCGCTGCGGGTATAGACGCGCACCGTCCCGCCCGCAGCGGCGATCAGCGCGCGATAACCGTCGAACTTGATCTCGTGCATCCAGCCATTGCCCGCGGGCACCGCATCGACCAGCGTGGCCAGTTGCAGCTTGCGAAATGCCGGTGGCTTGCCGGCGCCCCCCTTGCGCGCCGGCTTCTTCTTCGCTTTCGCCGCCTTCTTCGCGTTGTTTTCGCCCGCCTTGGCCATTTCCCTTGCGAATGCCCGGCCCGACTTGCCTTCGAGCGAGTGCTCGCCCTGCTTGTCGGCGGCGATTTCCGCCATCGCGCGGCCGGTCAGGACGCTGGTCAGCTCGCGCTCCACCAGCGTGTCGCCGGGTTCGGCATGTTCGTCTTCGATCTTGCGCAGGAGCCAGTTTTCGCGCTTTTCACCCGGCTTCTTCTTCATGCGCACGAGCAGCCATTCGCCCTTCATCCGCTCTCCATCGAGAGTGAAGTGCAGGTGGCCCTTTTCGATATCCTTCCAGCTCTTGCCTTCCACCGGGGCCCAGGTGCCGCGATCCCACAGCATGACCGTGCCGCCGCCATATTCGCCCTTCGGGATCGTGCCTTCGAAATCGGCGTAGGACATCGGGTGATCCTCGGTCCGCACGGCCAGGCGCTTGACGTCGGGATCGGGACACGGCCCCTTGGTCACGGCCCAGGACTTGAGCACGCCGTCGGCTTCCAGCCGGAAATCCCAGTGAAGGCGGCTGGCCGCGTGCTTCTGGACGATGAAGCGACTGCCGCCTTCGCCCCCGGCGCGCTCCCCCGCCGGTTCCGCGGTCTTCGAGAAATCGCGCTTGCGATTGTATTCGGCCAGGGGGTCGCGCCTGCTCACCGGCCTGCGTCCTCGTCCGGGAACCAGCGCCGCTCGACCAGGCCCAGCAGGGTCAGCATGACGACCGAGATCACCGCCGCGATCACCACCAGCGGCCATTGCGCCGCGCCGCAGGCGATCCCGACCACCGCCGCCAGCCACAAGTGCGCGGCCGTGGTCAGGTTCTTCACTTCGCCCTTGCTGAACACGATCAGCCCGGCGCCGATGATGCCGATGAAGGCGCCCGTCGCCTCGTAAACACGCAACGGATCCATCCGCTCGCCTTCGAGCTGGCCGAACAGCGAGATGACCGAGACCGTCATCGCCGCCGCAGCGAAGCAGATCAGCCCATGGGTGCGCATCCCCGCGGCGTGGCCGCGCAGCTCGCGGTCGAGCCCGAGCGCGAGGCCGAGGATCGCGGCCACGCCCAGGCGCACCAGCAGGTCCCAGTCCATCCAGTGGACGAGAACGGGATCGTTCAGCACCATCACGCGCTCTTCCGCGACTTGCCGCCCGATTTGCCCGAGGAGGATTTCTTCGAAGAGGCTTTCTTCGCGGGCTTATCCTCTTTCACCGATTTCTTGAGCGCGGACATCAGGTCGATCACGTTCGACCCGCCGGAGGGTGCCGGCTCGTCCACATCCTCCAGGATCGTCTTGCCCTTCGCCTTGGCCTTCCTGTCGATCAGCTTGCGGATCGCATCGACATAGCGGTCCTCGAACTCGCCGGCGTCGAACGGCGCGCTTTTCTTGTCGATCAGCGTCCCGGCCAGCTCCAGCATCTCCTTGTCCGGCTTATCGTCGGGAATGTCCTTGAAATAAGTCTGCGCCTTGCGGACCTCGTCCTCGTAGCGCAGCGTTTCAAGCACCAGCCCCTTGCCGCAGGGCTTGAGGCTGACGAGCGTTTCGCGCCCGCGCACCGATAGCTGGCCCAGCGCCACTTTCTTCTTCTGGCGCAATGCCTCGCGCAGGACGATGAAGGCTTCTTCAGCCAGCTCGTCCTGCGGCACGACGTAGTAAGGCTTCTCGAAATAGAACACGTCGATCTCGTCCGCATCGACGAACTGGACCAGTTCCAGCGTCTTGCGGCTCTCGATCTTGACCGCCTCGATCTCCTCTTCCTCCAGCAGGACGTAGTTGCCCTTGGAAATCTCGTAGCCCTTGACGATGTCGTCGCGGTCGATCGGGCCGATCCCCTGGACGACTTTCTCGTAATTGATCGGCTTGCCGCTGGGCTCGTGGATCTGGCGGAAGGAAATCGAGGCCCCGCTCTTCGTCGCGGCATAGACTTCGACCGGTATCGAAACCAGCGCCAGCCTGATCTGCCCCTGCCAATATGCGCGTGCGGCCATCGTTCCTGTCCCCTTTCGCGCGATTCAGCGTTTGGGACGGGAAATCGTTTCCAACCCTCCGATTTCTGGCCTTTCGACTTATGGCCCCACGACTCCGGTCCAAACGAAAAGGGCGCCGTCCCTCAGGAGACGGCGCCCTTCGCGAAAGTGCGGCGATTGCCGGTGTACGCGAGCCTTACAGCTCTTCGCCGGTCATCGTGGTGTACTGCGTGGTTGCAGAGGCAGCGTTGGCCGCCATCGTTTCATCGGGCGAAGGAACGAGGCCGATCGCGGCCAGCGGGCCATCCTTGCCCCAGCTGTTCGCCCATTCGGCCAGGAATTCCTTCAGCCCCTGGATCGCGTCGAGGTGCGCCTTCTTGACGTAGACGTAGAGCGGGCGCGCGCCCGGATACTGGAAGCTGGAGATGTTCTCGTAAGTCGGCTCCACCCCGTTCATCGGCAGGCCCTGGACCTTGCCCGAATTTTCTTCGAGGTAGGAGAAGCCGAACACGCCCACGGCCTTCGGATTGTTGCCGATCTTCTGCACGATCAGGTTATCCTGTTCGCCCTGGTCGACATAGGCGCCGTCCGAACGCACTTCGGTGCAAATCTGCGTATGACGATCTTCGTCGCTTTCCTTCAGCGCTTCCATCGCCGGGTCGGCATCGCAGCCGACTTCCAGCACCAGTTCCTTCAGCGCGTCGCGCGTGCCGGATGTGGAAGGCGGGCCATAGACCAGGATCGGCTCGTTCGGCAGCGAGGGGTCGACATCGGCCCAGGTCTTGGCCGTCTGTTCTTTGCCATAAGGCTGCGCCGCGATCGCCTTGTAAACGATTTCGGGCGTCAGGTTCATCATGATCCCGCCCTGCGCCGAAGCGAAGGCCAGCCCGTCAAGGCCGACCTGCAGTTCGATGATTTCTTCCACGCCGTTGGCCTGGCAGGTTTCGAACTCGCCTTTCTTCATCCGGCGCGAAGCGTTGGCGATGTCGGGCGTGTTCGGGCCCACCCCTTCGCAGAACAGCGCGATGCCGCCGCCGGTGCCGGTCGATTCGATCAGCGGCGATTTGAAATCGGCGTGCGAGCGGGCGAAGTTTTCCGCCACGACTTTGGCGAAAGGATAGACGGTCGACGAACCGACCGCGCGGATCGAATCGCGCGTGCCGCCGGCGCCCGGCGCATCGCCACATGCGGACAGCGAAAGCGCCGCGACCGCGGCAAGGCAGATGGATTTCGTGATGTGCATTTTTCTTACCCCAGCAAGGTTAGGATCGGTTCTCGGGTATGAGTGATCTGTGACAAGGACATGACATCGATCCGCCCGGTCGGATCGGGCAATGGTTCAAAAGTCGATCTGGGCCCGCACGCCGAAGGTATCGACGCCGTAGGACCGGTCGTCTTCCCCGGCAGGCAGGGCGGCATTGGCGTACTCCATGCGGCCGTAATTGGCCATGAAGCGCGTGTAATCGGTCGGCGTCCAGACGAGCGAGACGGCATATCCATCATGCGTGCCACCGACGATCCCCGCATCGACCAGGTCGAGCCGGTCGTAGCGCAGATTGATCTGGACCGCGCCGAAACCGCCTTCACCCACCGGGTTTGCCGGCTTCACGCGGTCGAACACGCCCCGTTTGTACCCGCGCGTATCGCCGGGGGTCAGGAACATGCCGATTTCGGCATAGCCGCCGAAGAATGTCGGGTCGGGCAGTGCGCCGGGACGGTCGACTTGCTGCCAGAACCCTTCCGCCGCGGCGTGGAATGGCCCGGCGATCGCTGCCGCCTCCAGCCCCATGCCCAGCTCGCTGGCCCCTTCCACCCGGCCGGTATCGATGAAGCGCGTATCGGTGAAGTGGGCGAAGGGCCGCTGGCGATATCGCAGCGCGGTCCCTTCCTCGTAATCCGCATAGTGCACCGATCCGCCCAGATGGAGCCGGGTGCCGCCCAGTTCGGGCATCGCGACGACGCGCCCGTCCACGCTCCAGTTGCGGTTCGACAGCGCATCGGCATTGTCGCTGAACACCCCGGCCTGAACCAGCCACGCGCCGGCGGCGTATTGGGTCGACAGGCCGAGCCGGCGTTCGAAGCCGAAGGCATCGGTGAAGGCCGCACGCTCCATCGTCGAAATGAAGCGGCTGCTGGTCAGTTCCTCCAGCCCCTGGAACGTGTTGTGGTGCCCGATGGAAACGGTCAGCCCGCCATCGCCGTATGTCAGAATGCCATCGGCCAGTTCGACCTCGCCCCCGGCAAAATCCAGCTCGAACTTGTATCCGAAGCCGCCGGGGATATCGCCTTCCGCGCCCAGCCGCGCGCGGCGGATCTCGCTGCCGAAGCCGTCCACGGCGCCGAGGGAATCGGGGGCCGAAATCGTGCCGGCATCGATCTGCAGCCGGCCGCGCGGCTTGAAGCTCCAGCCGCCTTCGCCTTCGATCACAGGCGCGCCCTTCCAGCTGATCGAACTCGCGCCCGCCGACGGCGCGGCCGGGGCGGGCGGCACGGCCGCCGGCTCGCCTTTCGCCGCAGCCAGTTCGGCTTCGAGCGTTTCGACCCGATCGGCCAGGCGCGCCATTTCCGCGCGCAGAGCCTCGACCTGGCCGTGACCCGATCCGGCACCACCGTCCTGCGCCGCCAGCGGCACCGCCCACAACCCGCCGGCCACGGCGGCGACATGCGATAGGGCAAGGAAACTTTTCATTTTCGTTACCTTATAATGACCGGTTTCTGACCGGATGACAGCGCCAGTATTCCGATTTTGTGACACTTCGATGACGCCGCTTCGATCGGGTTTGGTGCGGCGCGCACGCATTGTTCTCGCAAAGCCACACGCGATCATGCACCCCATCCGCTGATCGAGACACAGGTTGCGGCGCGATAGTTTCACTTGTAACGGGCGCACGCAGCGAGGAGACAGGACCCATGCGCATCGGTTGCCCCACGGAAATCAAGAACCACGAATATCGCGTCGGCCTCACGCCCGAAAGCGCGCGTGAGCTGATAACGCATGGTCACGAAGTCTGGATCCAGAGCGGGGCCGGAAACGGCATCGGCGCTGACGACGACCAGTATCGCCAGGCGGGCGCATTCATCAAGGATGGGCCCGACGCGATTTTCGCCGAGTGCGAGATGGTGGTGAAGGTCAAGGAACCGCAGGCGGAAGAACGCGCCAAGCTGCGCGATGGGCAGATCCTCTACACATACCTCCACCTCGCCCCCGATGCGCCGCAAACCGCCGATCTGGTGAAGAACGGCGTCACCGCGATCGCTTACGAGACGGTGACCGGACCGGGCGGCTCGCTGCCGCTGCTCAAACCGATGAGCCAGGTCGCAGGGCGCATGAGTGTGCAGGCCGGCGCGACCGCGCTGGAAAAGGCCCACGGCGGGCGCGGCGTGCTGCTGGGCGGGGTGCCGGGCGTGCTTCCGGCCAAAGTCCTGGTGATCGGCGGCGGCGTGGTCGGTTTCAATGCCGCGCAGATGGCAGTCGGACTGGGCGCAGACACGACCATTCTCGATCGCGACCCGGCGGTTCTGGAGCGTGTCGGAATCCATTTCGAAAGCCGGGCCAAGACGCGGTTTTCGAACAAGGCCAATCTGGAAGAGGCGGTGTGCGAGGCCGATCTGGTGATCGGTGCGGTACTGATCCCCGGCGCCGCCGCGCCCAAGCTGATCGCGCGCGACCTGCTCAAATCCATGCAGCCGGGTGCGGTGCTGGTCGATGTCGCCATCGACCAGGGCGGCTGTTTCGAAACGAGCCGGGCGACGACCCACGCCGATCCGACATATGTGATCGACGACGTGGTCCATTATTGCGTCGCCAACATGCCCGGCGCAGTCGCGCGGACCAGCACGTATGCGCTCAACAACGTCACGCTGCCCCATGCTCTGCGGATCGCCGGGCTGGGATGGAAAGAGGCGATGCGCCGCGATCCACACCTGGCCGAAGGGCTGAATGTCCATGCCGGGCAAGTGACTTATGCCGCCGTGGCCGAAGAACTGGGTTACGAATATCGCCCGGTGGCCGACATCCTGGGGTGATGCCGCGCGCAGCTTAACGCTGCGATAACCGAATGGCCCTAATGCTTCGGCATGGGCGGGGAAGCCAAATTTCGGGCCGCCATTCTGGCGATCCTGACACTGTGCGCTGCGCTGGGCCTTCCCGCAGCGGCCCACCCCTGTCCGCCGCCCCCCTCTACAGTCAGCGCCCTGTCCGCGATGCCAGGCGATGCAGTGCTGCCCTGCGCCAGCAGGCCGCCCCGCTTGCCGGCAGAGGCGGTCGCGCTGCAATTCGAACCCGACCCGGCGAATGCGGTGCCGCGATACCTGCTGATGAATCTGGGCAAGTTCGATCGCATCGCCATTGCGGTCGAGGGGCGCGACGGCGCGCGGACAAGCGCGACCACGCCAATGTCGCAGGCCATCGCAACCAGCGCCGGCCCCACGCTCGCCATCCCCCTGCCGCAAACCGGCACCGCGCCCGCGCGCGTGACCGTTCTGATCGAAGGGCTTTCGCATCAGGCCAGCCTCGAAAGCCTGCATCTGGCGCCCGAGCGGCCGGATCGGCGGGCCGGCCATGTCGGGCGGCTGGTTCTGATCGGGATACTGATCGGAATGCTGGCCATGCCGATCCTGTTCGATGCGCTTTTCTGGCGCGTGCTGCGCAATCGCTTCATCGTCTGGCACGCGATCATGACCGTGTGTTTTATCCCGCTGGTCGCGTTGCGGAGCGGGATCGTGAACGAAGTGCTCCCGCTCGATCCCCATGTCTGGCGCGCGGCGACGATCATGACGTTCGGCGCGGCCATCGCCGCCTGCCTGCTGTTCACGCGCCATTTCATCGAACGCGACAAACTGGGCGCCCGCCAGGCGCAGGCGATGGAATGGGCCGCCGCCTGGGCGCTGATCGTTTCCGTCATGCAGACGGTCAGGCCGGAATGGATGATGCCCGCCGGGCTGCCGCTGCACGGCATCGCGCTGGCCCCTGTCCTGCTCCTGTGGTTGCAGGTGGTGGGCCGGGCGCTGATGCGCGGCAGCCGGGCGGTCTGGTTCCAGCTGGTGGGCTGGATTCCCCTGACCGTCGTATTCCTGATCGAACTTGCCACCGAACTGATGCCGGGCGTGCCCGCGGTTCGTACGCTCGATCTGTTCTATCTCGGCCTGGTCTGCGAAGCGACGGTGACCGCGCTGGGGGTGACCGACCGTTTCCTGACGCTGCGGCGCGAACGCGACAAGGCGCGCAGGATGGCGGCGGCGCTGGGCAATCTGGTGGAACGCGACCCCCTTACCGGATTGATGAACCGGCGCGGGCTGGACGGACGCTTCGCCCAGCTTCGCGCCGAAGGGTTTTCAACCTTCGCCCTGCTCGATCTCGACAGGTTCAAGGATATCAACGACACATTCGGCCACGGCGTCGGCGACAAGGTTCTGCGAACCGTCGCCGCGGTGCTGGCGAGCGAGAAGAAGCGGCAATCGGTCGCCGTGCGAATGGGCGGGGAGGAATTCCTGTTGCTGCTGCGCGGCGACAATCAGGCCGAGCGCGCCGAACGCATCCGCCGCGCGATCAGCCTGCGTGTCGCCCGCGAAGTGACCCAGATCGACCGGGTGGTCACGGCAAGCATGGGAATGATCGAAATACCGGACGGCCTATCCGACGCGCTCGGGTTCGACGATCTTTATGCCCGTGCGGATAAGCTGCTGTACGAAGCGAAGGAGGCGGGTCGCAACCGTTCCATGCACGAACGGCTGATACTGTTCGGCAAGACTGCGCCGGGATCGGAAACGGCGGCCGCCTGACGGCCCCGCCAGCCCCCCCCCCCCAGACAGCTCGGCACGATTTCACCCGAGGCCGAACGGCGCCACGACTTCGGGCCGCACACGAACCGGCCGCCCGGTCGCACGATCCAGCATGGCCCAGGTGGTGGCAGCCGAAACGATTACCTTGCCGGCATCGTTGCGGAAATCGACCCGGCGCACCGAAGTCGCGCCGCGCGGCTCTCCCTCCACCCAGGTTGCCCCGCTCACCTGCTCGCCTTGGGCCACGTTCCCGCGATAATCGATCTCGTGCCGGGTCACGAGCCAGACATAAGTCGCGACATGTTCGGGCGTTGCCACGGCGTCCCAATGCGCGGTCGCAATGTCCTGCACCCATTGCACCCACACCGCATTGTTGACGTGGCCCATTACGTCGATGTGTTCGGGCCGGGCGGTGAACGTCAGGCAGAACGCGCCGCTCATCCCGCGGCATCCCGGCTGTCGCCCTCATCGCCCGCCGGGGCCATGCCCATCTGCCACAGGATGAAAGCGAATTCCTCGGCTGCTTCTTCCAGGCTTTCGAACCGGCCCGACTTGCCCCCGTGGCCCGCGCCCATGTTTGTCTTGAGCAGCAGTTCGTTATCGTCGGTCTTCAACTCGCGAAGCCGCGCGACCCATTTGGCCGGTTCCCAGTACGTGACCCGCGGATCGTTGAGACCGGCGGTGACCAGCAGCGGTGGATAGTCCTGCGCGCGGACATTGTCGTAAGGGCTGTAGCTGCGGATCAGGTCGAAGGCGGCCCGGTCTTCTATCGGGTTGCCCCATTCGGGCCATTCGCCCGGCGTCAGCGGCAGCGAGGGGTCGAGCATGGTGTTGAGCACGTCGACGAACGGCACATGCGCGACGACCGCGCCCCACAGCGCGGGGTCGGAATTGATCACCGCCCCCATCAGCTCGCCCCCCGCCGATCCGCCCGAAATCGTCACTTTGCCCGCTTCGCTGTAACCGCGCGCGATCAGCCCCTTGGCCACGTCGACGAAATCGTTGAAGGCATTGGTCCGCCGTTCCAGCTTGCCCGCCTTGTACCAGGCGCGGCCCAGATCGTCGCCGCCGCGAATATGCGCGATGGCATAGGCGAACCCGCGATCGACCAGGCTGAGCCGGGTGGTCGAAAAACCGGGCGGAATGGCAATGCCATATGCGCCATAACCGTAAAGGTGCAGCGGCCCAGCGCCCTGCCGGTCGGCGCGATAGACGATCGAGACCGGGATCGGCGTCCCGTCGCGCGCGGCGATTTCCAGTCGCTCCGTGCGATAGAGCCCCGCGTCGTAGCCCGAGGGGATTTCCTGCACCTTGCGCACTTCCAGCCGCCGCTCGGCCACGTGGTAGTCGTAAACGGTGGAGGGGCTGACCATGCTTTCGTACGAAAGGCGCAGCACCCCGGTCGCGAATTCGGGGTTGTTGCCCAGTGCGGCGCTGTAGCTTTCTTCGGGAAAGGCGATCGGCTCGACCCGGTCGGGATCGTCGTAATACCGCACCGCGATCGTATCGAGCCCGGCCTGCCGCCCCTCGACCACGTAGAAATCGCGAAACAGCGTGAATCCGGTAAGGTAGAACGCGTCCGATCCCGCGATCAGTGTGCTCCATTCGCCGGGCCGGTCGAGCGGCGCGGTGGCGAGGCGGAAGTTTTCGTGCGTGTCGTTGGCATGGACGAACAGGGTCGCGCCATGCACGTCGACATCGTATTCTACGCCTTTGGCGCGTTCGCGCACCAGCACCGGTTCGGCCAGCGGGTCGTCGGCCGGGACCAGGCGGACCTCGCTCGTCTCGTGGTCGCTACTGCCGATCACGACCCATTTCTCGTCCGCCGAAAGCGCCGATCCGACGCGAAACCCCTCGTCGTCTTCGTGATATAGCTCGACATCTTCGGCCAGCGGGCGGCCCAGCCAGTGGAGCCGGGCATTGTCGGTCCGCCACTGTTCGTTGGCGAGCGAATAGACCAGCCCCGTGTCACCCGCGACCCAGACCAGCGCGGACAGCGTGCCGGGGATCTCGTCGGGCAGCATCGCGCCTGTCGCCAGATCCTTGATCCGCACGGTGAAGCGTTCCGATCCGTTATCGTCGACCGAATAGGCGAGTTTGGTGCCGTCCTGGCTGACCGACAGTGCGCCGACGCGGAAATAGGGCTTGCCCTCGGCCAGGGCCGGTTCGTCGAGGATCAGTTCGTCCGCGCTGCCATCGTCCGGCGCGCCGACCGGGCGGCGCCACCATTTCTTGTATTCGGCCCCTTCCTCGAACTCGATCCAGTACAGCCAGTCGCCGTCCTTCTGCGGCACCGAGGTGTCGGCTTCCTTGATCCGCGCGCGCATTTCGCCGAACAGGGCATCGACCAGCGGGCGGTGCGGTTTCATCCGCGCTTCGAACCAGGCGTTTTCCGCTTCGAGGTGGGCGATCACCTCGCTGTCGTCCACAGTGGGATAGCCGGGGTCGCGCAGCCAGGCATAGTCGTCGGAAATTTCCACCCCGTGATGCGTTGCATTGACGGGGCGCTTGGCCGCAATCGGCGGCTTGATGGTGGCATGATCCATCCTGCGCCTCTATGTGGGCCACGAAAGGACCGCAACCATGCTGATGCAAACCCACGAAAGCCGTCTCGCCGCCCTGCGCGAGGAACTGAAGCGCCGCGCACTCGACGGGTTCGTTGTCCCGATTTCCGACGAGCACATGAGCGAATATATCGGCGGCTATGCCCAGCGCCTGGCGTGGCTGACCGGATTCGGCGGCTCTGCCGGCAGCGCGGTCGTGCTGGCGGACAAGGCCGGCATGTTCATCGACGGACGCTACACCATCCAGGTCCACGAACAGGTCGACAGCAAGCTGTACGATTATTGCCTCGTACCCCAGGTTTCGATGGGTAAGTGGATCGCCGATAATGCCCCAGCAGGCGCGAAGATCGGCTTCGATCCCTGGCTCCATACCAAAGGCTGGGCCGATCAGGTCGGCAAGGCGCTGGCCAAGAAGGGCAGCGAACTGGTCGCGGTCGAAAGCAACCCGGTCGATTCGGTGTGGGACGATCAACCCGAACCCTCCACCGCCGCGGCGCTGGTCCATGCGGACGAGCACGCCGGCCGGTCGAGCGCGGAAAAACGCGCCGAAGTGGCCGACTGGATGAAGGACGAAGGTTACGACGCGGCAGTCGTCTCGGCGCTCGATTCGATCGCCTGGCTGCTCAATATCCGCGGTGCGGATGTCGAGCGGACCCCGGTGGCCCTGTCCTACCTGATCGCACATAGCGACGGGACGGCGGAACTGTTCATCGCGCCCGAGAAAGTCACTCCGGAACTGGAAAAGCACCTCGGCAACGCGGTCACGATCCGCCCGCGCGATGCCTTCGACGGCGCGCTTTCGGCGATGAAGGGCAAGACTGTCTCGGTCGATCCCGATTTCGGCGTCGCGGCGATTTTCCGCCTGCTCGAGGAAGGCGGGGCGACCCCGGTGGCCGAGCGTGACCCGGTGATCCTGCCCAAGGCGATCAAGAACCCGGTCGAGCAGGAAGGGCACCGCAAGGCGCAGGAACGCGACGGCGCAGCGGTCGCGCGGTTCCTCCACTGGCTGTCGGTCGCCGCGCCTAAGGGCGGGGAGACCGAGCTTTCGGCAGCGGCCAAGCTGCAGGAATTCCGCAAGGCCACCGGCCTGCTGAAGGACAACAGCTTCGACACGATTTCCGCCGCCGGCCCCCACGCGGCGATCCCGCATTACCGGGTGGACGAGGATTCGAACCTGCCGATCGAACCGGGCAGCGTGTTCCTGTGCGATTCGGGCGGGCAGTATCTCGACGGAACGACCGACATCACGCGCACGGTGTGGATCGGACCCGGCGATCCCTCGGCCGAGCAGAAGGATCGCTTCACCCGCGTGCTCAAGGGCCATATCGCGATCGACCGCGCGACTTTCCCCCAGGGCACGAACGGCAGCCAGCTCGATGCCTTCGCGCGCCAGTTCCTGTGGCAGGCGGGGGTCGATTACGGCCACGGCACCGGGCACGGCGTGGGCAGCTATCTCGGCGTGCACGAGGGGCCGCAGCGGATCGCGAAATCGAGCGGCGGCCAGGCCGGCACTGCGCAGGAACTGTTCGCCGGGATGATTCTGTCGAACGAACCGGGGTACTACAAGGGCGGCGAATACGGCATCCGGATCGAGAACCTCGTCCTCACCGTGAAGCGCGAGATCGCCGGGGGCGAGGGCGACTGGCTCGGCTTCGAACCGCTCACTTTCGTGCCGATCGACCGCACCCTGGTCGATCGCGCGCTGCTGACCGAGGACGAGATCGCCTGGTGGAACGATTACCACGCGAAAACCCGCGCGATCCTCGCACCGCAGCTTGAAGGCGAGGTCCTGGCCTGGTTGGAGGAGGCGTGCCAGCCGCTCTAGCAACCCGAAAAAGCGCTTTCCTACACGGCAATGTTCCACTAATGTTCTCGTCATTGGCGAGTCGCTGTCGAGGAGAGGCGCAATGATCGGTTACGTAACACTGGGGACCAACGACCTGCAGGGCCATGCCCCGTTCTACGATGCCATCGCGGAAGAGATGGGCGTGGGGCGGATGATGGATTTCGACAGCTTCATCGCCTGGGGCCGCCCCGGCGGCGCCCCCGGCGTGGCCCTGACCAGGCCTTACGACGAAAAAGTGGCCAGCGTCGGCAACGGCACGATGGTCGCGCTGGAAGCCAAGGACGAAGCGCAGGTGAAGCGCCTTTACGATATCGCGCTCGCCAATGGCGGCAGCGACGAAGGCGCGCCCGGCCCGCGCGGAGAACCCGATGGCGATGGCAACACCTTCTACGCCGCCTATTTCCGCGACCGCGATGGCAACAAGCTCAACGCCTTCTGCATGGTGAAGGGCTGATGGCCGGGCAGCCGATCGCCCGCTTCCCGATCCATCTGGGGCGGGGCGGTTCGGCCGTCGCCCAGCCCGAATTCACCGGTATGGACTGGTATGGCGGATATGACGAACGCCACGGGGAGGATGGGGAGGGACGGCTGGTGAGCCTGTTTCGATTTTCCCAGTCGTGGGATTCGTGGGAAATGCACCCTGCGGGCGACGAAGTCGTCCTGTGCCTGGAAGGGACGATAACCCTGCATCAGGAATATGCCGACGGCTCGACCCAGACCGTAACCCTGGCGGCGGGCGAATATGCGATCAATCCGCCGGCGACATGGCACACCGCCGATGTCGAAGGGGAAGCCACCGCGCTGTTCATCACCGCCGGTGAGGGAACCGAGCACCGGGCGCGCTGATTTCTGTCGCATGGTTGAACGCGCGAACAATCCTGCGACACTTCGCGACAATAATCCCCCGATCCGGGATAATCGTGCGACAGTGCCCTTCTAGAACAGGCATCACGAGTTGCGAGCGTCGCTTTATAGACCTCCCCCCTTCCGGCGGCCTCGCAGCTCAACCTGTTCTTCCAGAATGGAGCATTGACCATGAAAACGATCGCCCTTTCCCTATCCGCTGCCGCCCTCGCGCTGGCTGGCGGTTCTGCCGTGCTGGCCCAGAACGACCGCGCACCGCGCGGCCCCGACGCCGACCGCAACGGCGAAGTCACCAGCGCCGAAATGACCGCCCATGCGGACCAGATGTTCGCGCGCCTCGATGTGAACTCCGACGGCAGGATCGACGCCGAAGATCGGGCCGCCCGCAAGGCGCAGCGCTTCGCCCGGCTCGATGCCGACGGCAACGGCGAAGTCACTCAGGCCGAAATGGATGCAGCGCGGGCCGAACGGCGCGCAAAGCGTGAAGAACGCCGAGAAGCGCGGGCCGAACGCGGCGAAGCCCGCGGCGCGGAACGCTTTGCCCGGCTCGACACCGATGGCAGCGGCGGTCTCTCGCAAGCCGAAATGGAGGCCGCTCGCGAAGGGCGCAAGGGCCATGGCCGCAAGGCCGGGCGGCGCGGCGGCGGCAAGATGGCCGGCATGGCCATGTTGCGCCGGGCCGACACCGATGGCGATCAGGCCGTCAGCCGCGCCGAATTCCAGGCGGCAGCGCAGCAGCGCTTCGCCCGGGCAGACAGCGACGGCAACGGTGTGATCACCGAAGCCGAACGCAAGGCTGCGCGCGAACAAATGAAAGAACGCCGCAACGCCCGCCGGCCGGGTTGAAGGCGTTGCGCTTGATACCTGCCGCGGCCCGGGTCTAGGCGTCCACGATGAACGAAGCTGCCCCCGTCCGCTTGCTGCTCGTCGATGACGAGGCAAGCCTGCGCGAACCCCTGGCGGACTATCTCGTCCGCCAGGGGTTCGACGTGCAGCAGGCTTCCAGCGCCGCCGTGGCGCGCAGCGCGATACTGTCCGAAGCACCCGACCTCGTCCTGCTCGACATCATGATGCCGGGGGAAGACGGGCTGTCGTTTTGCCGCCACCTGGTCGAAACCCGCGCGATCCCGGTCATATTCCTGACCGCCAAAGGCGAAGCGACCGACCGCATCGTGGGGCTGGAGATCGGCGCCGACGATTACGTCGTCAAACCGTTCGAGCCGCGCGAGCTGGTCGCCCGCATCCGCTCCGTCCTGCGGCGGGCGAGCCGTCCGGCGACGCTGGCCGACGACGATGCACACTACGTTTTCGAAAGCTGGCGGCTCGATCCGCTGAAACGCAAGTTGACCGATCCCGATGGCGCAGTGGTGCCGATTTCCACCGCCGAGTTCCGCCTGTTGCGCGCGTTTCTCGATCATCCGCGCGCCGTGCTCGACCGCGACCAGTTGCTCGACATGGTCCAGGGGCGCGAGGCGCACCTGTTCGATCGGGCGGTGGACAATCAGGTCAGCCGGTTGCGGCGCAAGATCGAAGCGGACAGCCGCGATCCCCATTTCATCCTGACCGTGCGCGGCGGCGGCTATCGCTTCGCCGCCGACGTGCGCCGCGTGGCGCAGGAGCGGGGCTGACCGATGCGCCTGTCCATGCGCCTGTGGCCGCGCAGCCTGATGGGCCAGATGCTGCTGGCAGTGGCGGTCGTCCTGCTGCTTGCCCAGGCGATCTCGGCAGGATTGCTGTGGCGCGCGGCGGAGGCCCGGCGCGAGGCAGCCGTGATGAACGCGGCCGCATTTTCGCTCGTGGTTCGCAGTCAGCCGCGGGAAGAGCGCGGCGACAGACGACCGCGCGCAATGGAACGCGGCGACGCTGAACGCTGGGTACGGGCACTGCGGATCGAGCGGGTTCCCGCGTTTGCGCCGCTGCCGGGCGATGTCGAAGACGCGGATCGCACCGCCACCCTGCGTTCGCTGGTCGAAAGCCACGGGATGGTCGTGGACGACATGATCGTGGTCGAACGCCCGCTGGCGCGAGATCCCTATGTCGACGGTCGCCCGCGCCTGCGGGCCCGGCTGCTGCGCAGTAACGGGCCGGACCGGCGCCTGGTCGTGGCCGCCCTGAGGCAGCCGGGCGAAGATCACTGGGTCGTCGCGCGCGTGCCGCTCCCTTCGCCGCAGCGCGGGGTCCTCGGTTCGATCCTCGTCCAGACGCTGGTGATCTACGCCCTGCTGGTCGGCCTGCACTTTCTTCTGCTGCGGCGGATCACCGGCCCGCTCGCGGCGCTGACCACCCGGACCGAGAAATTCGCCCGCACGCAGAATGCCGATGGGCAACTGGAACCGCGCGGCCCGCACGATGTGCGCCGGCTGATTTCCGCCCACAACGCGATGGAAGCGCGCATCGCCGCGCTGCTCGATGAAAAGGACGTCATGCTCGGCGCGATCGGGCACGATCTCAAGACACCGCTGGCGGCATTGCGCGTGCGCATCGAATCGGTGGAGGATGAAAGCGAGCGCCAGAAGATGGCCGCGGGGATCGAGGATATTACCCGCTCGCTCGACGACATTCTCTCGCTTGCCCGTGTCGGCCGCGCCAGCGAACCGCCCGAACGGGTCGATCTGGCCGCCCTGACCGCCGCCGTCGTCGAAGAGTTCGAGGATATGGGCGATCCGGTCACCCTGGGGCCCACGGTGCGCACGGCCCTGCCCGTTTACATCACCTGGCTGCGCAGAGGCTTGCGGAATCTGATCGCCAATGCCGTGCGCTATGGCGGGGAAGCCGAAGTCTCGCTGCTGCGCGAGGGCGAACGCGTGATCCTGCGCGTCGACGATCGCGGCCCCGGTATCGCGCCCGACCGGATCGCCGATATGCTGGAGCCGTTCACTCGCGGCGAAGCCTCGCGCAATCGCGCCACCGGCGGTGCCGGCCTCGGCCTCACGCTCGCCCGCGCAATTGCCGAACAGCATGACGGCGAACTGGTACTGGCGAACCGCGAAGAAGGCGGCCTGCGCGGGGAAATCCGGCTGCCGACAGGCTGATCGCGGCCGGGTACCGCTACAACCTCGCCGAAACCGGCTCTATCGCATCAGGCCGCCGATGATATTGCGCACGAAGCGCCCGGCGAGCGGCCCCGCCAGATCGGTGGCGATCGAACCGAGGCCCGAACTGGCGGCGGTCTTCATCGGATTGGCGCGCGAACGCTTGCCGGTGATCGCACTGGCCGCAATCGCGGCGCCCGAGCTGGTGGCTGCGCCAATCGCGCGCTTCATCGCCTTGCTCCAGATCGAAGTGCTCTTGCGGGGGCGCTTCTCCACTTCCTCGCGCCCTTTCTCCTCGACTTCCTCCGCCGTGGCGGCAGCATCGAGGGCCTTTTGCGCCAGCACTTCCTCCGCACTTTCGCGGTCGATCGCGGTGTCGTACTTGCCGTCGAACGGGCTTACCGATTGCACGATGGCGCGTTCCTTCGCGCTTACCGGGCCCAGCCGGCTGCGTGGCGGCTTGATCAGCGTGCGCTGAACGACCGAGGGCGCACCGTCTTCGAGCAGGGTGGAAACCAGCGCCTCGCCCACTTTCAGCTCGGTGATCGCCTGTTCCACGTCGAGATCGGGATTGATACGGAAGGTTTCGGCCGCGGCCCTGATCGCGCGCTGGTCGCGCGGGGTGAAGGCGCGCAGCGCGTGCTGGACCCGGTTGCCGAGCTGGCCGGCCACTTCTTCGGGAATGTCGATCGGGTTCTGGGTGACGAAGAACACGCCCACCCCTTTCGAGCGGATCAGGCGCACGACCTGTTCGATCTTGTCTTCCAGCGCTTTGGGCGCATCGTCGAACAGCAGGTGCGCCTCGTCGAAGAAGAACACCAGCTTCGGCTTTTCCGGGTCGCCGACCTCGGGCAGGCTTTCGAACAGTTCGGCCAGCAGCCAGAGCAGGAAGGTGGCGTAGAGCTTGGGGCTGCGCATCAGCTTGTCCGCCGCCAGCACGTTGACAAAGCCGCGTCCCTGATCGTCACACTTGAGGAAGTCGTCGATCTCCAGCGCCGGCTCGCCGAAAAAGCGATCGGCCCCCTGGCTTTCAAAACTAAGCAGCTGGCGCTGGATCGCCCCGACACTGGCGCGGCTGACATTGCCGTACTTCGCGCTCAGGTCCTTCGCATTTTCGGCGCAGTGGGCCAGCATCGCCTGCAGGTCGCCCAGATCGAGCAGCAGCAGGCCATTGTCGTCGGCATGGCGGAACACGATCTGCAGCACGCCTTCCTGCGTGTCATTGAGATCGAGCAGACGCGCGAGCAGCAGCGGCCCCATTTCCGAAATCGTCGTGCGGATCGGGTGCCCCTGTTCGCCGTAGAGATCCCAGAACACCGCCGGATTGTCGGAATAGGCATAGTCGTCCATGCCCAGCTCCTTCGCCCGTTCCTCCAGCTTGTCGGCATTCTTGAACGTGGGCGATCCGGCCATGGCGATCCCCGACAGGTCGCCTTTCACATCGGCCACGAAGACCGGCACGCCATTGGCGGAAAAGCTTTCGGCCAGGCCCTGCAGGGTCACCGTCTTGCCGGTGCCGGTTGCCCCGGCGATCAGCCCGTGCCGGTTGGCGCGCGAGAGATCGAGAAACTGCTTCTCGCCATTTCCGCCCAGCCCGAGAAAGATATCACTCACCACGTAGTCTCCCGCCATCGTCTCCGCCGGGCATGGCCCACGGCATCGCGCGCGGTCAAGTTCGCGGCTTGGCGTATTTTCCCGCTGCCCCTAAGGCTGGCCGGATGCCGGACCAAGTTCCCTTTGTATTGCTGGACGATGCGCGCGGCGAAAGCCCCGCCGACGCGCACCTTTACGAAGACCCCGCCGAAGTTTTCGTCGCGCGGCGACCGGGCGAGGTGGCGGCGACCCTGCAGGCTGCGGATGCCGCCCGGGCGGAGCGCGGCGGATGGCTGGCGGGCTTTATCGCATACGAAGCGGGGCTGGCTCTCGAACCCAGGCTGATGCCCTTGGCCGAAGCGCGCAGCGGCAGTGCCGGTCCGCTGGTTTGGCTGGGCCTGTTCGCACGCGAAACCGTGATTCCCGCGAGTGAAGTCGATGGGTGGCTCGCCGCCCGCGCTTCGGGAGAGGTCGCGCTCGGACCGCTCGACCCGCAGATATCGCCGGGTGCATATACGGCGGCATTCGCGCGGTTGCAGGATGCGATCCGCGCGGGCGAGATCTATCAGGCGAACCTTACGTTCCCGCTTGCCGGTTCGTATCGCGGCGATCCCCAGGGGCTCTATGCCGCGCTGCGCCCGGCCGCGCAGGCGGGATACGGCGGAATGGTGTTCGACGGTCAGCACTGGCTGCTCAGCCTTTCGCCCGAACTGTTTGCGTCGTTGAAAGGGCGCGAGGCCAAGGCCAAGCCGATGAAGGGCACCCGCCCGCGGGCGGACGACCCGGCACGCGACCGCGCGCTGGCGGAAGAACTGGCCGGCTCCGCGAAGGACCGAGCGGAAAACCTGATGATCGTCGACCTGCTGCGCAACGACCTCAGCCGCGTGGCGGAACCGGGCAGCGTCCGGGTCGATGCGCCGTTCGCGGTCGAAAGCTATCCCACGGTTCATCAGATGGTGACCACGGTACGCGCGCGGATGGCCGAAGGGCGCGGCGCGGCGGACCTGGTGCGGGCAATGTTCCCCTGCGGCTCGATCACCGGCGCGCCCAAGATTCGTGCCATGGAACTGATCGCCGAAGTCGAGCGCGATGCGCGCGGCCCCTACTGCGGGGCAATCGGGCGGATCGGGCCGGCCCGGGATGGAAACGGGGGCGATGCCGCCTTCAACGTCGCCATCCGCACCCTGCGGCTGACCCCGATCGAGAATGCGCAGGGCAGCGCCGTGCTTGGCGTGGGATCGGCCATTGTCGCCGACAGCGCCCCCCTGACCGAGTGGCGCGAGGCCGTGCTGAAGGGAGACTTCGCCCGGCGCAGCTCGGCCGCCGGGTGCGCGCCCGGCTTCGACCTGATCGAAACGATGCGCTTCACCCCCGAAGAAGGTATCGCGCTGATCGAAGGACACCTGGAACGGATGAAGGCCAGCGCCGCCGCATTCGGCTTCGCGTTCGATCGGCACGCGGCGCGCAACCGCATCCAGGCGCTGTGTTTCGAACTGGAGCGCGAATCGCGCGTGCGGCTGCTGGCATCGCGCAGCGGGGCGATCGCGCTGGAGGCCGGCGATATTCCGCCCCTGTCCGAAGGCCCCGTGCGCTGCATCGCACTGCCGCTACCGGTCGATCCGGGCGACTGGCGGCTGCGGCACAAGACCACTGATCGCGGATTTTACCAGGAGGCACTGTCCGTCGCGCGCGATGCCGGGGCGAACGAGGCGATCTTCGTGCGCGACGATGGGCTGGTGACCGAAGGCAGCTTCACCAACATCTTCTATCAACGCGGCGATATGCTCGACACGCCGCCCGCCCGGATCGGCCTGCTGCCCGGCGTCGGGCGGGAGGCGCTGATCGCCGACAATCGTGCGCGAGAGGCCGAATTGACCCTCGACGACCTCGAAAGCGGATTTCTTGTCGGCAATGCCCTGCGCGGCCTGCTACGGGCTGAACTTATATGAACATCGATATTCTCTTCGAAGACGGCGAAGCGCTGGTGATCGACAAGCCCGGCGGTCTGCCGATTGAGCGCCCCCGCAAGGGTGGCGCATCGCTGGAGGATCACCTCGATACGCTCAAGCTCGGCTTCCAGCGCGCGCCGGTCGCGGTGCACCGGCTCGATACCGATACCTCGGGCTGTCTGCTGCTGGCGCGCAATCCCAAGGCGCTGAAACGATTCGCCGGCGCTTTCGAAAATCGGCTGGTGGACAAGCGATACCTCGGCATTCTCGACGGCGAGCCGGCGGACGAAACGGGCACGATCGAACTGTCGCTGAGCAAGATCAGCAGCGCGGAAAAAGGCTGGCGCATGATACCGGCGAAGAAGGGCAAGCCCTCGCTGACGCACTGGCGCACCCTTTCGCGCTGCGGCGGGCGCACACTGGTCGAATTTACGCCGGAAACCGGGCGCACGCATCAGATCCGCGTCCATGCCGCCAGCGGTATCGGCATCCCGCTGCTGGGCGATCCCGTTTACGGCACCGGCAAGGGGGCTGGACGCACGATGCTCCATGCCGCCGGGCTGGTCGTCCAGCGCCAGGGCAAGCCGGCGATCGAGGCTGTCGCACCCCTTCCCCCGGATTTCGGAGCACTCGGTTTCGCCGATGGGTAGAATCGTCGATCTTGCGCTGGAGATCGCGGAAGAGAAGTTCATCGCCGCCAGTGGCCCGGGTGGGCAGAACGTCAACAAGGTGGCAACCGCGGTGCAGCTGCGAGTCGATGTCTTTGCCCTTGGGATGCCGCCCGAAGCGTTCGAGCGGCTGAAGGAAATCGCCGGCAGCCGCATGACGCAGCGGGGCGAGATCGTGCTGACCGCGCGCGAATATCGCACGCAGGAACAGAATCGGGAGGCAGCGCGCGAACGGCTGTCGGCGCTGCTCGGCGATGCGCTGACCCCGCCGCGCAAACGGGCGAAAAGCCGGGTGAACCGGGTGGGCAAGGTCAAGCGGCTCAAGACCAAGAAGGCGCGCGGCGCGATCAAGGCAGGGCGCGGCAAGGTCGACTGGTAACGCGGTGCGCGCTTGACTTTCGCCGGTGAATCGCCCAATGGGCGCGCCGGAAGGGCGGTGCCGTGCGCGCCGCCTGTATTTTTTCGGGCAGGTCCGACGGCGTCGGGCGGCCCCCTGTCGATCTTTTAGGAACACGCCATGGCGAAGCCCGCAACCGTCAAGATCAAGCTCGTCTCGACTGCCGACACGGGCTTCTACTACGTGACGAAGAAGAATCCCCGGAACATCACCGAGAAGATGACCTTCCGCAAGTACGATCCCGTCGTGCGCAAGCACGTCGAGTTCAAGGAAGCGAAGATCAAGTAAGCTGAATCGCCGGAACCGGATGAATTCAGCGGCGGTTCAATGCTCCAGCCCTAACTCACGGAGCATGACAGTGCACAAGATCACCGCAAACCCGCTGCGCCGCCTGGCGCACCGCGTATTTTCCCATCGGCCCGCTGGCCTGCCGCGTGGTATCGCGATCGCTGCGGCGTTCGCGCTCGCCGTTCCTGCCGCCCTGGTCGCGCCGACAGCGCCGGTCGCGGCGGCGGAGGGCGATCTCGACCGTGCGGTTGCCGCCCTGCGCGATATTTCGACGATGAAGGCCGACTTCACCCAGACCGATCGCAAGGGGCGCACGGTTTCCGGTGAGATGACGCTGAAACGGCCGGGCAAGATCCGCTTCCAGTACGAAGACGGGGTGCCGCTGCTGCTGGTTTCCAACGGCAAGTCGTTCACCATGATCGATTACGAGGTGAACCAGGTCGAACGCTGGCCGATCTCCGATTCGCCGCTCGGTGCCCTGCTCGATCCGGCGCGCGACGTGAAGCGTTACGGCAAGCTGGTTCCGACCCAGCATCCGAATGTCGTCAGCGTTCAGGTGCGGGACGTGAACAAGCCGCAATTCGGCGTGATCACCCTGATTTTCACGCGCAATGCCGCCGCCCCCGGCGGTCTGGAACTGACGAACTGGGTTGCGCTCGACGCGCAGAACAACCGCACGACCGTGCGCCTGCGCAATCATCGCTACGGCATTGCGGTGGCCGACAGCGCGTTCACCTATCGGGACCCGCGCCGATCCACCCGCCGCCCGCGCTGAACGCTTTCAAGCCGCGACGTTCGGCGATTGCGACGAGATGCCGCGTGTCGTTCATTGGTTAGAAAGCCACCAATGCCTATCTTGGCTTTGCAAGACGGCGCGAGGCGGGTCTCCCCCCTGTTGCCCTGCTCTCGCAAGAAAAGCTGTCTTGTAACAGCGTGACGAACGCTAACATGGAACCCTCGTGCCAATGCCCCCGGCACGAGGGTTTTTTGTTGCCATGCGGAAATGCCGGGGGGCGATCAGGCATTCCACCGGCTTGCCGCTGGCGATTCGGGCACCTAAGGCCGGACCATGCTGTCTATTGCCACCTGGAACATCAATTCGGTCCGCCTGCGTATCGAGCAGGTCAAGCGCGTGATCGAGGAACAGGCACCCGATGTGCTCTGTTTGCAGGAGATCAAGTGTCAGGAAAGCCAGTTCCCGGCGCAGGCGCTGGCCGACATGGGCTATGTCCACCAGGCCGTTCACGGGCAGAAGGGCTATCACGGTGTCGCCACGGTCAGCCGGCTGCCGCTGCGCGAATTTTCCCGCCACGACTGGCAGGATAATGGGGAGGCGCGGCACGTCGGGGTCGAGCTGCTCGGCGCCGGTCAGGGCGTGGTGCTGGAAAACGTCTATATCCCGGCCGGCGGCGATGTCGCCGACCGCACCGTCAATCCCAAGTTCGGGCAGAAGCTCGACTTCCTCGACCGGATGACCCGCTGGGCCGATGCGATCGACCGGCCCACCGTGATCGTCGGCGATTTCAACATCGCGCCGCTGGAATGCGACGTTTACGATCACAAGGCCCTGCTCAAGGTGGTCAGCCATACGCCGGTGGAGGTGGAAACGCTGGGCCGGTTCCGCGATGCGCATGGCTGGGTCGATCTTGGGCGCACGTTCATCCCCGCACCGGAACGCAATTATTCCTGGTGGTCCTACCGCAGTTTCTGGCGGCAGAAGGATCAGGGGCGGCGGCTCGATCACATGTGGGCCAGCCCGGACCTGGCGCGGCAGGCGACCAGCCACCGTTTCGTGGAAGAAACGCGGCGCTGGGAAAGCCCGAGCGACCACGTGCCGCTGATCACGGAGTTCGATCTCTGACGGCCTCAGGGCCATCTCCCGCGCGGCGGGTGGCGCAGGCGATCGACGCCCTGCGCCACGGCTGGCCGCTTGCGATGGAGGGTGGGCCGGTTCTGCTACCGGTCGAAACCGCGATCGCGCGGCAGGCGAGCGCGGACCGGATGCTGATTTCCGCAGCGCGCGCCGAAACGCTGAAACTCGCCAACCAGCGCGCGGCGGCGGAGCCTCATGCCCCCGTGCTGATCCGCGGCGCAGAACCGTTCGACCTGTCAGCGGCGCTGCCGGTGGCGGACCCGGCGCTCGATCTGCGGTCCCCGCTGAAGGGGCCGTTTCGCGCCGAAGAGCTTGCGTGGGCGGAGCATGCAGTGGCTGCGCTCGAACTGGCGCGGATTGCGGGCATTCTCCCGGCATTTCTGGTCGATCCCGATCAGGCCGGCGAAGCGCAACCGGTGGCGGTGTCCGATCTCGACGTCTGGGCCGACGCTTCGGCGCTGGCGATATCGACTCGCGCCCGGCTGCCGGTTTCGGCCAGCGAAGATGCCGAGATCGTCGCCTTCCGCAGCGCCGACGATATGCGCGAACACGTCGCGCTGATCATCGGGGAGCAGCGATCCGATGCGGCCCCGCTGGTCCGGCTGCACTCCGAATGCCTTACCGGCGACATCCTCGGCAGCCTCAAGTGCGATTGCGGGCCGCAGCTCGACGCTGCGCTGCACGCGATGGCGCACGAGGCGGAACGCGGCGGCTGGGGCGTGCTGCTCTACCTGCGGCAGGAAGGGCGCGGGATCGGCCTGGTCAACAAGCTGCGCGCCTATCGCCTGCAGGATCAGGGGTTCGACACAGTCGATGCCAACCGCAGGCTCGGCCTGCCGGACGAGGCGCGCGACTTCCCGGTCGCGGCACGGATGCTGGAGCTGCTGGGCGTGCACGAGATCCGGCTGATGACCAACAACCCCGCCAAGGTCGATGCGCTTGCCGCCAGCGGGATCACGGTGACCGAGCGGATCGCGCACCAGCTGCCCGACAACCCGCACAATGCCCGCTACCTCGCGACCAAGCGCGACCGGTCGGGTCACCTGCTGATATGACCGCGATCATCCGACCCGCGCGGGCCGGAAATTAGCGTAGCTGACTGTCCTTGCTGCCCCGGCGATTAATGCCGGAGCTTCGCGTCTGGGCATCGCGTGCGGACTGGCAGGCGATGCAGGTGCGCACGCCGGGCAGGGCCTTGCGGCGTTTTTCCGGGATATCCTCG
Organism: Pelagerythrobacter marensis; assembly: GCF_001028625.1. Lineage (NCBI taxonomy): Bacteria > Pseudomonadati > Pseudomonadota > Alphaproteobacteria > Sphingomonadales > Erythrobacteraceae > Pelagerythrobacter > Pelagerythrobacter marensis. The sequence goes on along the minus strand of NZ_CP011805.1, from coordinate 2,613,254 downwards.
CCACAAATGTCGCAGTATTCGGCGCTTTCGCCGCTGGGCATCCGGGTGCGCGCGGCGCGCACCGCATCGCTCACCGTATCGTCGATCTGATCCTGCACGGCCCCGTCACGGGCCCAGCCGCCTGCCATCGGAAATCACCTCTTTCGCGGCTACAACCCGTAGAGCGCGCGGGAAGTTCCGGTCAACGCCGCTCGAATCGCTCGATGCCGGTGCCGAGCGCGTTGTCGCCAATGGCGAGGCGGGCCCCCGTCCAGTCGGCCACGAACGTCGAATTGCGGTTGAGCGCCGGCACGAAGCGCGCGTCGTTCCCGGCGATCTGCAATCCGTCCGAGCTGTGGTTGATCTCCTCCGCACCCACGGCGATGAAGGCGGAGTAATTTTCCTTGTCGCGGCCCTGGACGAACCAGTTGTTGGTGATCTGGCCGGTCGCGCCTGCGGGCAGGTCGATCATGTAGTTGGTGCCCCGCCCGGCAGAATCGTCGAAGCTGGAAGCCGCGATGTCCACCCGTCCCGCGCGCGCCTTGACATAGTGGCCGCCGGTCCCGCGTTCGAAGCGGCTGCGGGTCACGCGCAGGTGGCCGTAATCGCCGATATAGATCGAATGCGCACAGCCCCCGTCGCCTTCGCACGTGCCAAGGCCGGAAAAGGTCGATTTGTCGATCACGATCCGGCCCGAAGGGTCATTCGCCGTCAGGATACCCTGCTGGCTATCGGCGAACCACGATTGCGCAACGGTAAGATCGCCCTGCTCCAGCCGGATGCCCGCGCCGTTGTAATCGGGCACGGCCATGCGGCGAAAAACCAGGCCGGATACCTTGGCCGCACGGCCGCGCAGAACCAGCGCGGCCTTGCCTTCGCAAGTCTTGCCGTCGAACACCGCCTTGCCCGGTTCGGCGGCCAGATAGGAAATCGATCCCCCTTCCTGCACCGCACACTGGCGATAGGTTCCGCTGGCGATCGCGATCGTGCCTTCGCCGGTCCCGATCGCTTCGACCGCCTGTTGCAGCGTGGCGTAGCCCGTGCCGCTTTCCACCACGGTGAACGGGGCGGAACCGGGCTGGGCGAACAGTGCGGCGGCAGGGATCGCGGCGACGGCCAGCGCGCCGATTGCGGCAGCCAACGCGGCGGAATTGCGAAGGGGCGAGGTGCGAGCGCAAATATCCATGGCGTTCGCGTTAAGTCCAATGGGTTAACGCCCGGCTAAACACGCGCGATGCACCTGCCAGGTCAGCTCCCCGCGGCGCCGGAAGGCGGGCGGCCCCGGCGTGGCGGCGCGGACGGCCGCACATCGATCCCCCGCTCTTTCAACGCCTCGCGCAGCAGCACCTCGATCTGCGCATTGGCGCTGCGCAGTTCGGTCGCGGCGAGCCGCTCGACCGCGGCGTGAATGGCCGGGTCGAGACGGAGGGCGAAGGCTTTCCTGGCGGGCATCGGTGGGGTGAACGGCCCTACTGGTAAAGCGATCCGGCGTTGACGACGGGATGCGCTTCCCGGTCGCCGCAAAGAACCACCATGAGGTTGGACACCATCGCCGCACGGCGTTCGTCGTCGAGGTTGACGATGTTGTCCTCGCTCAGTTTGGTCAGCGCATCTTCGACCATGCCGACGGCACCCATGACCAGTTTCGAACGCGCGGCAATCACCGCCTCGGCCTGCTGACGGCGCAGCATGACGCTGGCGATTTCCGACGCATAGGCGAGATGGGTCAGGCCAGCCTCGTCCACCAGAATGCCGGCAACCCTCAACCGCTCGTTGAGTTCTTCCAGCAGCTCGCGATTGACCACATCGGCGCTGCCGCGCAGCGTCACGTCCTCGTTTTCCAGATCGTCGTAGGGATAGCGCGAGCCGACCGTGCGCAGCCCGGCTTCGATCTGGATGTTCACGAATTCCTTGTAATCGTCGACATCGAAGCTGGCCTGCGCAGTGTCCGCCACGCGCCAGACGACATTGCAGGCGATTTCGATCGGATTGCCGCGCAAATCGTTGATCTTGACCCGTTCCGAATGGATGTTGCGCGCACGGACCGAAATCTTGTGCCGCATCATCCACGGCCAGACCCAGCGCAGCCCCTCGCGCCGCTCGGTTCCCCGATATTCGCCGAACAGCGTGATCACGCCGGCCTGATTCGGCTGGATCATGAAGAACCCGCAAAGGAGCAGCAGCAACGCGATCGCCGATCCCACAATGGCCCCGACGAACAGCAGCTTCTCGCCCTTACCCGCATCGAAGCCGGGGGCCGCGCCAAGCAGCGCCCATGCCGCAAGTGCAATCAGGGCGAGGAGAACAAGCAGCATCGGATAGCCGCTGTACGAATGCGCCCCGCTTTCGCGGCTGACGTTCATTCCTTTGAGAAAGTCGGACATGGCGATCCCCCGTGTTTGATGTAACCCTGCGATGATATAATTATGATATTATATTTATATCAATTTATCGCCTCGGTCAATGTCGCCTGATCGTATCGAGGAAGCGCGCGCCGTAAGCGTCCAGCTTTTTCGCCCCGACCCCGCCGACTTCGCCCAGCTCCGCCAGTGTCGCGGGCCGGCGCGCGGCCATTTCGCGCAAGGTGGCGTCGTGAAACACGACATAGGGCGGCACCTGCGCCTCCAGCGCAAGTTCGCGGCGTAGCTCGCGCAGGGCATCGAACAGCGGATCGCCGACCGGATTGGGGCTTTCCTCGCGCCGCCGGCGACGCTCCGCGCGTGGGGGGACGACGATGGCAACCGCCTGATCCCCTTTCAGGATCGCACGCGCGTCGCCGCCCAGGGCAAGCCCGCCGTGCTCGGTCGCGACCAGGGCCCCGCGCGCCTGCAGTGCGCGGGCCAGGGGCTGCAGCAGCCGCGCTTCCTCCCCCTCGACGATGCCGAACACGCTCAACCTGTCGTGCCCGCGCTGACGCACCCGTTCGTCATCGACGCCGGTGAGCACTTTCTGCAAATGCCCGAAACCGAACGTCTGCCCGGTACGATAGGCGGCGGACAGCAGCTTGCGTGCCGCCTCCGTCGCGTCGGTCACTTGCGGAGGGGTCAGGCAATTGTCGCAGTTTCCGCAGGATGCCGGCGGATCCTCGCCGAAATGGCGCAGCAGCACGGCGCGCCGGCAACCGGCGGTCTCCACCAGTCCGGCGAGGGCATCGAGCCGCGCACGTTCCCCCGCACGACGCGCTTCCTCGATTTCCGACAGACGCTGGCGTGCAGTGGCGAAGTCGCCCGCCCCCCACAGCATGACCGCGCGCGCCGGATCGCCATCGCGCCCGGCGCGACCCGTTTCCTGATAATACCCCTCTATCGACTTGGGGATGCCGGCATGCGCCACGAAGCGGACGTCGGGCTTGTCGATCCCCATGCCGAAGGCGACGGTGGCGACGATCACCATGTCTTCGCTGGCGACGAAATCGGCCTGGTTCTCCGCCCGGACCGCGGGGTCGAGCCCGGCGTGATAGGGGCGCACCGGGCGCCCGGTCGCGGCCGCGAGCTTTTCGGCCAGATCCTCCACCTTGCGGCGCGTAGGCGCATAGACGATCCCCGGCCCCGGCTCTTCCGCCATCAGCGCAGTCAGCTGGCGCACCGGATTGTCGCGATGGCGCATGGCATAACGGATATTGGGCCGGTCGAACCCGGCCAGAACCAGCCCGTCGCGCGGAATGCCGAGCTGTTCCAGGATGTCGGCGCGCGTATGCGCATCGGCCGTGGCAGTGAGCGCAAGGCGCGGCACCTGGGGGAAGGCATCCATCAGGCCGCGCAACTGGCGATAGTCGGGGCGGAAATCGTGGCCCCATTCGGACACGCAGTGCGCCTCGTCCACCGCGAACAGGGCAAGCGGGGCGGAAGCGAGCAGATCGCGGAAACCCGGCTGGCTGGCGCGTTCGGGCGCGACGTAGAGCAGATCCAGCGCGCCCGCGCGGAACCGATCGATCGTCTCGCGCCAGTCAGCGTCCACGCTGGTCAGCGTCGCCGCCTCGATCCCGTTGGCTCGCGCGGCGCGAAGTTGGTCGTGCATCAGCGCGATGAGAGGGCTGACCACCAGGCAGGTGCCCGGCAGCATCGTCGCCGGAAGCTGGTATGTCAGCGACTTCCCCGCGCCGGTGGGCATGACCGCCAGAGTCGATTGCCCGGCCAGCACCCGCGCCAGAACCTGCGGCTGCACGCCGCGAAAATCGTCGAAACCGAACAGGCGGCGCAGTTCCGCCCTTGCCTGTTCAAGCCCCTGCTCGCCTTGCCATGCTGTCGCCATCGCGGACCGCCATGGCATAGCCGGGCCCCCGCGTGAACGCCGCGATTGTCACTTTTGCAGATTGCGGTTGAATTGTGGCACGGGTAGGGTCGATCCCGATCCGCGCCATCCGGCGCTGTACCACGGAGAGAAATTATGAAGAAATTCGCTCTTGCCATCGTTCCCGCGGTCTTCGCGCTTGCCGCCTGCGGCAGCACCGAAGATGCCTCCGTCGATGCAGAAGCCGACACGGTGGAAATGCCGGCTGACGAGGCTCTGGAACCCGTAGCGGAAGAACCGGTCGACGCACCGGCTGCTGCCGAACCCGTGGCCGCGGACACGAGCGCTTCCGACGCCGCTGCCGCCGCCAGTGCGGACGAAGCTGCCGAAGCTGCCGCCGCAGCCGCAGCCGATGTCGCCGCCGAAGCCGCAGCGGCAGCCGAAGCCGCTCAGTAAGCGGTCCGGCCTGCCTTGCGAGGCACAGGAAGGCGGGTGGATCGTACAGCGATTCGCCCGCTTTTCCTTTGCGCGCGCTGCGCTATGGTGCCGGCCGATGAAATGGCCCGCCCTGCTTCCCGCGCTCGTACTGCTCGCCGCCTGCGAGCCTGCCGATAATGAACCCGGCCCCGGCGGGGTAACCGTCGGCGAGGCCAAGGCGCTCGACGAGGCGGCCGAAATGCTCGAACAGCGCCGGCAACCCATCGAAGCGGCGGGCGCTGACGATGCGCCCGAAGGCGCCACCACCACCCGGACTTCTCCCCAGGCCGAAGACTAGAACGCCCACACACGCTTTAGGCAAAGGACGAGACAGAATGGCCGCATCCGGTATGGACCCCGAACTTTTCCAGCAATTCATCGACCAGCTCGAACGCTACGTGCGCGAACGGTTGATCCCGGCCGAGGCGGACGTCGTGGAAGGCGATGCCATCCCCGAAGGCATCGTGTCGGAAATGCGCGAGATGGGCCTGTTCGGCCTGACCGTGCCCGAAGAATTCGGCGGCGCCGGCCTCAACACCAGCCAGTACGCGCGCGTCGTGCAGACGATGGCCTATGCCGCGCCCGCGTTCCGTTCGATCTTCTCGATCAATGTCGGCATGTTCAATTCGGCGATCAAGAACGGCGGTACGCCGGAACAGCAGGCCGAATGGTGGCCCCGCGTTGCCGCCGGCGAAATCGCCTGCTTCGGCCTGACCGAACCGGGTTCGGGCAGCGACAGCGCCGCGATGCAGACCACCGCGCGGCGCGATCCGTCCGGCAACGGCTGGATCCTCAACGGCACCAAGCGATACATCACCAATGCACCGCAGGCCCGGGTCGGCCTGATCATGGCCCGGACCGAAAAAGAGAACCTGCCCAAGAACGCGCACGTTTCCGCCTTCATCGTCCCGATGGATTCGCCTGGCGTTTCGGTCGGCAGCGCGGACAAGAAAATGGGCCAGTCCGGCGCGCAGATCGCCGACATCGTTCTGGAAGACGTGCACGTGCCTGGCGAGGCATTGCTGGGCGGGGAAACCGGCAGAGGCTTCGTCTTTGCGATGAAGAGCCTCGACAACGGCCGCATCTCGGTCGGCGCTGCATCGACCGGCTATGCCCGCCGCGCGCTCGATTCGGCGCTGCGCTATGCCACGGAACGCAAGGCGTTCGGCGAACCGATCGCCAATTTCCAGCTGATCCAGCAGATGCTCGCCGAAAGCGAGACCGAGATATACGCGGCCGAAGCAATGATGGCAGATGTCACCGCGCGCGCCGATGCGGGCGAGAATGTCCTGCGCAAGGCCGCCGCGTTCAAGGTCTTCGCTTCGGAAATGTGCGGGCGCGTGGTTGACCGCGTGGTCCAGATCTACGGCGGGGCCGGCTATCTGGCCGAATACGATGCAGAACGTTTTTTCCGCGATGCGCGCATCTATCGCATTTACGAAGGCACCACGCAGATCCTGCAGTTGCAGATTGCCAAGCACATGTTGCGCGACTTCGCCGCAAACACCTGACAAGCTGCCCGCCGAATACCGCTTCGCCGGTATCGAGAGGATCACAACTGCCTGAAGGATTTGCCATGACCAAACGCCGCGCCGCCATTGTCAGCCCCCTGCGCACCCCGGTGGGCCGCTTCCTCGGCACGCTGGCGCCGCTCACGGCGGGAGATCTGGGCGCTGCGATACTGAAGGCCCTGATCGAACGCAGCGGGATAGACCCGGAGCGGGTCGACGACGTGGTCTTCAGCCAAGGATACGGCAATGGCGAAGCTCCTGCGATCGGGCACTGGAGCTGGCTCGCGGCCGGCCTCCCGCTGGACGTTCCCGGCTATCAGCTCGATCGGCGCTGCGGGTCCGGCCTTCAGGCCGTCGTCAATGCCGCGATGATGATCGAGGCGGGTCATGCCGACGTGGTCGTGGCGGGCGGCTGCGAATCGATGTCCAACGTCGAACACTACACCACCGCGCTGCGCGGCGGGGTGAAGGCGGGCAATGTCGAACTGTGGGACCGGCTGACCCGCGGCCGGTTGATGAGCCAGCCAGTCGAGCGCTTCGGCGTCATCACCGGGATGATCGAGACGGCCGAGAACCTGGCGAAGGATTACGGCATCACCCGCGAGGAAGCCGATGCCTTCGCCGTTCGCAGCCACCAGAACGCCGCCGCCGCGTGGGACGCTGGCCGGTTCGACGCGCAGCTCGTCCCGCTGGAGGTACCGCAGCGGCGCGGCGACCCGGTCACCTTCGCGCGGGACGAGGGCTTCCGCCCCGACGCGAGCATGGAAACGCTGGCCGGCCTGCGCGCGCTGGAACGCGGAGTGGTCACTGCGGGCAACGCCAGCCAGCAGAACGATGCCGCCGCCGCCTGTCTGGTCGTGGCCGAAGACAAGCTGTCCGAACTGGGGCTGGAACCGATGCTGTGGTTCGACGGCTATGCCGCCGCGGGGTGCGACCCGAGCCGGATGGGCATCGGCCCGGTGCCGGCTGTCGAACGCCTCTTTGACCGGACCGGCAAAGGGTGGGACGATATCGGGCTGGTCGAACTCAACGAAGCCTTCGCCCCGCAGGTTCTCGCCGTGCTGAAGGGCTGGGGCTGGAGCGAGGACGATTCCCGGCGCGAGATGCTGAACGTCAACGGTTCGGGCATCTCGCTCGGCCACCCGATCGGCGCAACCGGCGGGCGCATCCTGGCCGACATGGCGCATGAAATGCGCCGGCGCGAGGTGCGGTACGGCCTCGAAACGATGTGCATCGGCGGCGGGCAGGGCATCGCTGCGGTGTTCGAACGCGCGGCCTGATGGCTGAGTGGGACGCCTGGATCGGGCGCGAGCAGCACAGCGTGGACCGGCTCGATCCCGCGCTGGCGGCGCGCTGGTCCGCCACGTTCGATCTGCCGCCCCCGGGCGAAGGGCAGCCGATGCCGCAGGGCATCCACTTCTGCCTCTGCACGCCCGATGCTGCGACAGCGCGGTTGGGCGAGGATGGGCATCCCCTGCGTGACGGCAGTCCCGCCGGCTTCCTGCCCCCGATCCCCCTGCCGCGCCGCATGTGGGCTGCGAGCGAGATCGCCTTTCACGCCCCGATCGCGGTCGGCACAGCGGTGGAGCGCGTGTCGCGCATCGTCTCGATCCAGCCCAAGCAGGGGCGCAGCGGGCCGATGACGTTCGTCGGGATCGAGCACGAAACGTCTGCCGATGGCCACATCGCCGTGCGTGAACGCCAGACCGTGGTCTATCGCGCGCCTGCGCCGCCCGATGCGCCATTGTCTCCGCCGTCGCCGCCGCCATCATCGGGGGAAGGGGCATTCGATCCCGCCGGATGGGACAGGCATCGCACCATCGTGCCCGATCCGCGATTGCTGTTTCGCTATTCGGCGCTGACGTTCAACACGCACCGCATCCACTACGACGCGCCTTATGCACGCGATATCGAACGCTATCGCGGACTGGTGGTACACGGACCATTGACCGCCAGCCTTCTGCTGCAGCTCGCCGCGCAGGAACTGGGCGATAATACATTGTCGACCTTTGCCTTTCGCGGTCTCTCCCCGGCGATCGCGGAAGAGCCGCTCCATCTGGCGATGCGAAAGGCCGAACGGGGCATCGAAGTTGCCGCCTTCGGGGGGGACGGGCGGCAAGTGATGGAAGCGAGCGCAGGCTGATACGCCAGGCGCCAGCTTGACCCAGGCCTGCTCCCGGGGCCCGCTCCCGAGACCCGCCCAACGAAGAAGGGCGATGCCGCGGCACCGCCCTTCCCTTATCGCAATACTGCGTTCGCCGGGCGCCTCGCGGCCGAGGTCGCCAAACGGCGGAGCCAATCAGAGTTCGGGATCGGCTTCAACTTCCACATCCGCATCCGCATCCGCGTCGGTCGAAATCGCAGTGTCGGCGGCCTCCGCATCAGCTTCAACCTCGGCGGCGGCCGAAGTTTCGATATCTGCCGCATCGTCGATCCGGTCGTAGGCGTCCTGCCTGGTGTCCTCAACGGTATCGCGCGTCTGGTCGAGCGTATCGCGCACCCCATCGGTCGCGGGTTCGATTGCGCCATCGACCGGGTCGATATCCGCATCGGCGTCGACTTCGACATCACCCGTTACGGGGCCGACAGCACCGCCCAGCGTGCCAGCGGTCTCCCCTACGATCTGGGCATGGGCCAGCGTACCGGTGGTGCCGATGGCAAGGGCGAGCGAAAGGGAAAGCATCTTCTTCATGGTCCATCCATCCTTCTTTGCTGGATATGGACAACTCAGACGCCCGGCCTTCGCAAACGCTCCCCGAAATGCGGTGCCCCGCCCCCGGCTGTCGCCAGGCCGAACGCGTTAATCGGCGGTTTATGCAAGACCACGGCCGGACGATGATGCTTTCCACCCTCGCGCGCAGCCGCTAAGCGCCCGGCGCGGCCAGACGCAGGAGAATTCGAGACGATGAGCGGCAGCAACGAAACGGCGACGATTGCCAAGGCGCAGGTGCTGATCGAGGCGCTGCCCTACTTCCAGCGCTATGCCGGCCGCACGTTCGTCGTCAAATACGGTGGCCATGCAATGGGCGATCCGGCTGCGGCGCGCGACTTTGCCGAAGATATCGTCCTGCTCAAGGCCGTGGGGATCAACCCGGTCGTCGTCCATGGCGGCGGGCCGCAGATCGGCGCGATGCTGAAGAAGCTGGGCGTCGAAAGCACATTCGTCGACGGGCTGCGCGTGACCGACAAGGAAACCGCGCAGATCGCCGAAATGGTCCTGTCGGGTGCGATCAACAAGGAACTGGTCGGCTGGATCAGCCAGGCGGGCGGGAAGGCGATCGGCATTTCGGGCAAGGATGGTGGCCTGGTAACCGCGAGCAAGGTCCAGCGCACGGCCAAGGACCCGGGCAGCAATATCGAACAGGCCATCGATCTGGGTTTCGTGGGAGAACCGTGCGCGGTCGACACCACGATCATCGACACCGCAGTGGCCGCCGGCATGATCCCGATCGTGGCGCCGATCGGCGCCGGGGCGGACGGTCACACTTACAATATCAATGCCGACACGATGGCCGGCGCGATCGCTTCCGCGCTGGGCGCGGCGCGGCTGTTCCTGCTGACCGACGTGGCCGGGGTGCTGGACAAGCAGGGCAAACTGCTGACCGATCTGATTCCCGCCGATATCGAACGCCTGCGCGCAGATGGCACGATCGGCGGCGGGATGATTCCCAAGCTCGAAACCTGCGTTCACGCGGTCGAGGCAGGGTGCGAGGCGGCGGTCGTGCTCGACGGGCGCGTTTCCCATGCCATGCTGCTCGAATTCTTCACCGCTCGGGGTGCAGGAACGCTGATCCGGGCCGAATGAACTCCGCACGAGGTCGCAGCCGGCGTATCGCGCGGTTGATACAGCGGGCCGGAAAAGCGTAGGAGGGCGGCTCACCCGCCCTGCGTCAGGAAAGGACAATTCGTGGGTCTCATCATCGATATCGTCGGCATGTTGATCAATGTCGTGGTGATGCTGGTCATCATCCAGTTCATCATCGGCCTGCTGTTCGCGTTCAACGTGGTCAACGCGCGCAACGAATTCCTCATGCAGATTTACAACTCGATCAATTCGCTGCTCGAACCAGTGCTCGCGCCGATCCGGCGGATCCTGCCGCGAACCGGGGCAATCGACTTCTCGCCCCTGGTGCTGATCATCGGCCTGCAGATCCTGATGCGCGTTCTGCTCTACGCGACATACGGCCAGTAAATGGCGGGCGAGATCATCGACGGCAAAGCCTTCGCCGCGCAACTGCGCGAGAAGGTGGGCGTGCTGGCCGCCGACTTTGCGGCGAAGGCTGGCCGCAAGGCCGGGCTGGCCGTGGTGCTGGTGGGGGACGACCCGGCGAGCCAGGTCTATGTCGGCAGCAAGGGCAAGGCGACCCTTGCCGCGAACATGGCCAGTTTCGAACACCGCCTGCCCGAAAGCACGAGTGAAGGCGAATTGCTCGCGCTCGTCGCGCGCCTCAACGCGGATTCCACCGTCGATGGCATTCTGGTGCAACTGCCGCTGCCCGCGCATATCGACGAGCAGGCGGTGATCGCCGCGATCGACCCGAACAAGGATGTGGACGGGTTCCATGTCACCAATGCCGGACGGCTTGCGGTCGGCCAAAGCGGCTTCGTCCCCTGCACGCCGCTAGGCTGCATGATGCTTCTGACCGACCGGCTGGGCGACCTTTCGGGACTGAACGCGGTCGTCATCGGGCGTTCCAACATCGTGGGCAAGCCGATGGCGCAACTGCTGCTCGATGCCAATGCCACCGTCACCATCGCGCACAGCCGGACGAAAGATCTGGCCGAAGTGGTCCGCCGGGCCGATATTCTGGTCGCCGCGGTCGGCCGGGCGGAAATGGTCAGGGCGGACTGGATCAAGCCCGGCGCCACCGTGATCGACGTGGGCATCAACCGCCTGGCGCCCGAACCCGGCGCGAACAAGGGGCGGCTGGTGGGCGACGTCGCTTTTGGCGAGGCGCGCGAAGTCGCCGGCGCCATTACCCCGGTTCCCGGCGGTGTCGGGCCGATGACGATCGCGGTTCTGCTGCGCAATACGCTGGTCGCCGCGCATCGCAACGCAGGGATCGCCCTGTCCGAAGACGCGATATGAGGACCTTCGCCGCCGCCCTGTGCCTTGCTCTGCTGCTCGCCGGATGCGCGGGCGGGCCGGGCGGCAGCGCGCGTGATCGTTTCTACCGCTCGCTGAAACCGCAGGCCAACCCGAGCGCCGTGATCGCGACCGAACTGGCTTTCGCGCGCGAGGCGCGTGAGAAAGGCCAGTGGACGGCGTTCCGCAAGTTCGCGGCGGACAATGCGGTGATGTTCGTGCCCGAAGCGGTCGAGGCGCGAAAATGGCTCTCGCGGCGCGATGATCCGGCACAGCCGGTGCAATGGCAGCCGCACCAGCTCTGGTCGAGCTGCGACGGATCGCTTTCGGTCACCCGCGGCGCCTGGCAGCGCCCCGATGGCACCACCGGCTATTACACCACGGTGTGGGAACGGCGCGGGCGCCCCGGCGACGAGGAAGAGCATCGCTGGCTGCTGGATCAGGGGGATGATCTGGCCGAACCGCTGACGGAGCCCGATATTATCCGCACCCAGGTGGCCGATTGCGCGCCGGACGGCCAGCCGGCTGCGTTCGCTGCGGCCCAGGCGGACAGGGATGCGGGCGCAGAGGCTGCGGGCCTTGGCCTTGCCGACGGCTACGGCGAATCGCGCGACCGGACGCTCGTTTACCGCTATCGGGTCGCGCCCGATCGCTCGCGCGTGGTATCGGTTTTCCTGCGCAAGGGCGACACGATGGAAGAGGTGCTGCGCAGCGAAGTCGCCGCACCGGCCGGAGATTGATACGTTATGGTCGAACTCTTCATTTCCGCCTTCATCACGCTTTTCGTGGTGATCGATCCGCCCGGCTGCGCGCCGATCTATGCCGGGCTGACCAAAGGCGCGACCGCCGCGCAGGCGCGCGCCATGGCGATCCGCGCCTGCATGATCGCGCTGGCGATCCTGCTGGTCTTCGCCCTGTTCGGGCAGGAATTGCTCGGCGCGCTCCATATCGAGCTGGACAGTTTCCGCATCGCCGGCGGGCTGATGCTGTTCTGGATCGCGTTCGAAATGGTATTCGAGAAACGCACCCAGCGGCGCGAGGAACGCGCGGAGAAGGTCGCCGCCACGCCGGAGATTGAGGACGTCTCGGTCTTCCCGATGGCCATGCCCATGCTGGCCGGCCCCGGCGCGATCGCCGCGATCATGCTGCTGATGAACGAGGCGGAGAGAACCGAACAAACGCTGGTCGTTCTGGGGGCGCTGCTGCTGGTCTTGGCCCTGACCCTGCTCGCCTTCCTCGCCGCAGGCCCGTTGATGCGCTTCTTCGGCGCACGGGTGGAAGCAGTGATCACGCGCCTTCTGGGCGTTCTTCTGGCCGCGCTAGCCGCGCAGTACGTGATCGACGGGTTGCGCGGGGCGTTCTTCTGACGCCGCGCCGTTACTGGAGCGTCACACGCTCCTCGTCACCGTCGCGGAAGCCGAAGAACTGCATGAGCTGGATCAGCAGCTCGCACCGTTCGCTCAGGTCGGACGCTTCGAGCAAAGCCTGTTTGGACGCCGGATCGAAGGGCGCGATCTGGCTGACACCGTTGATCAGCGCCATATCGTCGAGCCGCGCGACCGAATCCCAATCCACGCTATAGCCTTGAGCATCGGCGAAGCGCCGTGCTTCGGCCTCGAACCCGGCGCGCTCCACACTGCTGAGAACTTCGTCGTCGCGGTCTTCGATCAAGGTCGCATCGATCTGGCGAAAGGCAGTCGTCGTCTCCAGCTCGCGGACCAGGCGAAAGCGTGCCTCCCCCTCCAGAACGATGTTGTACCGCCCATCGTCCAGCGCCTCGACTTCGCCGATCCGCCCCACGCACCCCACCGCGAACAACGGCGCGCCTTCCGCCGCGCGCTGCGGCTGGATCATCGCGATCCGCCGGTCGCGTGCCAGGGCATCGCTCACCAGCGCGCGATAGCGCGGCTCGAACACGTGCAGCGGCAACTGTAGCCCGGGGAACAGGATGACGCCGGGCAGGGGAAAGATCGAAAGCCGGGTGCTCACCCGCAAACCCATCCGCTGCAAAGGCGCTGCATCCCGATCATCCGAACAGGATTTTCGACAGTCGGCGCCGGGTGGCAACGGCCCAGGGATCTTCCAGCCCGACCGCTTCGAAAATCTGGAGCAGCTTGGCCCGCGCCGCACCTTCGTTCCACTCGCGATCACGCTCGATCATGGCAAGCAACGTATCGGCGGCCTCGTCGCGGCTGTTCGCAGCAAAGGCAGCTTCTGCAAAGGCGAGCTGCTTTTCCATATCGGCAGGATCTTCCGCTGCGGCCGCGCGCAGGGTTTGCAGTTCGCCGTCGTCAACCGAAGTCCCCGCCAGATCCAGCGCGCTTTTCGCCGTCTTCACCGCCGGGTCCTCAGCCAGAGCGGGCGGCAGAGAGCCCACCAGTGCCTGGGCCTCCTCCACCCGGTCGGCTGCGACCAGCGCACGGATGAGGCCCGCGTGTGCCGCCGCGTTGTCGGGCACCATCTCGATCACCTGACCGAAAATGCCCGCAGCACGCTCGGCATCACCATCGGCCAGAACCTGCTCGCCCATGGTGACGAACTGTTCGACGTCCTGCCCCTGCTGCTGCGCCGCGCCGCCATCGCCGCCCTGCACCGGCAGCTGGGCCAGCAACTGATCCAGCGTCTGCTTCAACTGCGATTCGCTGCGGGCGCTGGTCAGGTCGGCGACCGGCTGACCCTGAAACAGGGCATAGACGGTGGGGATGGAACGGACCTGGAACTGGCTCGCGATGAACTGCTCCTCGTCCACGTTGACCTTTGCCAGAATCACGCCCTTGTCGGCGTATTCGGCTGCCACTTTCTCCAGCACCGGAGCCAGCGCCTTGCACGGGCCGCACCATTCGGCCCAGAAATCGAGGACGACGAGTTTCGTCATCGACGGTTCGACCACATCCTTACGGAACCGGTCCACCGCCTTCTGCTCGTCGATATTAAGGCCCATGCTCGCCAAGATTCGCTCCCGTTGCCACGCTTTCGGTCAAGCTGCCAATGTGGGCCTTTTGCGCGCATTGTGAAGAGCGAAGTGCACTCTGGCGCGAGCGGCGATTTTCCCCTTGCAGCCTTCAGCACCCGCTGCTAATCGCGCCGCCTCCCACCGGGGCCATGCGCCGCCGGGTACGTCAGTGAGCGGGCGTAGCTCAGGGGTAGAGCACAACCTTGCCAAGGTTGGGGTCGAGAGTTCGAATCTCTTCGCCCGCTCCAGAACATCTTCTGCATGACCGGTCGCAACGCACCCGCCCGTACGGGTGCCGCTGCCGCGATCGATCTTCCGATCAGCCGGCAGGGCCGCGGAACAGGCGGTGGGGATCGTGGTGCTTGCGAATGGCGGCGAGTTCTTCGCGCACGGCCGGCGAATGGCAGCGTTCCAGCGCTTCGGGCCGCCCCTCCAGATCGACTTCGTTGACGTAGCATCCCGAAGCGATCGGCAACAGATCGTCGTACAGGCGGTGGAGCCATGCTGCAGTGGGGCGGTCGTCCTCCGCCACCTCCGCCTGCGCATAAGTCGACACCGAAAAGCGGCCGCGGATCGAGAAGGCGGCATCGTCGCGCACCGAGGGTGAATTGCGCCGGACGATCAACGGGATGCATGCCGGCGACGGGGCCGCAGGCAGATGCCGCATCAGCGCAGCCACCGCTTCGCCGAGCCGGTCGGTGAAGATATTGTCCGCGCGCACCCTGGGCGCGGTCAACGCCATATCGGTCATGGCGAAGATGTCGTCGAAGCCCGCCGGATCGATAGCTTCGCGATGGAGTGCGGCCTGCAAGGCCGGCTCACCGTCCAACGGCGCGTGCAACCGCTCTGCCTCGGTCGCGTCGTCGGCAAAGGCAATCGCGGTCAGGGCGCCGAGCCGGTTGTGATCATCCTGCGCCAACCGGGGGGCCAGTTCCGCCGGCGCAGGGACGATGGCGAGCATAACCTGCAGCCGGGAATCGAGGCGGTCTGACAGGCGTTCGATCGCGCGCGCCACGTCCGGCAATTGCGAAAAGCGAACGAAACGATTGACCAGCGCGATATGGTTAGGCCGGCGGTAACAGCGCAGGATAAACCGCACGACGACGAAGGGCAGCCCCGGGCCGCCCCCGCGCAGGGCCCGGAACAGGTCCGCATTCTCCCCGGCACTGGCGCGAACCAGCCGCCCATCGGCCATGACCATATCGGCGGCGAGGATACTGTGGCAGCTCATCCCGCCCCAGGCACCACCGTTGATCCCGATCCCGCCACCAAGGAGGAATCCCGCGATTCCCACTTGCGCCCCATGCCCCACGGGGAAAGCCAGGCCATGATGTGCCAGCGCCGCATCGATGCGGCCGCCCGTTGCGCCCGGCCCGACCGACACGGTTCGCGTTTCGATGTCGGGGACAATGTCATCGAGCCCCGACAGATCGAGCAGCATACCGCCATCGTGCAGGAAGACACCGCTGTAGCTGTGTCCGCTTCCACGAACGGAGACCGTCAATCCGTGCTCTCGCGCAAAGCGGATCGCGGTGCGAACTTCCCCGATCGTATCCGGGCGAACGATGAGATCGGGGTAATTCTGCGCCGGCCGGCCATTCCAGACGAGCCCCGTCCGGCGCAGCTCGTAGCCGGGCGTTGCGCGCCCGACGACCGATCCCCGAATGCGGTCGGCCAGTTGTTCGGCCAGCGGCTCCTCCAGCCGCTTCCCCGGCTCGCTCACGGCTTTCTGCCGGTCACGATATTGTAGTACCCGAACGTCGGCACGGTTTCGACATCGACGAAGCCGGCCTGCGACAGGAAGCGCGTGATCTCGTCCGCCGAATATTGTTCGCCCACGCCCCAGCCGAGCATGACCATGCTCATCGCCGCGACCGGGAACGGGCCTGTCTTGTCGGCATCGTTGTAGACAAATTCATGCACCGCGATGCGCCCGCCGGGTTCGAGATGTTCGAAGCTCTTGCGGCTCAGGAACGCGCATTTTTCGGGCGGCCAGCCGTGGAAAACATGCGAGTAGAAGTGGAAATCGGCGGCCGGGAAGGGATCGATCCACATGTCCCCCCGCGCGGCCGACACGCGATCGCCCATGCCGTAGTGGGCAATGAATTCTTCCGCCACGGGGCAGACCGTTTCAAGATCGAAGATCGTCGCGTTCAGCGTGGGCACGGCCTGGGCCGCCATCAGGGCATGAGCCCCCGACCCGCCGCCGATGTCGAGCATCTGCCGATGCTGCGCCAGGTCGAGCTTGCGCGCCCAGGCCATTGCAGGGGGCAGGCTGATCGAATGCATCGCACGGGTGAATTCGCGCGTCCGTTCCTCCTCCTCGCGATGGGTTTGATAGATGTCGTCGACCCCATAGGCGGTCGGCTTGTCGTTCACGATCGCATTCTTCAACGCATCGAAGGAGAAGACCTGATGGTTGTCGATAATCAGATCCCAGTAGTATCCGAAATAGGTTGAACTGCGCGGCAGCAGATAGTCTTCGGCCAGTGGGGTCAGCCGATAGCGGCCATCCTCGACCGTCATGAAATCGAGCGCGGTGGCGGTGCTCACCAGAATCTGCGCGGTGCGCCGCGCCAGTTTCAGTTCCACACACAATTCCTCCAGCGTGGGGGCCTTTGCGTCGACCAGCTCGAACAAGCCCAGTCGATGCGCAATGAACAGCGCGGGCAGGCCGAAAACCCCCAGCAGGACATCCCACAGCGGGCGATCGTCGTTGCGCGGCATCGTGACGGAAGAAGGGAATGTGACGGTGTTCATGATCCAGTCCTTTCAGGCGGAAGTTTGGGGCAAGTCGGCGTCTTGTCGGGAAGTGGCCGGGCCGCATCGGGCCGCCGCGCATTGTTCCTCGGCGCCCGGTCGGGCGGAAACGCGGCGCACAATCGCGTGGAGAGGTTGCGGTGAAAAACCGAAGCGCTGCTTCGTCCGTTCGTTCAGCCGGCCGCATTCGATGCGCCTGAAACCATTTTCGAACGCGAAGTGGAAAACCGCGTCGAACGCGGCGGTATAGGGGCTGAAGGTATCGAGGGTGTAATCCATCCCGGCGAGCCAGAAGTGCACTGCCGCGTTGTCGAGGAGCAGGATGCTCGCGCCGACGCGCCGATCCTCGTGATACACCGAAACGATTCGCAGCAGCGATCCGCACTCGGCCAGGAACCGCGCAAGAGCATCGGCAGGCAGATAATCGGGCGTACCGCGCCGCGCCGTGGTATCGTGGCACAGCTGCGCCACCTCCTCGATCCGCGCGATCGGCGGGGTCTCGATCTCCACCCGGATCCCGTATTTCGCGATCTTGCGCCGCTGGCGGCGAATTTCGTGCCGCCCCTCCACCGGGATATGCCGCATTACCAGGTCTTCGACGTCGTCGATCCCGGTCAGATCCATCTGGTAGCGATCGACCGAAAATTTGACTTCCATGCCCTGTGCCTCGGCCATTGCGAGCAGGGCCGGATCGGCGACATTAGCAATCGCGAACTGGGGAACACCTTCCTCTCGCGCCAGCTGTTCAACCCGGTCGAGGACCATTCCGAACAGTACCGGTGAATTGTCGCGCAGCAGCAGCCGCGAGTCGCAGCAATGCATGATGTGGCTGAAGAGCGCGCTTTCCGAGGGATGGAAACCGGCGGAGGCGGTCCGCGACAGGAGGCCAAGCGGGTCGGCAGTCGACACGCGCTGGCGATAGACGGGCAGGAAAGCATCAAGCCGGTCGCCGTTGCGGACGAGGACGTAGTGCATATCCTCTATCGGCAATAGCGGATGCCGTTCCGCCGCCTGAAGGAAGCGCCGATCGTAATAAGCAGGGGCATCGCAATGCGCGGCGAGTTCTTCGTATGCGTCAGCAGGGATCGCATCGATTGCCTTCACCGCGATGACTTCCAGCCCGCCCGCCACAGCCCTATGCCTCCACGTGCTGAACGGCAGAACGGTGCGCGGCGACGCTCTGCTCGGGGGGCCAGGACAACACCACCTTGCCCGCCTGGCCGGAGCGCATCGCGGCAAACCCGGATGCGAAATCCGCAGCGTCCAGCCGATGGGTAATGACCGGCCCGACATTCAGCCCGGATTCGAGCAGGGCAATCATCTTGTGCCAGGTGCGAAACATCTCGCGCCCGTAAATCCCCTTGATAAACAGGCTTTTGAAGATGATCCGCGTCCAGTCGACCAGCATCGGGCGCGGCGCTATGCCGAGGTAGGCGATCCTGCCGCCCGGTGCCATCGCATCGACCATGGCATCGAATGCGGATGGCGCGCCGCTCATTTCCAGACCGACGGCAAAGCCATCGCCAAGGTCCAACGGTGCGACCGCGTCGGACAAGGGCTGGGTCGACACATCGACCGTGACCGCATCGACCACCTCCCGTGCGAGGGCGAGGCGGCCCCGATTGACGTCGGTAATAACCACTTTGCGGGCGCCGGCATGGCGCGCGACAGCGGCCGCCATAATCCCGATCGGGCCCGCGCCGGTAATCAGCACATCTTCCCCCGCGAGATCGAACGACAACGCAGCATGGACGGCATTGCCCAGCGGATCGAGGATCGCGCCGATATCGTCGTCGATGGCATCCGGCAGAGGGACCGCGTTTACCGCCGGAAGCACGAGATACTCGGCAAAGGCACCCGGCAGGGTGATTCCGATCGCGTCCATCTGCGCGCAATGGTGCGGCCGCCCTGCCCGTGCTGCGCGGCCATGCATGCAGACGACATGGCCTTCGCCCGATACCCGCTGCCCGCGCGAAAGGTGCCTTACGTTGCGGCCGAGCGCGACGATTTCGCCGACGAACTCGTGACCGATAGTGGTTGGCACGGCGATCGTGCTTCGGGCCCATTCGTCCCAGTTCCAGATATGCAGATCGGTCCCGCAAATCCCGGTCTGGCGAACTTTTACCAGCACCTGATCCGGTCCCGGATCGGGTACCGGCACGTCGCACATCCATAGCCCTTCGCGGGGATGGGCCTTGACCAAAGCTTGCATAGCGCACCCTTTCTGGTGCGGAATTTCGTTTAGAAATCCGCGCCTTGCGTGAAGGAGAAGCTCTATGTTCGGCGTGAGTCGGTCAACGAAGGCCCCGTCCGTTCCGGAGCCGAACCGGCGGGGATACATCCGGAATGGTCATATCGCAGACGAACGGGGCACAGCTTTAGCCTTCGCCGCAGCCTTGCGGCGAAGGCTGGCGTGTTTCTCGTCTGGGCCGATGGGCTATCGCGGCCGCGCAGGGCCGCTTCTGCCTAATCGCGCATCGTCGCGATCTCGTCAGCCTTGCCGGTCATTTCCCAGCGGATCAGCGAAATCGGGATCGAACCGGCTGCCCGGAAGCGGTCATGGAACGACTTGATGTCGAACGCCTCGCCTTCCTGCATCGCGACATCGGCCAGCAGCCGTTCCAGCTCGATCTTGCCGATGTAATATCCGATGCCGTAGCCGGGCTGGCGCAAGTAGAGTTCTATATCGAACTGGGCGACCGCATCACCGGGGCCCATCCATTTGGGCGTGCGCGCGATCAGCGAGGCATTGGCTTCCGCCCAGGTCCAGGCGTTGGCCTGCATCATCAGTTCCGGTCGCACGCGCGCCGCGCGCTTGGCGCCGAGGATATAGTCGATCTCCCGCGTCTTGGGCCGGTCGTCGAGCAGGCCGGCCTGCAGGATCATTTCTTCAAGATAGAACGCCCACCCTTCGTTGCGCACGCCGTTCACGAAGAACAGGCGCCGCTCGCCCCGGATCGGGCGCGTGTCGCGCGCCGACTGCAATCCATCGAAAGCATGGCCGGGAAGGTTGTGCGCGCGCAGTGGCCGCCCGTCGCGAAATTCGGCCTGGAAGAAGAAATGGAGATCGAGCGGGGGATCGAACAGGCCCGGCTTCGAAGGGTCCTTCTCGAACGGAAACTGATAGGGGCCCTCTTCCGGATCATGCGCGACATAGTCCGGGATCGTCATCCAGTCGCCTTCGCGCAGGAAGCGCAGAAGATCTTCGTCTTCGGCCTTCCGCTTGGCATCGAATTCGGCACGGGTCGCGATCGGCGCCGGCATCGGGGTGTCGCGGTTGCGATGCTCCTCTATCTTGAGGAAGGCGATCTGGCGCTGATACTCCCGCTCGCCCAGCGTTGCGATTTCTTCCGGGGTATAGGGCAGCAGGAGGACGTTCTTCAGGTACCAGGCGTAGTTTTCCCGGCCGACCCCGCCGTGGGCGGGAAGATCCGCCTCGATGCTTTCCAGCCATGCCTTGAACTCGCCCGCGGCGGCTTGGGCACGGCGGGCAGGTGCGGCCAGTTCCGGCTGCAGGCGGGCGGCCTGTTCCGCCAGCTGGCCGTAAACGTTGACCTCGACCTGCTTCTGCACGATGCCGAGACGCGCGAGGTCTCCGCGTGCGTCGGTAAGGTTCGTCTTTGCCTGGCGCAGCGCCTCAGGCACCGCGTTCAGGCGATCGGCCAGGGCTGCCGCCTCGGCATCGTCCAGCGGTAGATCGGGGATGGCCATCGCGCCATGCATCTTCGGGCCGAAGCCGAGATTGGTCGTGCTGTAGAACGCAGGATCGCGCTTCCACGGCTGAAGGACCCGGTGCTGGAACTCGAACCCGCGCATTTCGGCCAGTACGACCATGTAGTCCACGCGCTGCGAGATCGGCCAGCTGCTGTCATCTATCGCGCGCAGGCGCGTTTGCAGCGCCTTCAGCTCTGCATACTGGCGCGCCATCGCCTCGGGCGAGTAATCGGGCACACCGTCCACCATCGGCGGCGGGACGAGATCGCGGAACTGCGAATAGAGCGTCTGCAGCGCGGCGTATCCGGCACGCTCCGGTTCCTGCTGAGCGGCGGCCGGCGTGGCCAGTGTTACCGGCATCGCGGTCGCCAGCATCAGCGCAGCGGTACAGCGCAAGGCAAATTTCATCAGTCCCTCCCCAATCGGCGCAAGGCGCGCCTTCCCGTCACAACGCGTTGAAAAAGCGAGTGAGCCTGTCCATCCCTTCGGCGACGCGCGCTTCCGATACCGAACCGAAGCAGACGCGCAGATGCCCTTCGCCGCTGGGACCGTAGAACGCGCCCGATTCGACCACGACGTGCGCTTCCTTCAGTATTCGCATCGCAAGATCCTGCGATTGGAACCCGGTGCCGGTGATGTCGGGGAAGGCGTAGATCGTCCCCTCCGGCTCGGCGCACGACACGCCGGGCATCTGGTTGAGCGCCTGCACGACGATATCGCGCTTGCGGCGATCCGCCTCCACGATGGCCTGCATCGCGTCCTGCGGCCCCTCAACCGCAGCCCGCGCCCCTTCCTGCACGAAGACGTTGACGTGCGTTACTTCCGTCATTGCGATGCGCAGCAGAGCAGGCATCAGACGAGCGTCCGCCGCCAGATAGCCGATGCGCCAGCCGTCCATGGAATAGGCCTTGGTAAAGGCATAGCAGCTGATCGTCCGTTCGCGCATTCCCGGCAGGCTCGCGATGCTGATGTGCTGCGCGCCGCCATAGGTGATGTATTCGTAAACTTCGTCAGACAGAACCAGCAGATCGTGCTCGATCGCAAGATCGGCGACATGCTGCAGCTCTTCGCGGGTATAGACCCGCCCGGTGGGATTGGCCGGATTGACCAGCACGATCATCCGCGTGCGATCGGTAATGCGGGCCGCGATCTTCTCGCGCGAGATCGCGAAGCCGTTTTCCTTGTCCAGTTCGGCCACTACGACCTTGCCGCCCGCCAGTTCGGTCTTGCCGACATGCTGCGGATAGAACGGGTCGAGAAGGATCACTTCGTCACCCGGATCGACCGCGGCCATGAATGCTGCGAAGGATGCATGGGTCAGCCCATTGGTCACCAGGACTTCGTCAACGCCGTAATCGAGCTGGTTGAAATCGCGTAGCTTGCGCACAAGCGCTTCCCGAAACGACAGCGTTCCGCGAAAATCGCCATAGTGAACGATCCCGGCGTCAAGCGCGTCCTTGGTCGCCTGCTTGATATGTTCGGGCGTGTCCGCATGGGGCCGCCCGAACTCGAGATGGATCAGGTCGACACCGGCCGCGTCGAGTTTGGCCGCCTCGTCATACATCCCGAAGGATTTCTTCGATCCCGCCGCAAGGCGCTGCGCTGGCCACTTCATAGTCGCATCTCCAGATTTCCCATACACGTGCATAATTACGTGATATACGATATTTCAAGCTTAAAATTTTAAGGTTGAAATAAATTTCCCGACGACTTAGCCAGTCGATCGTTCGACAAATCGGGAAAGGAGTTGGCGAGATGAAGATCGCATGCGCAGGCGGCGGCCCGGCAGGCCTCTATTTCGCTATCTCGATGAAGCTGCGCGATCCATCGCACACGATCGACGTGTTCGAACGCAATCGTGCCGACGATACGTTCGGCTGGGGAGTCGTCTTCTCGGACCAGACAGTCGAGAATCTGATGGCCAACGACCCGGTCAGCGGGGAGACGATCCGCGACGAATTCGCCCATTGGGACGATATCGAAGTCCACATCCGCGGCGAATCCATCCGTTCGGGGGGGCACGGATTTATCGGCATCGGGCGCAAGCGGCTGCTCGCGATACTGCAGGATCGTGCACGCGAGCTGGGCATCGGCCTGCACTTCGAACATGAAGCGAGCGCCGATCTGGCCGATTGGGCGGACTACGATCTGGTGATCGCGGCCGATGGCGCGAACAGCCGCATTCGCACTGCCCACGCCGAACATTTCGACGCCGATATTCAGGTGCGAAAGAACAAGTTTTTCTGGTTCGGCACCGAAAAGCAGTTCGATGCCTTCACATTTGCGTTCGAACAGACGGATGCCGGCTGGATATGGGCCCACGCCTATCGTTTCGACGACCGGCTTTCGACATTCATCGTAGAGATGGAGCCGGAAACCTGGCAGCGGCTCGGCCTCGACCGGATGGACCAGCCCGACGCGATCGCGCTGTGCGAAACAATCTTCGCGAAGCATCTCGACGGTCACGCCCTGATGTCCAACGCCACGCACCTGCCGGGACCGAAGGCGTGGCTCAATTTCCGCCGCATCGTTACCGCCAACTGGTCGTACGAGAAGTTCGTCCTGCTCGGCGACGCAGCGCATACCGCGCATTTCTCGATCGGATCGGGCACCAAGCTGGCGCTGGAAGATGCGATCAAGCTGGCCGAGGTGCTCAACCGCCCGGGCCTCGACCGGGCGCAGGCGCTTGCCGAATATCAGGCGGAGCGCAGCGTCGAGGTGCTGAAGCTTCAGAACAGCGCGCGCAATTCGACCGAGTGGTTCGAAACGCTCGACCGCTATCTGGCCTTTCCGCCGCTCCAGTTCGCATATTCGCTGCTCACCCGCTCGCAGCGGGTCAGCCACGAAAACCTGAGGCTGCGCGACAAGGCATGGCTGGAAGGGGTGGAGCGCTGGTTTCAGACCCAGGCCCCCGACGGCGCGGACGAAATCGCCCCACCGATGTTCGCCCCTTACAAGCTGCGCGAGATGCGCCTGTGCAACCGCGTCGTCGTATCGCCGATGGCAATGTACAGCGCCAAAAACGGCATGCCCGGCGATTTTCATCTGGTCCACTACGGCACCCGTGCGCAAGGCGGTGCGGGGCTAGTCTATACCGAAATGACCTGCGTTTCCGCCGATGGGCGGATCACCCCGGGATGCCCCGGCATGTATGCGCCCGAACATGTCGCCGCGTGGCGCCGCATCACCGATTTTGTGCACCGCGAAACCCCGGCCAGGATCTGTCTCCAGCTCGGCCATTCGGGCGCCAAAGGTTCCACCAGGATCGGCTGGGAGGGAATGGACGAACCGCTCGACAGCGGCAACTGGCCGCTGATCGCCGCATCGGACGTGCCGTGGAACGAAGCCAACCAGGTCCCGCGCCCGATGAACCGGGACGATATGATCCAGGTCCGCGATCAGTTCGTGGCTGCTACGCAGCGCGCGATAGAAGCTGGCTTCGATATGGTGGAGATGCACGCCGCCCACGGCTATCTTCTGTCCAGCTTCATCACCCCGCTGCAGAACCGGCGGAACGACGAATATGGCGGCTCGCTGGAAAACCGCCTGCGCTATCCCCTCGAAGTCTTCTCCGCGATGCGCGCCGTCTGGCCTGCCGACCGGCCGATGTCGGTTCGCATCTCTGCCACCGACTGGATGGGAACGGCAGGCGTGACGCCGGACGAAGCCGTGCAGATCGCCGAAGCGTTTCAGGCTGCCGGGGCCGACCTGATCGACGTTTCCGCCGGGCAGACCTGGGCGGCATCGCGTCCGGTTTACGGGCGCATGTTCCAGACGCCCTTCGCCGACCAGATCCGGAACGAGGCACGGGTTTCGACGATGGCCGTCGGCAACATCTTCGAAACCGACCACGTCAATTCGATTCTGGCCGCCGGGCGGGCAGATCTGGTGGCGCTCGGCCGGCCGCACATGATCGATCCCATGTGGACATTGCGCGCCGCGGCACAGCACGAATACGATCGTGCCCCCGTGCCGGCGCCCTATCTCGGCGGCATCGCCCAGCTGACGCGCAACATGAAGCGCGCGGCCGAGATGGAAGCCGCGGAGAATGGCTAGTCGGCAGTTGAAAGATGCCCATGCCCTTGTCACCGGGGGCGGATCGGGGATCGGCGCAGCCATTGCGCGCGCGCTGGCTGCCGAAGGCGCGCGGCTGACGCTGGTCGGCAGAACCCGCGGGCCGCTGGAAGAAACGGCAAACGCCCTGCGCACCGGATATGGGGCCGACGTGCATGTGGCGATTGCCGATGTTTCCGACCGCGAGGCGGTAGACACAGCCTGCGCCGCTGCGCGCGCGCAGCACGGCCCCATAGGCATTCTCATCAACAATGCGGGTATCGCGCCAAGCGCGCCCTTCGCCAGCGTTACCGCCGAAGCGTGGCGAAAAACGATCGGCGTCAACCTCGACGCGCTGTTTCATTGCACCCAATCCGCGCTGCCCGATCTGCTGGCGGCGCCCGCGGGTCGCATTGTGACGGTCGCATCGACCGCAGGGGTCAAAGGCTATGCCTATACCGCACCCTATGTCGCGTCGAAGCACGGCGCCATCGGCCTGACGCGCGCCCTGGCCGCAGAATATGCGCGAACGGCGCTGACGGTAAACGCCGTCTGCCCCGGCTTCTCCGACACCGGGATCGTCGACACTGCCGTCGCGCGTATCCAGACCGCGACGGGACGCAGCGCCGATCAGGCAAAGGCCGAACTCACGCGCTTCAACCCGCAGAGACGGCTGATAGAACCGGCCGAAGTGGCTGAAGCGGTAGCCTGGCTGTGCCGCCCGTCCAGCCGCTCGATCACCGGGCAGACCATCATGGTCGCAGGCGGAGAAGTGATGTGAACGACAGTCCATCGATACTCGACCATCGGATTGGCGATCCCGAACAGCGCGACAGCGTGCGGCTGTGGCTGCGATTGCTGGCGTGCACGCGGACAATCGAAAAGCAGGTGAGGCGGCGCTTCGCCGATCGGTACGACATCACCCTGCCGCGGTTCGACATCATGGCAGCACTCGATCGCCATCCTGAAGGGATGACGATGGGCCAGCTGTCACAAGCACTGCTGGTGTCCAACGGAAACGTCACCGGCGTCGTGCAGGCCCTGGTCCGCGATGGATACGTGGGGGTGGCACCCTCGCCCACCGATGGCCGATCCTCGATCGTGCGCCTGACCGAACAGGGGCGCCAGTGCTTCGACGGGCTGGCGGAAGCGCATCAGGACTGGATCGACGCAATGCTGGGCGGGCTGGAGCGCGACCAGCAGGGCGCGCTCCTCGAACTTCTCGGCACGCTGAAGGATTCGCTTGCCGCACAAATCGGAAAGGAAGAGGCATGAACCCCGAACAGTTCTCGCCAGAACACTTCGGCTGGCATTTCGCCGACGGCGTCGCGACCGTGACGCTCAATCGGCCCGAGCGCAAGAATCCCCTGACGTTCGAAAGCTATGCCGAACTGCGCGATACCTTCCGCGCCCTGGCCTATGCTCCGGCGGTAAAGGCCGTGATCGTCACGGGCGCCGGCGGCAACTTTTCATCGGGCGGGGATGTGCATGAGATCATCGGACCGTTGACCGAAATGGCAATGCCCGAATTGCTGGCTTTCACCCGGATGACCGGGGATCTCGTCAAGGCGATGCGCGCCTGCCCGCAGCCCATCGTCGCTGCGATCGACGGCATCTGTGTTGGCGCGGGCGCGATCATGGCAATGGCTTCCGACATGCGGATCGCGACCCCGACGGCCCGGACCGCTTTCCTGTTCACCCGCGTCGGCCTGGCCGGGTGCGACATGGGCGCTTGCGCAATACTGCCGCGGATCGTCGGCCAGGGCCGCGCATCCGAACTGCTTTACACCGGACGGATGATGACCGCCGAGGAAGGCGAACGCTGGGGCTTCCACAATCGCCTGGTCGACAGCGAAACGCTGGAGGAAGAAGCTCTCACCCTCGCTCGCTCGCTGGCTTGCGGCCCGACCTTCGCGCATGGCATCACCAAGACACAGCTCAACACCGAATGGTCGGTTTCGGTCGAAACGGCGATCGAAATGGAGGCCCAGGCGCAGGCAATCTGCATGGCAACCAACGATTTTCGTCGCGCTTTCGAGGCATTCGCCGCCAAGCGCACGCCAGAGTTCGCAGGCGACTGATGGCCGACCGCAGCTTCCTCGACTGGCCCTTCCTCGACGATGGGCACCGCCAGCTTGCTGCCGATCTGGATGCCTGGTGCGCCGACAACCTGGCTGACGATCATCCGGAGGACATCGACGGCGCCTGCCGCGCGCTCGTCCGCGCCCTGGGGGATGGCGGGTGGCTGCGTTACTGCGTTCCGGCCGCCTATGGCGGTGTTCACGAAACGCTGGATATCCGCTCGCTCGCGCTGATCCGCGAAACGCTGGCGCGGCATTCGGGCCTGGCGGACTTTGCATTCGCGATGCAGGGGCTCGGCTCAGGCACGATCAGTCTGTTCGGGACCGAGGCGCAGAAGCAGGCCTATCTTCCGGCCGTCGCGGCCGGGCAGAAGATTGCGGCTTTCGCGCTTACCGAACCCGTCTCGGGATCGGACGTCGCGGCAATGGAAACAACCGCCAGTCGCGTTGCGGACGGCTACCGTGTCGACGGCGCAAAGACGTATATCTCCAACGGCGGCATCGCCGACTATTACGTTCTGTTCGCCCGCACGGGGGAGGCACCGGGGGCGAAAGGCGTTTCGGCCTTCATCGTCGATGCCGACACCCCGGGATTGGCGGTAACCGAACGGATCGCGGTGATCGCGCCGCACCCCCTGGCGACGCTGACATTCACCGATATGGCCCTGCCGCAGTCCGCGCTGCTGGGCGAGGCCGGACGCGGCTTTGCCGCCGCCATGGCAACGCTCGACATCTTTCGTACGACTGTCGGCGCCGCAGCGCTTGGTTTCGCGCGGCGCGCGTTGGACGAAGCGACCGAGCGGGCGCGCACGCGCAAGCTGGGCAGCGGGGTTCTGGCAGATAATGCCGTCACCCAGTCAAAGCTCGCCGAAATGGTGCTCGACGTCGATACGTCGGCGCTGCTGATCTATCGCGCGGGCTGGCTGCGCGACGTCCGCGGAGAACGCAATTCGCGGGAAGCCGCGCTGGCCAAGCTGCATTCGACCGACAGCGCGCAGCAGGTGATCGACAAGGCCGTCCAGATGTTCGGGGGGCTGGGCGTTACCGTGGGCACCCCGGTGGAGGCGCTGTATCGCGAAGTGCGCGCATTGCGGATCTACGAAGGCGCATCCGAAGTGCAGAAAGTGGTCATCGCGCGTCAGCATCTTGCCCAAAGCGCACGCTGATGTTCACAACCAGCCTGCCCTTGCGCTTCGCGCACTGCGACCCTGCGGGCATTGCCTATTATCCGCGGTATTTCGAACTGTGTGACGCAGCGGTCGAAGACTGGACCGCCGCCGTGCTGGGGGTCGATCGGCGCACGATGCACGGCGAGCTGGGCATGGGCTTGCCAACGGTGGCCCTCAGTGCCGAATTCACCGCGCCCAGCCGGCTGGGCGACATGCTCGATTTCACAGTCCGCACGCTGCGGGTCGGCAAAAGCTCGCTCGACCTTGCGGTCGACATTGCCTGTGGCGGCGAAGCACGCTTCGCGGTTCGCCCCACCCTCGTGCTGATCGATCTCGCCAGCGCGCAGGCCCGCGCCTGGCCGGCAGACTTTCTCGAGCGTCTGAGGAAAGACGCAACGTCCAACAAGGAAGCATCATGACCGCCCACCAATCCCTCCTGCCCCCCGGCTGGCCGCGACCGCGCGGATATTCCAACGGCATTGCCGCCAGCGGCCGCATGATCTTCACCGCCGGGATCATCGGATGGGACGAGAACGAGCAGTTCGTCGCCGATGATCTTGCCGGACAATTCCGCCAGGTCCTGATCAATACGATCGCCGTTCTCGCCGAAGCCGGCGCGGCTGCCGAACATATCGTGCGCATGACCTGGTACGTCACCGACCGGGAGGAATATCTCGCCAGCCTGCCGGCCATTGGCGCCGCCTACCGCGAGCTCATCGGGCGCAATTTCCCCGCAATGGCGGTGGTCGAGGTTTCCGCGCTGGTGGAAGCTGCGGCCAGGATCGAGATTGAAACCACCGCCGTGATCCCCGCGCCGTAAGAAGGACGAACGCCGTGCAGAAATTCGACTGGTCCGATGCTTTCCTGCTAGATGGGCAGCTCAGCGACGAAGAACGGATGATCCGCGATGTGGCCAGGGCCTATGCCCAGGATCGCCTCGCCCCGCGGGTGATCGACGCATTCGCCGGCGAGCAGACCGACCCTGAGATCTTTCGCGAGATGGGTGCTCTCGGCCTGCTCGGCCCGACCCTGCCCGAAGCATACGGAGGGGTCGAGGCATCCTATGTCGCCTATGGCCTGATCGCACGAGAGGTCGAACGGATCGATTCAGGCTACCGTTCGATGATGAGCGTGCAGTCCAGCCTGGTCATGTATCCGATCCACGCCTTCGGCTCGCAGGAACAGAAGGAACGCTATCTGCCCGCCCTTGCCCGAGGGGAATCGATCGGCTGCTTCGGCCTGACCGAGCCCGACGCCGGTTCCGACCCCGGCGGCATGCGTACCAGGGCGATCAAGACCGATGATGGCTATCGGCTGAGCGGCGCCAAGACGTGGATCTCGAACGCCCCGATCGCCGACGTGTTCGTCGTCTGGGCCCGGTCGGAAGCACACGATGGCGCGATCCGTGGCTTCGTGCTGGACAAAGGCATGGCAGGCCTGTCCGCGCCGAAGATCGACGGCAAGCTCAGCCTGCGCACATCGATCACCGGCATGATTGTAATGGACGATGTGGAAGTGCCCGAAACGGCGATTCTGCCTGAAGTGTCCGGCCTCAAGGGGCCGTTTTCGTGCCTGAATCGCGCACGCTACGGGATCAGCTGGGGTGCCCTGGGCGCGGCCGAATACTGTTTCCACGCAGCGCGCCAGTACGGGCTCGACCGGCATCAGTTCGGCCGCCCGCTCGCCGCGACGCAGCTCTATCAGAAAAAGCTCGCGGATATGGAAAGCGAAATCGCCCTGGGCCTCCAGGCCAGCTTGCGCGTGGGCCGATTGATCGACGAGGGCGATTTCGCGCCCGAAATGATTTCGATCGTCAAGCGCAACAACGTGGGCAAGGCTCTCGACATCGCCCGCGCGGCACGCGACATGCACGGCGGCAATGGCATCAGCGGCGAATATCAGGTGATGCGCCACGCCATGAACCTCGAAACGGTGAACACCTACGAGGGGACACACGATGTCCATGCGCTGATCCTGGGCCGCGCCATCACCGGAATCGCCGCATTCTGACGCCGGAATCGGGCAATCTTCACGTCGCCCGGTTCCGCCATTTTGCCGCCCGTCCCGCCGACAATCGCACGCCTGCCAACTCGTTCGTCTTGAAACCGCTTTATTTTGCGGACAAGATCGCTAACGACGATATGATCAAATTCACGCAAAAATCGTAAGCATCCGGGTTCTGCCGCGCGGTCGAACGGAACGCGATGCGGGATTGCGGACAAGCCGAACCTGTGCTCGATTGAAGCGGCCTTGTCGGTGGATGCGTGTGGCGGGAAAGGCGTTTGAGGACGATATGAAAGCAGTGTCGAGCAAAAAGACGACAGGGGATGCTAAGGGCCAGATAGAAGACCGCGGCGATTATGACCCCAGCAGTGCGACGTTCCGGCTGGCCAATTCGCCATTCTATCTGATGGCCCACGCCGATTTTAAGTATCACGAGGATATGGACAAAGTGCTGCACAAGCACGGTGTCTCGAAGCCGATATATCGTGTGATGACGGTTCTTCGCGAACGCCAGCCGGCGAGCATCGGGGCGATCGCAGAGGCTGCGCTGACCAAACGGTCGACCATCAGCCGGATCATCGACCGCATGATCGAACAGAACCTGGTTACCGCTGAGCCCAATGCGGAAGACAACCGCGTAACCGAGGTGACCCTGACTGCCGCCGGCGAGCAGATGCTGCGCAAGCTGACGCCAATCGTCGGGCGTCAGTTCATGCGGGCAATGGATGGAATCAGCAACCGCGACATCGCCCATCTTCTGCGCACGTTGCAGAAAATCGGCGCGAACCTCAGCAAGCTGCCGATCGAGTAATCGGCGCTAGTCCGGCGATCGTACGATCTCGCCATCCGCGATAACGTAACGGACATCACGCAGGTTATCGAGCCTATCGAGAGGGTTCGCGCCCACGATCAGAACATCGGCGATTTTGCCTGGTTCGATCGTGCCCAGCTTGTCGCCCATCCGCATGATCTCCGCCCCGACGCGGGTCGCCGATGCGAGCACGTCGGCATTGGTCATCCCGGCTTCGCTAAGATAAGCCAGTTCGCGAAAATAGGCGTCGGGATAACGTTCTTCGTTCTCGAACGGAATATCGGTGCCGACGCCGATGGGCACCCCCGCGCGATAGGCTTCCGATACCCGAGCCAGATGATCCTGCTGGTCGATCACGAAGCGGCGTGAATGGGTGTAGTAGAACCCGCCGGACGGAATGCCCGCAGTCGGGTAGCCGCCGTTCAACAGGTTGTCGAAGGCCCCGATCGTGGGCACGAACGCCGTGCCATGCTTCTTCATCAGCGGAACCGTATCGTCGGTCATCGCCAGTGGATGCTCAAGCGTATCGACGCCCGCCTCGATCGCCCAATCGGTGTATTTGTCGTAGCTGTCGATCGCCACGGGCACGTCCAGCGAATGCGCTTCCTCGATCGCCGCTGCTATCTCCGCGCGGTCCGCCGGCGCACCAAGCTTGATCCAGTCGGCCAGCCGGCGAACCTGCTGCCGGACTGCCGTGCGCCATTCCCACGGGCCGTTGAAGCCGCGCGAAGGGCCGCCCAGGCCGGGCTTCTGTCGTCCGGTTGCAGTCGACGTGACTTCATCGCCATGGCCGCCGGTGCTGGCAATCAGGCGGCCACTCCACAGGACGCGCGGCCCGGCGATGAGGCCGCGGTCGACCGCTTCCTTTATCCGCAGGGCGACGTCATCAACCGTCCCCACATCGCGCGCCGCGGTAATGCCGGCATCGACCAGTTGCCCGGCCAGCACCGTGCCCCGGATCGCTGCTGCGGCCGGACTGTCGGAATAGTGTCCGAAATCGTGGCAGCGTTGCTGCGTGAAATGGATATGGAGATCGATCAATCCGGGCATGATGAACAGCCCGGTTGCATCGATGGTCCTGTCCGCATCCGTGGGAAGCGGCGTGTTCGATAAAGGTCCGGCGGCCAGAATGCGGTCGCCCTGCATCACCAGTACAGCGTTTTCCACGGGGGCACCGCCGCGGCCATCGATCAGCGTGCCCCCGGCTACGACGATGACCGGCTCCTCGCTGCGGTCGACCGGGGGAATCGGCACACGCCGGACATCGTCCGACGTTTCCGGGACGGGATAGGGCGCCGCCTTCGCCGAAGTTGCGGGCCATGCCGCTATCGCCGCGACCAGCGCCGCCCCGGCCAGTGTGCGATGCGTCCGACCACGAATTCCGCCACATGCCCCAATCAGTCTCATCGACGCGTCCCCCATAATGTGCAATTACATATGAATTAAAGCGTGAATTGCTTGACGGGGCAAGCACGATTTGTTTCACATTCGCGTCAGGCCGGCAGAGCGTCCGGCCCGCATGGGGAGCGCTAGATGCAAGCACCATCGCAACCGGCGCAGGACACGTTGCTCAGCGACGCGATGAACCTCGCCCGGTCCGGCAAGCTCGACGACGCGGCGCGGAAGCTGCGGCGCGTGCTGGGAGAGAATCCGAACCAGCCCGACGCGCTTCAGCTGCTCGGGATGGTTGCACGGCAACGGAACGATCACGACCAAGCGATCGAACTCTTCAACCGATCGCTGGCCGCCCGCCCCGACCAGCCTCACGTGCTCAATAATCTGGGCAACAGCCTGCTCGACCTTGGCAGGCCATTCGATGCGAGCGAGGCCTATCGCGAGGCGCTGCGGCAGGTTCCGACCTATGACGACGCACGGATCAATCTGGCGCTGTCATTGATACGGCTCGACCTGCTCGACGAAGCGGAACGCACCGTGCGCCCCTTGCTCGACCGACGGCCGATAAACGGCCGTGCCTGGGCCGCCG
Organism: Pelagerythrobacter marensis; assembly: GCF_001028625.1. Lineage (NCBI taxonomy): Bacteria > Pseudomonadati > Pseudomonadota > Alphaproteobacteria > Sphingomonadales > Erythrobacteraceae > Pelagerythrobacter > Pelagerythrobacter marensis. Next base: position 2,580,442 of record NZ_CP011805.1, on the reverse strand, counting down.
TCGGAGAGATCCGGAGCGCGGCGGGCCACCACGCCCGCGCTGTCACCGCATATCGCACAGCGTTGGAAACGAGCCCTGGGCATTTGCCGTGGCTGCACAACCTTGCCGTGGCACTGCGCCAGATCGGACGCGCCCGCGAGGCGCTGCCGATCCTGCTCGATTGCGCCGCAAAGTCACCGGCGCAGGCGAAGATTCCCTACAACCTCGGCCACTGCCTGCAGGATCTCGGCCGTTTCGACGAGGCGGCAGAGGCTTACCGCCATGCAATCAGGCTGACGCCCACCGATGCGGATATCCACGAATCGCTGAGCCGAATGCTGTGGCATCAGGGCAAGAGCGGGGACCATCTGCGCAGCTATCGCGAAGCGCTGGCCTCTCATCCCGGTCACCCCCGGCTTCTGGCGGGCCTCGCCAGGCGCCTGATCCTGGCCGGCGAACCGGGAGAGGCGGCGGCGCTGCTGAGCCCGGCCGTCGCACAAACCATTGGCGGTACCGACCTGCAAAGCCTGCTGGCCCAGGCGCAATGGTCTTCGGGCCAGCCGGATCGGGCGGTTCAGACGTTCGATGCCGCCCTGAAACTGGATCCTGATCACGCGCCGACCTTGCGCGAGTATGCCCGCGCCTTGGTGATCCTGGAACGTTACGGCGATGCCCTGCCCCGGATCGAGCGCAGACTTGCCGCCGATCCGTTCGATCAGCAGGCACTGGCGCTGCAAGCCATTGCCTGGCGATTGACCGGAGACGGTAGAACGCGCTGGCTCGAAGACCCGGCCCTCATCCGCACGTTCCAGCTGAAGCCGGCCACTGGCGATGCGGGGAGTTTCAATAGCGATCTCGGGCGCGCTCTTCAGGCACTCCATGGTGGTCGGAACGCACCGCTGGAGCAGACGCTGCGCGGCGGCACGCAAACGTCCGACGATCTCTTCAGTCGCGATATCCGCGAGATCGAAGCCGTCCGCACCATGATCGAAGACGCAGTCATGCAGTACATCGCCGATCTGCCCGACGATCCGGCGCATCCCTTCCTGCGCCGGAAAGGCAGTGGCTTTTCGTTCTCCGGTTCATGGTCGGCGCGGCTCGATGCGGGCGGGCATCACACCAACCACATCCACCCCGCCGGATGGATCAGCGCCGTCTACTACGTCGCCGTGCCCCCGGAAATGAACGACCGGGAAGGCTGGCTGAAGTTCGGGGAGACCGGCCTTCATCTGGGTGCGAACGAGCGGATCCTGCGCACGATACGCCCGGAACCGGGGATGCTCGTCCTGTTCCCATCGTATTTCTACCACGGGACGATCCCGTTCTCTGCCGAAGCTCACCGCCTGACGATCGCATTCGATGCCGTCCCCGCAGACGCGCATCCACAATAGTTGCATTTGCAAGTTTTATCATTAGAATCGCAGCACGAGAGGAACCAATCGATGACCAACGTTCTCCAGCAGCTCGCCAGCGGGATCGCTTCGGGTACGATCCGCACGATCGATCTCACCCAGACGCTGTCGCCCGACACCCCCACCCTCGTCCTGCCGCCCGAATTCAATCAGTGCGCCGGTTTCAGCAAGGAAGAGATCTCGCGCTACGACGAACGGGGCGTCGGCTGGTACTGGAACAACTTTACGGTCAGCGAGCACACCGGCACGCATTTCGACGCTCCGATTCACTGGGCATCGGGGAAAGACCTGCCGAACAATTCGGCCGATACGATTCCCCCGGCAGATTTCATTGCCCCGGCCGTGGTGATCGACATTTCGCAGCAATCCGCGGCTGACCCTGATTACCTGCTGACCGTTGCCGATATCGAGGCGTGGGAAGCGACCCATGGCCCCATCCCGCCGCGCAGCTGGGTCCTGCTGCGCACCGATTGGTCGAAGCGTGAAGGCGATGCCTATACCAACCGCGACGACAAGGGTGCGCATACACCCGGGCCCACGACCGAGGCAGTTCGCTTCCTGCTGGAACAACGCGACATTCAAGGCCTGGGCGTCGAAACGATCGGCACAGATGCCGGGCAGGCGCATCTGCTGGAGCCGGCATATCCCGCGCACACCCTCATCCACGGCGCAGGGCGCTATGGATTGCAATGCCTCGAAAATCTCGACCTGCTGCCTGCGACGGGCAGCGTGATTGTCGCCGCGCCGCTCAAGATTGAAGACGGTTCGGGAAGCCCGCTGCGCGTCCTCGCGCTGGTCGCGGAATAAACGCATGGCCGAACGCTCCTTCAAGGCGGAAATCGAGCGGCTGAAGCTCGGCGAGGGCGAAACCTTCCATGGCGAAGGTATTCTCGCCGTTACCAAGGCTCTGCTCGAAAGCGGCGTCGCCTACGTCGGGGGATATCAGGGGTCGCCGATCAGCCATCTAATGGATGTGTTCTCCGACGCCAGCGAACTGATGGCGGGGCTTGGCGTCCATTTCGAAAGCTCGGCCAGCGAAGCCACCGCCGCCGCCATGCTGGCCGCTTCGGTCAACTATCCGTTGCGCGGTGCCGTCGCCTGGAAGTCGGTTGTCGGCACGAATGTGGCATCCGATGCCCTGTCCAATGTCGCGTCGGGTGGGGTTACCGGCGGCGCGCTGATCATCCTTGGCGAAGATTACGGCGAAGGTTCCTCGATCATGCAGGAACGCACCCATGCCTTCGCGATGAAATCGCAGATGTGGCTGCTCGATCCGCGACCCAGCCTGCCCGTTATCGTGGATATGGTGCAGAAGGGCTTCGAGCTTTCCGAAGCGTCGAACACTCCCGTTATGCTGGAACTGCGCGTCCGGGCGTGCCACGTCACCGGCAGCTTTACCGCGCGCGACAATCGCCGTCCGCCGCTCACGGTCGCCGAGGCGGCAGACGCACCGGTACGCGATACCGATCGAATCGTGCTGCCCCCGGCAAATTTCCTGCACGAAGTCGAAAAGATCGAGAAGCGCTGGCCCGCGGGAATCGATTTCATCCGCCGCAATGCACTGAACGAACACTTCGGCACCGAAGACGATGACATCGGCATCATCGTTCAGGGGGGCATATTCAACTCGCTGAACCGCGGGCTCGAACTGCTGGATCTGTCCGATGCCTATGGCAATGCGTCGCTGCCGATCTACGTGCTCAACGTTACTTATCCGCTGATCCCCGACGAGGTTCGCGATTTCTGCGCCGGCAAGCGTGCCGTGCTGGTGGTTGAGGAAGGCCAGCCCGAATTCATCGAGCACGAACTCAACACCCTGATCCGCCGCGCCGGTCTGGACACGACCGTTTGCGGGAAGGACGTTCTTCCGCGAGCGGGCGAATATACTGCCGACGCGATCCGTGAAGGGGTGTCCAAGTTCCTGCGCCAGCACGCACCCGGCCGCGCCCCGGCCGCGCAGTCCGCGCCGCCGCCCGCCCTCTCGCCCGCCAGCGTGCCCCAGCGGCCGGCAGGCTTCTGCACCGGCTGCCCCGAACGCCCGATCTTTTCCGCCATGAAACTGGTGCAGAAGGAAATCGGCGAACTCCACGTGTCCGCCGATATCGGCTGCCACCTGTTTTCGATCCTGCCGCCGTTTCATATCGGCAACACGACGATGGGCTACGGCCTCGGCACGGCTGGCGCTTCCGCGTTCAAGCCGGAAGGCAAGCGCGCCGTGGCGATCATGGGCGACGGCGGTTTCTGGCATAACGGGCTGACGTCTGGGATCGGCAACGCCGTCTTCAACCAGGACGACAACCTGACGATTATCGTCGACAACGGCTATTCTGCGGCGACTGGCGGGCAGGATATCCTCTCGTCGCGTGCGAAGCCGCCCCATCGCAAGACCAACAATCCTATCGAGCGCGCCGTGCGCGGCGTCGGGATCGCCTGGGCCAGGACACGCACCCGGACATACGATGTCGCCGGCATGCGCGATACCATCCGCGAAGCGCTAACCTCGCCCGAAAAAGGGCCAAAGGTGCTGATCGCCCAGTCCGAATGCCAGCTCAACCGGCAGCGCCGGCTGAAACCGCAGATTGCCCGCGCACTGAAGAGCGGGCAGCGCGTCGTGCGCGAACGTTTCGGCGTCGATCCCGATACCTGCACCGGCGACCACAGCTGCATCCGCCTGTCGGGCTGCCCCTCCCTGTCGATCCGCACAAATCCGGATCCGCTGCGGCAGGACCCGGTCGCCCACGTCGAAAACAGCTGCGTGGGTTGCGGTGTGTGCGGCGAAGTGAGCCACGCGGCGATCCTGTGTCCTTCGTTCTACAAGGCCCGGATCATCAGCAACCCCAGCCGGGGCGACCGTATTCGCCACCGGATGCGCCAGTGGGTGATCGGCTTTCTGCAGCGGCACGACGAACGCAAACTGGCGGCGAGGGCATTCTGATGACCGGGCGCGAAAGAATCACGATCGCAGTGCTCGGGCTGGGCGGCCAGGGCGGCGGCGTTCTGGCCAACTGGATCGTTCAACTGGCCGAGGCGTGCGGCTATATCGCACAGGGCACATCGGTGCCCGGCGTGGCCCAGCGCACCGGCGCAACCGTCTATTATGTCGAAATGATTCCGGCCGACACTGCGGACGCCCCCGTTCTGGCGCTGATGCCCGTGCCGGGGGATGTCGATATCGTCGTCGCATCCGAACTGATGGAAGCCGGGCGCGCGATCCTGCGCGGCTTCGTCTCGAAAGACACGCTTCTCATCGGATCGACGCACCGTGTCTACGCCATTAGCGAGAAGACCGCGATGGGTGATGGCCGCGCCAGCAACGACCGCATTCTTGCCGCAGCGCAGGAGCGCGCCGGACGCTTCATCGGCTTCGATATGGAATCCACCGCCGATGCGAATGGCAGTGTGATCAGCTCGATCATGTTCGGTGCGCTTGCCGGCAGCGGCGGCCTGCCTTTCCAGCGGGAAGCGTTCGAAAACGCGATCCGGGCGGGCGGGAAAGCCATCGATGCGAACTTGCGCGGTTTTGCCGCTGGGTTCGATGCCGCCCAGGGCAAGCTGGATGCTGCCGAAACGTCGGACACCGAACGCCCGGAACCAACCAGCGAAGCCGGTCGCGCACTGGCACAGCGGATTGAGCGCGCGCTCCCGCAAGAAGCCCATGCCTTTGCGTTCGAGGGCGTTCGGCGGCTGATCGACTATCAGGATCGGCGCTACGCCGAACTCTATCTCGATCGGCTGGAAGCTCTGGCCGGGACCGGCGAATTTGTGGCCGAGGCCGCACGCCATCTGGCGCTGTGGATGTCGTACGAGGACACGATCAGGGTCGCCGCGCTGAAGATCCGGCGCTCGCGCTTTGCGCGCGTCAGGGAAGAGGTGAAGGCGCAGGACGACCAGATCGTGCAACTGACCGAGTATCTCCATCCCCGGCTGGAGGAAATCTGCGAAACCCTGCCCGCAGCGATCGGCCGCCGGGTCCTCGCCAGCAAGCGCATGCAGCGTCTTTTGAAGCCGCTCTTCGCCAAGGGGCGTCATGTCGAAACGACCAGCCTGCGCTGGTTCCTGGCATTGCAAGCGCTCGCGGGTTGGCGGCGCTGGCGGCGGGGGACGCTGCGCTACGCAATCGAACAGGCACGGATTGAAGACTGGCTTGCCCTGGTGCGAGCGGCCGAACCGGCGAGCGCGCTGGAACTCGTCAAATGCCAGCGCCTGATCAAGGGATATGGCGATACGTTCGAACGCGGCCTGCGCAGTTTCGGGCTGATCGTCGACCGTTACCGCCAGGGCGGAATCGATGCCGCCGGGATTGCGCGCCTGCGCGAAGCCGCGCTGGCGGATGAAGACGGGAAGGCGCTGGCGGCGGCCCTTGCCGCCTGACCCCTGGCGGTCTTCCGCAGTTCTATTCGCGGTTGGCTTCGATCCAGGCATCGACCTGCGTTTCCAGCAGAGTCATCGGCAACTGGCCTTGCGCCAGCACGAGATCGTGAAAGGCGCGAATGTCGAAGCGATCCCCCAGGGCCTCCTCGGCGCGCTGCCGTAGGGCGACGATCTTCAGTTCACCGACCTTGTAGGCGACCGCACCGGCAGGCGCGCCAATATAACGGGCCAGCTCGGTATCGATATTGACGTCCGCCAGCGCGGTATTGTCCTCAAAGCACTTCCGCGCCCGTGCATAGTCCCAGCCCATCACGTGAATGCCGGTGTCGACGACCATGCGGCAGGCGCGCCACATCTCGGTCGATAGGCTGCCGAACTTCTCATAGGCATTGCGGTAAACGCCCATTTCATGCCCAAGCCGCTCGGCATAGAGCGCCCAGCCTTCGCGGAATGCGAGCAGATCGCGCGCGCGGCGGAAGCCGGGGAGGTTCCTGTTTTCGCGGTTCAGCGCCCCGTGCGTATGATGCCCCGGCGCAGCTTCGTGCAGGCTCAGCGCCGGGACTTCGTACAGGGGACGCTGATCGAGGTGCGATGTGTTGACGACGAACGTACCGGCGAAACCCTTCTCCATGTCCCCGCCGCCGCCGCCACGGGCAGTGGTGTAGCCTTCCTCCAGCTCCCGCGGGACGGGAACGATCGTGAAGGGCTGACGCGGAAGATGGGAAAAATACCGCGGTAGAACGCCGTCGATCCGTTTCGCGGCTGCTGCGTACTTTTCGATCAGCTCTTCGCGGCTGGTGGCGTAGAACTGCGGATCGGTCCGCAGGAAATGCAGCCATTCGGCAAAATCACCCTCGAACCCGGTCGACGCGATTACGGCATCCATCTCCGCCCGGATTCGGCGCACTTCGGACAGGCCCAGCGCGTGAATATCCTCTGCCGAAAGATCGGTCGTGGTGTAGTAACGGAGCAGGAAATCGTAGTAGGCCCGGCCATTCGGAACCGCCGCGATGCCGAGTTCCTGCCGCGCCGCCTCGCGATACGGACCGTCGATATAGCTCAGCATGGCGCGTTGCGCGGGCCGAATTTCGTTCGCGATCAGGCCGCGGGCCTGTGCCGCGACCGCAGGGAACGCCGCCAGCGCTTCGACCATCGGGTCTTGTTCAGGCGCGCGCGCGATCTGCTTGCGCAAAACCGCCACGGCGACATCGGCAACCAGTTCCGGGTGGGTCCACCCCGTCGCCACGCCGCGTTCCAGGTTCGCCCGCTGTTGCGCGAAGTATGCCGGTATCCCGCGCATCCGCGCCAACCACGCGCGCGCCTGATCTTCGTTCTGAAGATCGATCCTGCGAGCCACGGAATACGGTGTGTTGTAGAATCCTTCGTGGGCCACGAAGGCGAAACGGCGCTCGTCGAAATCGATGCCCTCGATCCGCCAGCCGATCAACGCGCGCAGATGATCGCGATTGATGCGGTCTTCCTGCTCCAGCGAGCGATCGGGTAGCCGATCGAGCGCATCCGCCAGCCGTTCCAGTTCGGCCCGGCGCCATGCCATGTCTTTTGGCGATTCTGCAGGCCATCCTTCGCGCGAACTCGTGGGGTCGGACCGGCCGGCTTCCATCGGATACTCGGCCGCGAAGTCTTCGTATTCTGCGATCAGTTCGGGCAAGTCCGGGGCCCGCGCCGCCACCACGAATACAGCAGCCAGGCACAATGCCGCGAGACGCGGCAGCCGGGCGTTCATAGACGAAGCGGAAGCGGGCATATCGGCTATCCTTTGAGATTGGGCGCTGGCAACGGGTTCGGCAGAAAGGCGCGAGGCACATTGCGCTGAAAAATGGTTCCGCCTAGTTGCCGTTCATGGACGCCTTCCGATCCGGAAATCCGCGCACGCCTGCATTTCAGGTCGAACGCTATCCATTCTATCTGCTCACCCGGCTGGTGAGCCGGTACAACACGATCATCGATACGCGGTTGCGCGCGATCGATCTGGATATCCCCAGTTGGCGAGTGCTGATGATCCTGGGCGAAAAGTCGCCGCGAAGCGCGCGCGATATTTCCGATACGGCCGTCATCAATCTGTCCACCATGACGCGGATCATGCAGCGGATGATCGCCGCGGGTCTGATTACCAAGACCCAAAGCAATACCGACGCGCGTGTTTCGATGGTCGCGCTGGCGCCGGAAGGGGAGAAACGTCTGGCGACGGCGCGGCAGGCCACGGCGCCGATTTACGAACACCTCGTCAACGGACTTGCCCCCGACGAGTTCGAGCAGCTGATCGGCTTGCTCAATCAGCTTCACGACAACCTGGAACCGCTCGTTCCCTGAAGCCCGCATCCCGATCAGTCCGACAGGTATGCGAGGGACATGAGCAACTTGGGCATCATCGCCGCGGCAGCGTGAAAGCGAATGGGTTGCGGGCTGCGCGGCTGCACCGACAAAGCCTCACGCTCGCCGGTCGCGAGCATCTCCGCCAGTTCCACGCCCAATGCGGTGTTGGTGGCGATGCCGCGCCCGTTGCAGGCCTGGATCGCGATTGCATCATCGCCAAGATCGTAAATCTCGGGCAGGAACGAAGTGTTGACCCAGGCAAGCCCGCGCCAGATGTGGCCGATATCGGGGGCGGGCAGGGCCGCGAAATTCTGCCGCAGCCGCCGTTCCGCCTCGCGCCGGCGCGCCCGATCTCCCCGTACGAAAAAAGTCGTCGGATAACCGGAAATCAGATGACCGTGCCGATCGGTTCGGGCGGTAAACAGGTACGGACGCTTGTCGGTGAAAGCGCCGCCTTCGGGCAAAGTCGCCTGCCGCTGATCCGAAGAAAGCGGTGAGGTGGCGAACTGCACCACATGGAGCGGCAGACTGGTGCGCTCCATCGCCGGATGCAGGGCTGCGTTGCCGCCATTGGCCGCCAGTACCAGCCGCCGGGCGCGGATCGTGCCTTCGCGGGTGCGACAGATCCAGCCGCCGGCCTGGCGCGTCAGAGACTTCACCCGGCTGTTGGCAAACACTTTCGCACCACTATCGAGCGCTGAGCGTATCAGACCGCGAACATAGGCCAGGGGATTTAGGCTGCCGCCTGTCCGGAACTGCAGCGCACCGGCATAGCGCGGGCTTCCGAACAGGCGTGCACTTGCCTCCGCCTCGACAAAGTCGACATCGTAGCCCCGCGTCCGCCACTGCTCGGCATATTGGCGCTGGTCCTGGGCCAGTGCCTCCGTATGGGCGGGGGTGTAGAACCCGTCCTGCCGCGGATCGCAATCTATCGCATGTCTTTCGACAAGATCGAACACGGTCTGCGCCGAACGACCGATCATGCGCGTCAATCGCTCGCCAGCCTCGGTCCCCAGGGCCGTGCAAATCGTTTCAGGCGAATGGCGAATGTAATCGGGCGCGATCAGCCCGCCGCTCTGCCCGGTGGCGCCGCAACCCGGTTCGCCGGCTTCGACCACCGCCACCTGTATGCCGCGCTCGGCAAGATGGAGGGCAGTGGTGGCCCCTGCCACACCGGCCCCGATCACGAGAACCTCCGTCTCCACGTGTCCCCGCAGCGGCGGCAGGGTCGCACCGGCAGGCGCTGTGGAGAGCCACAACGACTGGTCCGGCGCCTGGGCGCCGTGGGCATCTGACGCACCTGTGCGTGGCATTTACCGCTCACTCTCAAGCGAAAGGAGCACTTGCGCGAGAGGATGTGTGCTCTCAACGCTGCCCGGAAGCGGGGACAACTTCATCTCTGTAACTTTCCTGCTCACCCGTCGTTCGGGCTTTGACATTGTTCTGTTTTCAGGTTGCCGCACGGCCAAATGACGAACTGTCGCGCCCCATTCGTCTTGCCGCAGCAACAAAAATGAGAACGAAGCACAGGGCAACCGGCGTATTCATGATCATCGGCAGGGACATTTCGTTATTTCCCACGATGGATACGGCGATAAAGATCGCCGTTCCTTCCTGCCGCATAAGGTGTTCTATCCCGATGGCGGTATTTTCGCGCCGCGAGAATCCCGCGAACCGCACTATGCCCATGACGACCAGAACGACGGCGAGATTGATCGCAACAGTTATCCAGAACAGCGCGCCCAGGTTCTCGCGCAGGACCGGGACCTGATCGAACAGGATCAGCCCGAACGAGGCGAACAGCACGATCGTCGCGATGTTCTTCACATAGGGCTTGATGCTCAGCGCCAGCGCGGGGCGCCAGGCCCGCACGGCGAAACCGGTCGCCACGGGCAACAGCGTGATCGAGAAGATATCCCAGAAGAACTGGCCCAGCGGAATGTTCACTTCCGCGTCCAGCCCCATGAAGTGCAGCAGCGCAAAATGCGCATAGAATGGCACGACCACGATGTAGATCATGCTGATGATCAGCGTCATCGACATCGACAGCGCCAGATCGCCTTTCGCCATGTCGGTAAACAGGTTCGACAGCATGCCGCCCGGTGTCGTCGCCAGCAACACGAACCCGACCGCCAGGGCGGCGGTGGGGGCGACGGTCAGCGCCATGGTCACGCCGATCAAGGGTGGCACCACCAGCATCGAACATACGCCGAGTATCAGCGCCCGCTTGTTGCGAAACACCTGCCGGAAATCGTCCGCCGTCAGCGACAGCCCCATAGAGGCCATGATGGCGACCAGCGAACCCGGCAGGAGCCAGTCGCCCAGCAGCGCCATCAGATCATCGTACGCCATACCCGCCCCTTCAGACCGTTTCGAGCGACAGGGTGCAGGCGCCGTTGCGGCGGATCGTACGGCAATCGGCCTGAGCCTTGGCCAGATCCTCATCCAGGATACGTGCGCACACGTTCGCCTGGATCCAGCCGAACGGCATCATCAGGCGCCCACCGCCGCCATAGAACAGCCCGATGTCGTAAAAGTCGCCCGGCGGCAGACCTTTGGTGCTGCCCGCTGCAAGATAGGCCAGGACGATGTCACCGGCATCCGGATACGATGTAGCGTTCTCGGGCGGAACGGCGGGCTGGTCCATATCGCCGGGCAGGACCCCGGCGGGCATCGGAACTGAAATTTCCGGGCCGGTCCAGATCGCGTGCATCGCGTCGAAGCCGGCCTTGCGTTCGGCAAGATCCCAGAGGAACTGCGCCGACACGGGCGCCGCATCGTCCAGCAACTGGCAGCGAGCAGACAGGCCGGATTCCGGTTCTACCAATCGAATGATCCGCATATCGCCCCTCAATCCTCGCCAGTCGTTGCAAAGTATTCTTCTTTCTGCAGCGCGATCGGCACATTGCCGTTCAGCCACAGAAAGTCGTGGAATCGTTTCAGATCGAAAGCATCCCCTTCGCGCACACGCGCTTCGGCCAGGAATTCCGCCGTCTGCATCTTTCCGATCTGGTAGCTGATGGCCTGCCCCGGCGCGGCCGCGAAGAATACCGCTTCGTGCTCGGCCGTGGGGCGATCCATCGGCACCATCGCTTCGAGGTAATCGGCCGCTTCGGCTATTGTGAACTCGCCCATCGCGAGCTTAACGTCCACCTCTACCCGCAGCGCCCGCGCCCGTGCGAAGTTGTAGATGATCTCGCGAGATTTGGGTGCATCCGACCACAATCCGGCCTGGAGCATCATCTCCTCAGCGTAGAAGCCGGTCCCTTCGTTCGCGCCGCTGTCGTAATAATGCCGGCGCAGCGGATTGGGGTGCTTCCAGCCCAAAGCAAGCTGAAAGAAGTGGCCCGGCACACCTTCGTGAACGATAATCGGCTTGGGATCGCGCGTGATCGACAGGTTGAAGTAACCCAGATCGGGCGACGGATCGGGCAGGTAAACGGTGGCGTCCTGCCCGACCCGACTCTGACTGGTCAGATCGAACGTTCTGCCCAGCCAGCCGATAGGTGCCAGGTAATCGGGGAAAGGCTGCGCATTGTAATGCCCTGCCCAGTCGGGAACGGTCAGCAGCCCCCGTTCGCGCAGGAACTTGCGAACCTCCAGCTCATCGGCGTCGAGCTGCGCGGTGACGGCATCTATCGAGCGTCCGATCGGCAGCTCGGACACGCCCGCATTGCGATTGCGCTCGAGTTCCTCGAACAGGACCGAACGGGCCCATTCCTGCCGGCCCATGACCAGCAAGTCCGCCGGCGAATAGGGATAGAGCGCCACTTCGTTCAGGAAGAAGCGATAGCTGTCGGCACCCACGGCCGTGCTGTCGGGCAGGCCAGCGCGATTGTTCTCAAGGAAACGCGCAAACTGTTCAGCCGATGCGATCGCTCTTTCAGCCGATGCCGCCAGTGCTGAACGTTGCGCAGGCGTAGCGTGGGGGTCGAGCCCTGCGACCATGCCCCGCAGGCTGGCGGGCACCTGATCCAGTTGCGATAGCGCGGCGTCGACGAACGGGCCGCGCATATCGTCCAGGTTCTGCTGCCCTGCGGCGAAAACCGAGGGTGCATTGTCCAGCAGGCGAACGACCTGTTCGATCCGCGCACTCTCGACCGGCGGCGGGGGCAGGAGCGTTTCGAACACCGGGGTGAAGGCTTGCGCGACATAGAAATGCGGCTGCCGCCGCCATGCGGCGACGTGATCGAGTTCCCACCGCACCCGGGCAAGCGCTGAACCGACAAGGCGGTAATCGACCGACTGGCTGACATTCCGCGGTTCGTCTGCAAGGCGCTGCCAGCGCGCTTCGAACTGGCGCAATGCCTCCTTCTGTCGCTCGACCGCTGCAGGCGACCAGTCGGGCACCCAGCGATCCGGCCGCTCGATGCGGGGGATGTCGTCGCTCGTCGCCGGCTGGGTCGTGGCCCGCCACGCCCAGAACTCCGCACCCAGGTCCTGGACGGCCGGTTCATTCGCCGCACTCGCCGTTGCCAGCATTGCGGCTCCACCGACGATAAAGGCCATTATCGCGCGCAGCATCCTACTTCCTGTTCTTCACGTTGCGATCGAAGAATTCGACCATCTTGCGGAACGAAAAGCGGGTCTGCGGCAAACCTTCGAGATCCCAGCCGTGATGCGCGCCCGGCAGGGTGACCAGTTCGAACATCTGCTCCCGCTCGATCATGGCTTCGGCCAGTGCGATGGTGTCGGAATAGAGCACCACCGGGTCGCGCGAGCCGTGGATGATCATCAGCGGATCTTCTATCCCCGCGGACTGGTAGAGCGCTGATTGCGCCTCGTACCGTTCGGGCATGTCATCGCCTTCCGGCGGTCCCATGATCCACATCTGAGAGGGGTAGGCATGCCAGACGTTGGTGGCCGGTGCGCCGGCTATGCCCGCGGCATAGACGCCGGGCTTCTTGGCCAGCGACATGATCGTCATCAGCCCGCCGTAGCTTGATCCCCAGATACCGATCCGGTCCGGGTCGGCATGACCTTCCGCGATCAGATAGCGCACGCCGCTTTCCAGATCGTTGATGTCGGTTTCGCCGTAGCTGTGCAGCTGCGTCTGATTATGGTCGCGCCCCTGCCCCCACGATCCGCGAACATTGACGCTGATCACGAGATAGCCCTGGCTGACAAGATACTGATCCAGGCCCCAGGTCGGGTGGGATCGGCGCCCGCCCCACTGATTGCGGACGGCATCCGAATAGACCGAACCGACGATCACCGGATAGCGCCGGTTGGGATCGAAATTCGCCGGCACGCTGAGCCGGGCGACCAGATTCATCCCGTCCACATGGCTCGGGAATTCGACATAGCGGGTATCCGCCCACGTCTGTTCATAGAAATCCGGCTGGGGCGAACGGGTGACACGTTCCGCCGTTCCCGGCCGGGCAGTGTCGATCACGAACAGTTCCGGCGGCATCGTATCGCTGCTGTACCAGTCGGCGATACGGCTGAAGTCGGGAGAATAGACCGGCTGATGCGTTCCCGGTGCAGCGCCCGAAACGCGCTCCACCTCGCCCCCGGTGAAAGGCACACGATAGATCTGACGATCGGCCAGGTGCGACTTGTTCGCCGTGAAGTAGAGCGAGTTCGTCGCCCGATCGACGGCGAAGCCTTCGATTTCCCATTCGCCCTGCGTGATCTGGCGCGGGGTCTCGCCTGCCTGGCGCTGGTGATAGAGCTGCAGCCAGCCATCGCGATCGGTCAGTATGATCAGGCCATCGTCACCCGGCGCCCAGTCCACTTGCCAGTCAGGCCGCAAGTGGCGCGGTTCACGCAACTGATAGAACGTTTCGCGCTCACCGGTCGCGGTATCGTAGAGATATATGGTGTGCTCTTTCGCCTCCAGATCGGAGCCGCTGATAAACAGCCGCTCACCATCCCCCGAAAGGCCATAGTCCCAGACATGGTGCTTGGGGTCCGGCCGGTCGAAGAAGCGAATCTCGCCCGAGGCGATAGAGACCATACCGACAAGCGCCCGCGTCGTTTCGTCGCCGGGGAAGGCACGGATTACACGATTGTTCTGAAGCTCGCCGTCTGCATAAAAATAGATGTCGCGTTCCGGCATCGCCCGGTCGTCGGACTGCTGAAAGGTGATGGCCTTGCCATCGCTCGCCCATTCGTAATCCTGGACGTAAACTTTCGGATCGTCGCTGCTGACAAGCCGGCGCGCTGCGATATCGCTCCTCTCGCCGATGCTGCGAACCCACAGCACCCCGCCCAGCGTGACACGATTGCGGGTATCAACCGGGTTCCCCGAAACGAACGCAAGCCACTTGCCATCGGGCGACACGGCCAGCTTGCGGATCGCCCGCTTGTCGGTTTCGACTGGCGAGATCGATCCGTCGGCTTCCCGAATGTGGAGCTGCCCGCCCAGGGTGAAGGCCACCCGGCCCTCGCCCAGCATAACCGCCTGGGCGATGCCGGCCTGCTGCACTTCGGGATCGCTATCGCGGCCTAGGAAAGTCAGCCGGGTCTTCTCGCCGGTCCGCGCGGAATAGGCCCAGACATCGCGAAAGCTGTATCCTTCGTCGTTCCACAGAAACAGGACGGTGTCGTTGTCCGGCGCCCAGCTATAGCCTTCCGGAGTGGTCCCGATCAGGCTCTTGTCACGGTAAAGCTCCCCGATCGACAGCGTCGTGCCCGCGACCGCCCCGGCATCGGTTGCCGTAGCCCCCTCAGCCGCCGCAGGAGAAGCAGTGGCGAGGAACAGCACCGCTGCCATTCCGGCCGATCGGAAAAAACCAAACATGCCCATTTCGGGAAACTCCACTCTCTACCCTCGATCCAAGCGATCGCCCGGTCGCGCCGGCATCTTGCCGACACGACCGGGACGACACCACTCAGAAGTTTGCCGTGAAGCCGATGGTGAACCGGCGTCCGATGGCGTCGTACGTCTCACGCTCATACAGGTAGAACGGCGGATCTTCGTCGAGCACGTTGTCCACCCCGGCGAAGAGGGTGAAGTTATCGACCACATCGTAATAGGCGCTGAGATCGAAGTAGTGCACCGCACCGGTTTCAGGCACGGCCAGCGCCGGGGCGTCCGCACCCGATGCCTTCGCACCGGCGATCCGCCCATCCTTGGCCGAACCGATGAAGCGATGGCGCAGCGAAAGCTGCAGCTTGTCCGCTTCCCAGGTCAGCCGCTGGGTGAAACGCCATTTCGGACTTGCCGTACCGCAGCTGCCACCACCGATGTAGCCGGCGCAGTTGACCGGGTTCACGATCGGGCTGCCCTGCGAGATGTTGTCGAGCAGATACGTGCCGGCAATGTAGTAGTTGAGCGACGAGGCGCCCAGATTGTGGCGGTAGTCCAGACGATAGTCGATCCCGCGCGCCTCCATCTTGGCGATGTTGGCATTGAGGAGCGGCACGTCATAGAGCTGGCCATCGGGCGTGCGGTTCTGCAGCGGGACGCAGAACACGTTGTCCAGCGACATGTCGGCGTTGCAGGCGGTGATCACCGACTGCAGGCCGCCGCCGAACGATCCGATCGCGTCCTGGATCTTGATGTTGTAGTAATCGACGGTGAGCTGAAGACCCGGGAGGAAGTCCGGCCGGATCACCGCACCGACCGACCACGTATCGGACGTTTCTTCCTGCAGATTCGGATTGCCGCCAGTGATTGCACGGATCTGCTGATTTTCCTGCTGGAAAACGTCGATGACGGCAGACGGCACGCCCAGCGCATTGACGCAGAAGTCACGCTCGGCAGTGGTGCGATCCGCATTCGCGTTGCAGAAATCGACCGCTTGCGGTGCCGTGTTGGTCGCACCCGAATAGAGCTCGACCACGTTCGGCGCGCGCACCGCGCGCTGATAAAGACCGCGGAACTTCAATCCGTCGAACGGTGAATACTCGCCGCCCAGCTTGTAGGACCAGACCGAACCGGCTGTCGAATAGTCGGAGAAGCGCACACCCCCTTCGAACGCCAGCAGCCGCACGCCGGGCATGTCGGCCAGGATCGGGACGTAGAGCTCCCCATACCCTTCGACCACATCGAACGAACCGGCAGTCGGGCTGAGCCCGGCAGAGCGCGAAAGCGCCTTGCCCATGACATAGAGCTGATCGGGATCGAACGCGGAGCTTTCCTTGCGATACTCCGTGCCGAGCGAGATGCCGACATCACCGGCCGGAAGCGTGAACAGCGATCCGGTAAGGCTGGCACCAACCTGCTTCTGCTTGATCGTCGTGATATTGGTGAGATCGGTGTAGATATAATCGATCATGTCCGGCGTCATGGAATAGAGGCCGAAGGGATCAAGCACGACGCAGTTCGCGTCATCGGTGGCGCACTTGTACGGGTCGTTCGGGTCCGTCAGGAAGCCATTGGCGAAGTTGTCGACCAGGACGCCGCCGCCCTGCACGTCGGTCACTTTCGTCTGGCCCTGGTTGAAGAAGACTTCCCACGACAGGCGATCGGTAAGGTCGCCCTTCAGACCGACCACGAAGCGCCAGAAATCACGCGTCTGATCGCTGGTGCGCGAACCGCCATCCAGCAAACGACGGTTGATGTTGACCGGGACCAGACTGTCGCCGTCGCCATCCATGTTGGCGCTGAGGAAATCGCGCAGCGTCGGATCGAGATAGGGGTTGCGCAAGTCGAGCTGGAAGCCCGGGATGAAGCCGGAGCTGCTCATCGGAACCGCACCCAGCGTCGAATTGATCTTGCTGTGGACGTAAGAGCCTTCCCAGAAAGCGGTGACGCCATCGGTAACGTCGTAGTGACCCAGGACCGAACCCTGCCAGCGTTCCATCGGCATCTGGAGATTGGTGTACGGGCGATCGTTGAACCCGTCGCTGGGCTGGTAGGCGCGCCAGCCTTCATCCGCGAAGAAGATACCCGCCGTGCCGATCGTGTTGCCGTAAGGGTCGGTCAGACCGACCAGCTGCGGCGAGAAGATCGTGCCCTGCGGGGTAACGCCATTGCCGGATTCGACCAGCACCGGCTTGCCGTCGACAACCGCGTCGGCGAGATAATCGAGCGCGTGGTCGCGCGCCACGCCCTTGACCTGGGCCCGGTCGTAGTAGCTGCCGTGAAACACGATATTGCCGCGGCCGTCAGCGAAGTTTCCGCCGACCGTCATATCGAGATTGTAGCGCGCGGCATCGCCTTCGTCGCTGATCCCGTAAGACCCGCCGATCTCAAGCCCTTCGAAGTCGTCCTTCATGACGAAGTTGACGACACCGGCCATCGCGTCGGAACCGTAAACGGCCGATGCACCGCCGGTCACCACCTCGACCCGGGCAACCAGGGACGGCGGGATCATGTTGAGGTCGACAACGCCATCCTGCGATGCGCCCACGACCCGGCGGCCGTTCTGCAGCACGAGCGTGCGAACGGTGCCCAGACCGCGCAGATTGACTGTCGCCGATCCGTTCCCGCTGTTGGACTGCGCGCCCGCGCCAGCCACCGCCTGCGGCAGCGCGTTGAGGAGCTGCTCGGTCTCGCTGGTGACCGCTAGCTTGATTTCCTCCCCGCCGATGACGTTGACCGGGCTGTTCGATTCGACGTCCGGCCGGGGAATGCGTGACCCCGTGACGATGATCGGCTCACCTTCCGCCGGCATTTCCTGCGCCGCCGCGGTGCTCACCACTGCCATCGACAGAAATAGCGCCGAAGTGCCCTTCAACGCAGCGCCAAGACCTGTAATCTGCTTAGTTCCCATTTCATACCTCCCTGAAGCTCTGATCGTCCACCTGCGGCGTTGGTGCCGGCCTTCCCGCCGATCATTCTTGTGAACATTTGCGTGATTTTCAGCATATTTTCCGGAACGCGTCAATTGCCTCTTGTCAGATTTTTGACATTCGCGTCGTTTCGATGACCGATGGTCGAACAACGATGGCACATCGGGGCGATCAATATGGCGATGAAATGCGCTTATGCTGCTGATAATAAATAACTTCTTGTCAACAGCTACTGAGCGGAGCGCATGCGAGCGCTTCGCGAAGCCAGTAGCGGTTGGTGGGCACTGAACGCTTACCAGCCACGCTTCTGCCCCCGGAATACTTGCTTGACCTACCTGTCCCGATTCCACATTGTGTCGAAAATCACGCGTTTTTTGTTTCAATATACAAGCGACCGAAGTCGGTTCGGCGCCTTTGGGAGGGGACAAGTCCATGCGAAAGTTCACTATGACAGCCGCAGCAGCTCTGCTGGCCGGTGCCGCCATTTCGACAGCCACCGGCGCAGCGGCGGAAACGGGGCAAGCGGCGGCTGAGCGATCTGCGGCCAACATCCCCAACGGCGATCGGGCTTATGAGGAACTGGTCGATCTCTTCACCGCATTCGACCAATGGCGCAAACCGGAAGCGATCGACGGCGTAGTCGATTACAGCCCAGCCACCGTCGCGAAGCGTAGGAAGCAGCTTCGCGCCTTTCAGGCGAAACTGCCGGACTTCGCGGTGGCGCAATGGGATCGCCATCGGCAGGTCGATTATCTGGCAATCCGGGCACAGATGGATCTGGCCGACTTCACCTTGAACGTCACGAAGCCCTGGGCTCGCGATCCAGGCATGTACGTCGATGATCTGCAGCGCCTGGCTTACACCGAGTTGCCGCTGCAGGGAGACGATCTGACAGCCTTTCGCGCCAGATTGCAGGCGATACCGGGCTATCTCGCGCAAGCGCAGATCAATCTCGATTCGGTAGCCGCGGACTATGCGGATCTCGCGATACACAGTTTGTCGCACGGTGATGGCGTCGGGCACGGCATGCCTTATCGCGCGGTGGAACCCGAAGGTGCGATCGGCTGGTATGCCGATCTCCATTCCCGCGCCGCCGCGCAGCAACCAGATCTGCTGTCCGATATCGAAGCCGCGCAGCAGGCAATCGCCGGGTTTCGCGACTGGCTGATTGCGTCCCGCCCGCAGATGACGGCCCCGGCCGGTGTCGGGCGAGAGGCGTACGACTGGTTTCTCACCAACGTGCGGCTGATGCCCTACGATTCGGACCAGATCGTGACGCTGGCAGAGCGCGAGCTGCAGCGCCATTGGGCGAATTATACGACGGAGCGCCATCGCAACCGCAATCTGCCCGAACTCGAACTTCCGCAGTCGGCCCAAGAGTACGAAGCTCAGCTCGCCGGAACCGACGCCAAGATTCGCGAATGGCTGGCGGACGAGGAGATCATCTCCATCCCCGATTACATTCCCGACAGCTATCAGGAAGTAGGATATAACGCGCCCTGGATAGTGCGCCCGGAAGGGCCGATGTTCTGGGAGCAGATCCAGTTCCGCGACGCCGCACCGGACCACCTGCACGCTACATTCCCCGGCCATCGCTTCGACGGCATGACCGCCAGGCGCGTATCGCACCCGGTCCGGCGCAACATAAGCGACAGCGGCCGTACCGAAGGATGGGGTTTCTATCTGGAGGAAACCGCCCTCCAGCTCGGCCTGTTCGACGATCGCCCGCGCACGCGCGAGCTGATCTATATCTTCGGCCTGTTCCGCGCCGCCCGAACGATCGGCGACGTGAAGATGCAGCGCAACGAGATGTCGGTGGAAGAAACGATGGCGTACTGGAAGGATTGGACGCCCTACCTCGACGACAACGTGGCGCGCGTCGACGCCGGCATCTACATTCGCCGCCCCCCGGGATACGGCATGACCTATACCATTGGCGCGATGCAGCTGCAGCAGCTTCTGGTCGATCGCAAACGCCAGCTGGGCGACGCGTTTTCGATCAAGGACTTCCACGATTACCTGATGGGAACCGGGCGGCTGCCGGTATCGCTGCTCCGTTACGACCTGACCGGATACGACGACGAAATCGAAAAGCTATGGCGCCACGTCCCTCTGTCGGACGTGCGACCCGCCCAGCGCTGACGCTGCACCGACGGGGGCCGTGCGAGAACGGCCCCCGCACACCGCAACGAGCAGGCAACGGCCCTGCGCCTCATCATTGCGCTCTGCCGATGTTTGAATCGATGGCGCACCCGACAGGATTCGAACCTGTGACCTCTGCCTTCGGAGGGCAGCGCCTATTTTCGGAAATGGCGCAAAACTGGGGATTCTGCTTTTCCGATTCGCGGAACAATGCGGGAATACAACGTGAATATCGGCTAATTTCACCGGAGTTTCACCGGAGAATGGGAGCATCAAAAAGCTCTAGTCCTAGCTTCTCCAGAGCCCTCTTACGCGTCCTCCAGTCGGGCATTTTCTCGGTAAGGTTAGCGGTGAAGGCCGGTCCATGATCGCCATATCCAACGTGCGCGAGCTCGTGAGCGACAACGTAATCGATCAGCGGTGGCGAGACCTGCACGAGTGATCGGTTGAGAATCAACGTATGGGTCGCCGAGATATAAGAACCCCAGCGCATCTTGATCGGCCTGATGAGAAGTTTGGGCTTTCGCTCTACCTCCTTGCGGAAAACGGGCAGGCATCTTTCGAGCGCGGCAGGCAAGTGCTGTCGAGCCTCCTTCATATACCATCTAACCAAGCGGTTGCGGATGCGATCGGCTTCGTTCGGTTGGATCGCGCCGACGATTATGCGCGACCCTTCGCGCACTACACCCACCCTGTCTGGATCCACCCGCAGCCGATATTGCTGGCCAAGATGAAGGAATGTCTCACCTGGCTTGAACTGCCTCGGAGTTGCCTCGACACTCCTAGTCGAGAACTCGGCCTGCTTGTCGAGTATCCAACCGGCCTTTTTTCGAACGCGACTTTCGATGTCGGCGAAATCCGCCTTGTCGGGTGCGCTGACCAAAACCGCTTGATCGGGCGAAACCGAGATACCCATGGTTTTTCGCTGCGAGCGACGCAGCTGGAAACGTATCAGTTCCCCACCAATCTCAATTGCGTGCTGTTCCATTGATCAGCGAGCCGCCTGCCGTTTCGCGATAGCGATGGCGGCGTCCATCAGGCTGTCGATCGCTTCGACAGACAAACCGTAAAGGCCTCGCGCGCCCTTGATGTGGTCAAACAGATAGTCGTCCATATCCTGCCGCATCGCGTTTTCAGCATTCGGGTCCGTCGTCCAGCCCACCCGCTTGTGACGCTCGATGATCGAAGCAAACTCGACGGCAATCTCTTCGGAAATCTTGGCAGACTGCTCGCCCGCCATCTCTTCAACCGAAGCCCGCGCTTGACCGTAGATGGCACTGCCCAACGGATCTCCGCGGAGCGATGCGGGCGTTTCCTCCGTTTTCGCCCGCGATCCTGCGAAGACCTGCTCCCGGATTTCGTGGGCCTTGGTCAGATAATCCTTCTCGCTCAGGCGACCCTCGCGAAAACCGTCGATGATGTCCTGCACCATCTTGGCGAACCGCCGATACATCGCCGGGTCCTCATCCATCCGTTCTGTGATCGAGCGCTGGGTGGCCGACGCAATCGCGTCGGCAACGCTGGCCGCCGTCCCCGTCTGCTCCTCGACAGTGCGCTTGAAATTCTCTTCGTCGAAGATGTCGACCGGCGGCACGATCGCCACCAGCTCCGTCGCGTCAATATGCTTGTCGAGCAGCGCCCGGATCGAAGCCTGATAGCGCTTGTAGTCGTAGTCCTCTTCGGCGTCGCCATAACGCAGGCGAACCGCGCGGCGCAGCGCCTCGAAGCGCTTCAGGTCCTGCTTGTAGTTTGCGATCACCCGGGGCTCCGTATTCTCTACGAACTGGTCGGAGCCGAAGGCCGTCTGGAGCGTGCGGGCAAAATCGGACAGCCGATCGTAGAAGCGCTTCCGGCGAAGCTCGTCGCGCAGGTGAAGCGCATAGGCTTCCGGATCGTAGTGATTGCCCACCCCCGTGAAGAGGTCGAGCAAGGCTGCGTGCTTGTCCGGCAAGGTGTCGACCTCCTCGCGGATCGACACCAGAGCCTGCGCCACGTCGCCCTCGTCGTATCCCTCGAACGCGCTGTAAGCAGTAAGCGCCTGATCAAGGTCCTCGAGTATGCCGACGTAATCGACGATACGGCCGTGCTCCTTGTCATAGAGCGCGTCGCCATCCTCGTCCTTCTCCTCGCTGGAGAACAGCCGATTAACCCGTGCGATTGCCTGCAGCAGCTTATGATCCCGCAGGTTCTTGGCAATGTAGAGCGTCTGGTTGCGCGGCGCATCGAAGCCGGTGAGCAGCTTGTCGACGACGATCAAAACATCCACCCCCACGCCACTCTTGAAGGCGCGGATTGTGTCTTCCTCGTATTTGGCCAAGGGCTGCTTCGCCTCGACCTTCTTGATGAAGGACTGAACGATATCGTCGTCATCGTCGCCGACGTCCTCGTGACCCTCACGGTCGTCGCTCTTCGAAATGATCACAGCGCTTTCGACGATGCCTATCTCCTCGAGCATCTTGTGCAACAGCACCGCCTCGCGCTTGAAGGGGGCGACGAGCTGCGCCTTGTAGGGCGTGCCCAACATCGTCCGCTCGAAATCCTCGCTCACGTCCTGGGCGACTTCGTTCAGCCACGGCTCCACGCCCTGAACGACCTGTGCGCGGGCGATGCGCTTCTTCAGGTCGGCCTTCTGACCGTCCGTCAGGTTGCGCGTCTTGCGCTCGAACCACTTGTCGAGGTTCGCCTGTTGCGCCTCCATCTCGACGTGGCGGCCTTCGTAGAGCAGCGGCACCACCGCCTTGTCCGCCACAGCCTGATCGATCTTGTAATCGTGGATCAGCCCACCGAAGCGGTCGAAGGTGCTCTTCTCGCGCTTCAGCAGCGGGGTGCCGGTGAAGCCGATATAGGCCGCACCGGGCAGCACCTTCCGCATTTGGCGATGGAGGCTGTCGATATCCTTGACCGTCTGGCTGCGGTGGCTTTCGTCGACCAGCACAAAAATGTCGGTATCGGGATCGGTGAAGCTGCCCGCCGAAGCCAGCCCCGCCTTGAATTTGTGGATCAGCGTCGTGATGACCGGCCGCTTGTCCTTCAGCATGCGGATCAGGTCGCTGCCCCGCGTTGCCTGCTGCGGTTGCTTGCCGGCGTTTCGGAAGGTCTGTGTAAGCTGACGGTCGAGATCGACACGGTCCGTTACCAACACGAAGCGCGCCTTGCCGAACTCGCGTTCGATCGCGCCGGCGAGCATCACCATGGTCAGCGATTTGCCCGAACCCTGCGTGTGCCAGATCACACCGCCCTTGCGGTGACCATCGTCGTCGTGTTGGCGGACCCGTTCGAGCGAACGGCGCACGCCAAAATACTGCTGATAGCGCGCGACCTTCTTCACGCCATTGTCGAATAGCGTGAAGCCGCGGACGATATCGAGCAGGCGGTCGGGGCGGCACAGGCTGATGAGCAAGCGGTCGAGCTGGTTGGGCAGCCGTCCGCCCGCGCCGGGATCCATCAGGCCGTCATGGGTCCGCCGATGTCGGTCAAAATCTATCCAGATCTTCGATGCTTCGTCGGGGTCAAGGCCGGCGTTTACGATCCGCTCAACCTGGCTGTCGGCGATTTCCTCCTCGCGCCAGAGCGACCAGAACTTCGATGGGGTGCCGCTAGTGGCGTAGCGCGGATCGCTGTCGTTGGCGGCGATCAGCATTTGCGAGACAGTGAAGAGGCGCGGGATTTCGTCAGGCGCCTGGTTGCGCAATTGCTGGCTGATGCCCTGCTGCGTTTCGATGGCGGAGCACTTCACCTCGATCACCACCAGCGGGATGCCGTTGACGAACAGCACGATATCGGGCCGCCGTGTATCCTCACGCCGCTCGCGGCGGACGGGAAACTCGGCAGTCATATGGAACAGGTTGTTCTCGGGATTGTCCCAGTCGATGAACTTGAGCTGCCGCCCGCGCTTTTCCCCATCGACCTCCACGTCGACGCTCTCGCCCAGCTTGAGCAGGTTCGTCACCCGCTCGTTGGCGGGCATCAGGCCGATGGCGCGATCGCTGGCCGCTTCCTTCAGTTTCTCGATCAGCTCGCGCGCCGCCTCGTCGGGCACGGCATGCGTCTTGCCCCGCTGGCGGATGCGGTTGATAGCCACCATGCGCTCGGCAAGCACGTCCTCAAGTATGACCTGCTCCAGCCGACCGCGTCGCTGCGCTTCTCCTTCAGCCCGGCTGACGTAGCGCCAGCCCAGCCGCGCCAGAGTCATGACGGCGGGGAGTTGCACGCCGCCTTCTTCGCTGGTGGAGAAGCGGGGCGATGTCATTTTTCCACCCCATCAAATTGTGTGCGGTCCTTCCGACCAATTGACCAATCTTGGTTCTCGCAGCCACGCCAATTACCCTTGAGCAGTCGCTGCAACAGACCGCTTTGTTGTTCTCGCAATTTCGTTACGGCTACTTCCGAAGCCTCAACCTCAAGTCGCGCAGTTTCAAGGACTGTCTGAATGTTCTCCTGTTGAAGAGGATCCGGAGATGGGATTTCGATTTCAGAGAAGTCATCCCAACGCAATCCGCCACGTCTATTAACCGACGCTGGAGTTCTACGTTCAAACTCCCGACGCATCCGTTCAGTCTTGAGAACGGAGATCAAAAACTTTGGGTCAATATCGGTGGCTCGGAATACCGTATACATTGGGCTCACGATGCCAGCCCGACCATGGTTGTTCAGGCCAATCGAACCCTCCTCTATATGGTTTGTTGCGTAAGCGAGCTCGAGTGGTCGAACAATTTTGTAATTCGCTCGATCTTCGCCATAGACTTGTTTGGAAAAATACTCGTCCGACAGCACAAGGCCGTCATGCTTCGTGCATGAAAAGACATCAAACCCTTCGAATTTTGCGCCTGCGCGCATCGATGTCTGTTCGGCGACTTCTCGGATTGGTCGCCGATGATCGATCTCAAAAATGAGACGATCTGTCAGCCAAGTTAATCGAGCCTTTTTTTCTGCCACGAGCTTCTCGGCGATGATGATTGCATCGTCCCAAGTGCGCAACGCCTCCACAATTTCGGCCTGCAAATCCTCTTCCGGGATCCAAATCGGGAGTGTTTCAAGAGCCTCCGTTATCAGGCGGCCAGTGCCGTGCCCGGCAGCTGTCACGAATGACTGTAATATATTCTGACGAGCAGCAACCGCATAAGCCAAGAAAGTTGGGTTAACCCCATTCCGAGCCCTCAACGCTTTAATATCTTGGTTGAAAGCGGCCCGGCAGGTCAAAATACCGGTAGGCACGCCTTTAAAAAGGGCCATCCCTCGGACCAGCACAAGGATCGCGCCCGGGTCTAGGCAGCGAGCACCCTGTTCTACCGCATGACTGGTGATGTGCTCTTGGCTGCCATTTAGCCGGAACTGCTTCATGTCTTTCCCGCTGACCCAAGGCACGTCACCGTCCCAAAATTTTTCATTGGAACGCGCCGGGGTTCCTCCGGAATAGAAGTCTACAAGGTCGCACAGTTCTCGGGTTTGGGGTTTAGTCATTGCCGCCCCCCTTCTTTCGCTGTGCGCCGATCTCTTTCACGGCCTGTGTCGCTTCGAGGAAATGCCGTTCGACAGCGCTCGGCGCTTCGATAGCGCGGGTGTGCCACTTGTCGTATTCGGCGTCGGCCTTCTTCTTGGCGAGCTTCGCCGAAATGCGTCCGGCGTTGGTCAGGATCTCGCGGTCGGACAGAGAGAGGAACTGGTCGAGCTTGGCGATCCAATCCTTCATATACATCGGCTTGCGGTTCTCCGCCTGCAGTTCGGCAAATTCGAGGTAGGCGGTGACGATGCGGTTGAGCGCCTTGATCTCGTCTTCCTCGAGATAGTTCTTCGCAACCCGCGCATCGTCCTTGCGCGGCAGGTTCCCCCGCGTTTCGCCCGCCCAGCTGGTAAGACCCATATGGTCTTTCTGCGCGTCGGCGCGCGCGTGGATGACTTCGGCTGCGGTGTGGCCGTGCGCCGCCCAGTGCATCTTGTTCTGCACCGTCTGGAAGAAGGTCTGGCTGGTCTCCGCCTTCGGGTCGTAATCCACACTTAGCGCGTAGATATCGAGCACCTTGCGGTAAAACACCTTCTCCGACGAACGGATGTCGCGGATGCGGGCGAGCAGCTCGTCGAAATAGTCGGCCTCAGGATCTTTCAACCGCTCGTCATCCATGACGAAGCCCTTGACCAGATACTCCGACAGAGCATCCGCCGCCCACCGCCGGAACTGCGCGCCCCGCGGGCTGCGCACCCGGAAGCCTACCGCCAGGATCATTGGCAGACTGTAGTGCGAGACGGTGCGCGTCACTTCGCGCTGGCCTTCGGTTTGAACTATTGAGTAATCCTCAATGGTTGCCTCGTCCTGCTCTCCGTCGTTTAGTATCCCCTTGATATGTTTGTTTACGTTGGACACCGTCGTCTGGAATAGTTCAGCCATTTCCGCCTGGCTGAGCCAGACATTGCCGTCCCGCGCCTGCAGCCTGATGACGGTTTCCCCGTCCTCGGTCTGATACTGGATCAGCTCTCCACTGGATTTCCGGTCTGCCATCAGAGGACGCCCAGCTCCTTGAGATAGCCGTTCATCTTCTTGCGCGTCTCGGCCAGCTTCTTTTCCAGCTCCTCGATCTCGGCTTGCACCGCTGCGATGTCGATTTCCTCTTCAGGTTCGAAGGTATCTACGTAGCGCGGAATGTTGAGGTTGTAGCCGTTCTCTGCGATTTGCTCGCGCGTGACCAAGCTGGCGTAGCGTTCGACATCCTCACGCGCGCGCCACGTATCGACGATCTTGTTCAGGTGATCCTTCGACAGCTCGTTCTGCTTCTTGCCTGGCACGAACTCGCGGCTGGCATCGATGAAGAAGACATCATCGGCATCCTCTCGCGCCCCGCCCTCTTCACGCGCGCGGTCGAAAATGACCATGCAGACCGGGATGCCGGTCGAGGGGAAAAGCTGTGCCGGGAGACCGACCACGCCATCGAGAAGGTTCTCCTCGATCAGCGCCTGTCTGATCTTGCCTTCAGCCCCGCCGCGGAACAGCACACCATGCGGAGCGATGACAGCCACGCGGCCTTCGCGCGGCTTGGCGCTCTCGACCATGTGGCTGATGAAGGCATAGTCCCCGCGGGACTTCGGCGGGACACCGCGATGATAGCGATTGAAGCGGTCATCGCCCGCGACCTCATGCCCCCACTTTTTCAAGGAGAAGGGCGGGTTGGCGATAACCCTGTCGAACCGCATCAGCGCATCGCCGTTCACGAACTTCGGATTGGTAAGCGTATCGCCCCATTCGATCCGTGCATTGTCGAGCCCGTGGAGGAACATGTTCATCCGGGCGAGCGCCTGGGTCTGGTTGGTCGCCTCCTGTCCGAAGACCTGAGCATCGGCTTCGCTGGCGTGGTCCTTGCCCTCAACGCCGGCGACATACTCAGCCGCGCGGACGAGCAAGGTGGACGATCCGCAAGCTGGATCGAGGATCTTGTTGCCGGGCTGCGGATCGGCCAGCCGCACCAGCAATTCCGAAACCTTGCGCGGCGTGAAGAACTCGCCGGCCTTCTTGCCCGCGTCGGATGCGAACCGGGAGATCAGGTAGATGTAGGTTTCGCCAATAACGTCCTCGGCATTGTCCTCACCACCGAAGCGCGAAGGCGAGAAATCGAGAGCGGGACGCGCAAAGTTGTCGAACAGGTCCTTTATCCGCCGATTACGGTCCGCCGTCTCACCAAGGTTGTTGCGGCTGTTGTAGTCTGTCTCGCTCAGCACGCCTTCCAGCTTCGCAATATTGGCCTGCTCGATGGCCTCAAGTGCAACATTGACCTGCTCGCCGATATTATCGGCGTTTCGGTTCGGATAGAGGTCGTGAAAGCTCGCGCCCTCCGGAATCTGAAACCGGAATCGGGAAAGACGGCGCGCAACGCGTTCGCTGTCTCCGTCATACTGCGCCTCCGCCGCCTTTCGCTCGTCGGCCCACAAGTCGCTCAGAAACTTCCAGAACAGGAATACCAGGATGTAGTCCTTGTAGGCGGCAGGATCGATCGTCCCGCGGAACGTATCGCAGGCATCCCATGCCGCCTTGTTGACATCCGATTGCTTAACTGCGGTCACGACTAATCCTCTCGTCCTGCGCCACCTTGAAACTGCGCGGCGGCTTGGGTCATCATTTCTTCGAATACGAGTTCTCTGCGAGCGGTGATGTAACGCTCGAGTTTCATTGCCTGTCGGCCTGCCACTGCTGCACGGACGAACAGGTCGGCCGACTGCGGGGTGAAATGCGGAACCTGAAATTTCCGGAGTGCTGGCAGCGGGAGCCTGAACGCATGACTACCAACTCGATGCACTGCCAGCAGGTGCTGGGTGCTCTCGAGATTGAACCAGAACGACAGCGCAAGTGCAGCCATATGGTCCGGCTGATGCAACCTGATCACGGCTACATCGAGCGAGGCATGGACGGGGCGTCCCTCAAACCTATCATCCTTGAAGACCGACGAGCCGTTCCGCTTGCCGCGGAGAGAGATGAGGATGTCGAAATCCTTCAGACGCGCATCCTCACCTGCAAAACCCACTTCACCCAGCCCTGCAGGGATCAGCACGTTGGTACCGACGTCGCCTACCATGACTGCAAACGCGCCCCCGCCAGAGCGATCGACTGCGACGCCACTGCTGACGCGCGAGATCGAATCAAGGCTAAAATTTTTTCTCATGGATCGTCGATCTAGATGATCGGTGACTGAAGTCAATGGATTTGCGATCCAGCAATTTTTCTATTTGAATTGATCCCGTCTTGCGTAGTGGCACGCGGTTTGCCGCCCTCGCCGCTGACCCAAGCGCTGGCCTACTTCGCTCGGACACTCGAAGCCGCCCTACAAGGAGCACCCGGCGCCTTAGTCGGCGCACTTGCTTCGACGGCCGCCCGGCGACGGTTCGCGCAACGCCAGAAGCCCGCCTCTAAGCGAATTAACCTCTTGCCGCTCGATCAGCTGTAAGGTGCCGACGCCCACACCAGCCACCTGACCGGAGGGTGTCCTGCTTGCTATACATCGGCCGGAATATACGTGTCCAAAGACCCGATGCTCTCGCATAGTTTTCGGGAATCCTAGCAGACCAACCGCCTCACCCCAATTCGAGGGCTGGCAAGGGCTGGCGGCCCTAATTCTTTTAGGCGCAATAGGGCATAAAGGTCCGGCTGGCGCCTAAGACCTGTATGCTTGCGCAAATCAAGGGAAGCCGAAGCGATAGTAAATTGCGAACAGCTCTCATTTGCGTATGTGAAAGTGTAAGAATACATTTCCGCATACGCAACCAAAAATGGGCGTTTAGCCGATTGTGATCGATCCCTGTGCTTCGCCATACTTCCATTTATGGAAATGGAAGCCAAACGCTTGCTGGCTAGACGAGCACTTGAGCACCTCAAGGCGCTGGAGAGCGATTGCGTCAGGCTCATGCACGGACCCAACCTGACCGCGGGTCAGCTTTATCGCTATCAAGGAAAGGCAGGTCGTGCCGAACTGAAAATCCGAATCCAGACCGACGCACGCATCCTGGCAACGAAGCACTTCTTCAGCGACGGCATGTCGAAAGACATAGACATTACCGGAAGGGTCGGCGGCCTTGATAGGCGTGGGCCCGCCCGCACGCTCTGGGGTGCCGAACCGGGGATTGCTTCAGCCCAGCGCTTTGCACCACCGATTACGCGCCCCCGGACGTATCAAGCACCTAGCGGTAAGCGCACATTTCATTTTGCGCACGAGACAATCAGCGGTTCGACGAAGGAGGCCATCGCGTCGGTCGCTCAGCATGACCATTACTTGCAGGATGCGGACAAAGTGCCGGGGTTAGAGGCCCTGCTCGCCAAGGAAGCACAAGACCGTACCGACTATGTGGCGCGGGATGTGGTCCCTGCCGACGAGGTCGGGCCGATGATTTTTCCCAATCTGGGCGCAGTGCAAGATTTCGCACCGGCATGGAAAATCGTCGCCAAGACGGCGATCAGGGCAGCCGGTCCAGAGAAAAAGCCATGGCTCAAAGTTCGACCGGTCCGCGACGACCCGTTCTGGCAGTCGGTTCTGCAGCGCAACTTTTTGCCATCCAAGGTGCGCGAGCAAATTCTTGCGGGCGGCAGCGAGTGGATCGACGTCGAGAAGGACGAGATTGAAGCGACGTTGGCTGCGCTCCGGGGGTGCGGGTGGCATGAACGCAGCGCCGCCCAAACATCAAACGGACAGAAACCCCGAAGCCGCGCCGATCAAATCAGATACTATGCGGGGAGTTCGCTGAACTTCAGCGCCGCATCGTGGGCGAGATACCCAAGGAACTGGATGCCGCAGCCAAACGACGCGTCTTGGAAAAATTCACGAATGAATTCCGCAGGCGCGATCTACCCTTCGTTTGCGTGTTTCACGAAGCCGACGAGAACAACAATCCGCTGAACGGTCACTACCACCTTGATTATCACCCACGACCCATGCGGCGACTTTCTAGCGCATCGCCCCCGGCGGTACCACAGTCGCTTATGGATGCCTTCGAAAAAAGCAAAGCCGACTATGCTGCCAGAGGGAAGCCTTATCCCAAAAACGGGAAGCTAAAACGGCAAATCGAGCTGTGGGAGGAAGCTGCGGCCAATCCGCAACCAGAATGGGAGGGTATGTGGGAGCCGGATATCGTGCTCCACTACAAGACCGACTCCGGAAAGAAGAAAACCACTTGCCCCTTCGACCGCAACGTTCACCAGGATACGCGTAACGATGGGTGGATCTTCGATCTCAAGGAGAAGTACGCAAGTGTTGTGAACGAGGAGCTACGCGCTGTTGGTAGCGAGACGCGCTTTCACCCTGGCAAGCTATCCGAAATCGGCATCGACAAGGAATCTGACGTCCACCTTGGGCCCCGGCAGAACTGGCGCGAGAAACAGGGGTACCCCACTCTCGACGGGAACGATAACGAGCAGCGTCAGTGGGATCATCAAGTCGGCGAACTCTTACGTCAGCACCCTCTTGCGATGCATCCGACGGATGCCCCCACGCAGACCCTGCGCTTCGTGCGAGACGCTGCAGCCATGCTCAAGGCAAGATTGACATCGCGCGCTCGTCATATTCATTTTCATGCCGCGCGCAGGATTACCGCCGATAGCGAACGCCTGCCTCAACATCCGAAGAAGCTTTCCGGCAAAGAGTTCAAGCGCACCTACGACTTGATGGAGGATGCGCAGGAGCACCTACGGTGCGCCGAGATCCTGTTCGATGACTACGGTTCCTGGCTTCCTGAAATTGACGCGGCCCTGACGTTGTCCCCCCTCGCACGTGTTCAGCCACCTGTGGCCATTGCTTCCACCAACGAAACGGAAACAATCCAAGAGGCATCGACCCAGGGGAGGGACGATACCCACCCGCGCACAGCCGATCCGTCGCTTGCCGATACTGCCGCAACGAAAGAGGCGGCGAGAAATGATGCGAGAACACTGGATCCCAATGCTATTGAACGGCAGCGGGTGACGACCATGCTTGAGCGGCTCGCCCAACAAGCAGATTCGGAGCCCAGCGGGAATTCCGGAAAGAAAAGCCCGGTATCAGCCGACAACGAGGGTAAATTGGCCGAGGGGCCAAGCGATGATCCGAATACCCTATCGGCGCAAGCGCAACAGCAAAACTCGACCCGTACCCAAACTGCCGATGCTAAGATGATCAAAACGGGCCAGTCGGTGGCCTCTCCTGCTGATCTCGCGGGCCGCGTTTTTCAGCATGACCAG
This sequence comes from Pelagerythrobacter marensis, assembly GCF_001028625.1. Classification (NCBI taxonomy): domain Bacteria; kingdom Pseudomonadati; phylum Pseudomonadota; class Alphaproteobacteria; order Sphingomonadales; family Erythrobacteraceae; genus Pelagerythrobacter; species Pelagerythrobacter marensis. The sequence goes on along the minus strand of NZ_CP011805.1, from coordinate 2,548,837 downwards.
TATCCGGCGAAAACGCGAAAGGTTCCTGACCACCCTGAAGAGGTCGAGAGCGCTAGCTCAAGTAAGAAGCCCAGCATCATCCCGGGAGAGGCCGCCAACATCCGTATTGGAGCTGGCGCACCAAGAGTCACGAGCAAGGGTAGTCCGCCATCAGGGAATAGTCGTGACAATACACCCAGTGAAAAGCAGCTGGCGGCCGACGGTTTAAAGCGCGGCTTAAGCAAGAACACGCAGAGCCGTTCCGTCGCTCCCACTGACGACGAACTTGAGGGCGAAAGCGGCCCCGCAATGCCTAGAGTTTCTGGGGCCAAACAAAGGGAGGTCACTATTGGTCCGGTTGCACAAGCGAATCATTCCAAGCGGCGCTTGGTGCAGAACGATGCGCAATCGAACCCTGCTTCCTCATCTGCTAACGCCCCATCGAGAGGAGAAACAAGCTCCGGCAATAGTGAAGAGACGAGCCGCCGCGAAGAGAGTGGGCCTGCGACGGAAAGTTCGCGACACTTTGCGTTCTTGAGAGCGCTGATGGACGGACCGTTCTTAGTCGAGAAGCTCGGATCGGGCTACGATGTGCCAGCGCCCTTCCGGGAGAAATATGCGCTCACAGATCGCGACATTGCTGATCCTCGGCTTCAACGGGCACTCGGGATCATCGATTTCGATCAAAAGGTAGAACTGGCGTGGCTTGCTACTGCTGCGACCTCGAGATCGGCCGAACTGGAAGGTGTCCATGGCGAGTGGACGCTGGCGGGGTCGCGCGGAAGCGGCGTCGACCGCCTGTTGAAAAAATGGTCAGTCGAGCCAAATGTCGCCAAAGCCCTTCAATTCGCTGCACAGCCTCTCACGCCCACCAAAGGTGCGGCGCGCAATGATGCCGCAAGTCGGCGACGCGAATTTATGGCGATTGCGCTCAGCGGGGAAATCGCTCTCATGGCATCTAAAGCCAATAAGCCTCCAAGCAGGCACAACCTGCAGGCGGCAATCGCAAACGGCTTTGGCCAAGGCTTCTGATGCGACTTTGCGCAGTGGCCCTCGCGCAACCACATTAGGAAAAGTTCGGCATGCTCGGCCGTATGAGAACCGGGAAACGACGCTGTCCGGGAGGACAGCGGGGTGAAGGAAAAATGCCTACGGCTGTCCTCGTTCATCAACAACGAGGAACGACACATGAATACCCCAACCACTCCGGCCGCGCGCGGCAACGACGGCCAGACCCGCGTCCTGCACCGGATAACACCGCTGCAGAAATGGCGACCACCCACCAATGCGGGGCCGCCCTTCATGAAGATCGCGGTGATCGATCTCGAGACCGATGGCCTTGATCCCCAGTATCACGAAATCCTCGAAATCGCCGTCGCGATGATCGTCGTCGATCTGCAGGGGCATATCCTTGAGGTGGAACGCGTGAAATGCGGTCTACAGCAGCCCTCACGGCCGATTGAGCCACAGATTGAAAAGATCACTGGCATTACCGACACCATGGTCGCGGGCAAACGGCTCGTGCCGCAGAAGATCGCCGAGCATCTCAAGACAGCTGATGCATGCCTCGCCTTTCACTCCAAATTCGACCGTCAGCACCTCGAAATGCTCGTCCCGGAGGTCGGCGAGATGCCGTGGATTTGCGCCATGGCGGATGTCGATTGGCACGCTTTGGGCTTCGACGGTCGCGCGCAGGGGTATCTTCTGATGCAGGCTGGGATGTTCAATCCGACCGCGCATCGCGCGGCCGACGACGTCGCAAGCCTGATCCATTTGCTCGCACACGAATGCCGCGACAGACGTACGGTGATGGCACATGCGCTTGCCGGTGCGCGATCGCCAACCTGGCGCTTCGAGGCGAGCGATCTGCCGTATCGCCTGCGAAAAGACGTGCATCGCCGTGGATATCGATATGCGGACCGCGGCGTGAATCACAAGCTCGTGCGCGAAGCGGACTATGACTCCGAGGTCGCGTGGTACCGCGAACTGGTGGGCCGCAATCCTACCATCGTCCCCGTCGATTGGGTCGAACGGTATCGAGCAGATTGGACCTGGGAGCCGGTAGAGCGGAAGGTCGAAGTGGTGTCCTGGAGGCGCTGATTACGAGCCTCCCGGGTGAGGGAAAAGCTCCGGCCAGCATGGCCGTCACCGAAAACAAGGAACAGAATAATGAACAATACCCAAGTCGGTGGGCTCCGAGCCCACCGGGCGAACGCGCTCGCCCTCCGTCTTGAGCTCGGATTGCCGGAAACAAGCACCGGCACCTCGGCAATTACGTTCGGCTGCGTGAGCGCCGCGACCCTGCCTGTTATGGAGGCGTTAGCCTGCAAGGCCGCCGAAGATCGCCAAGATGCGGTGTTCGCGGTTTACAGCTCGCCGAGCGACACCTCCCCCGCCTGGTATTTCCTGGTCTTCCGAATGCTGGACGGCATCGGCCTAGTGCGGGTCGAGCCGGCCTGCGTCGGCGCCGAGAAGCCGTTGGTACTCGTGACCATGGATCGCAGCCGTCAGTTCGACATCGACGAACGGGGCGTGCTGCGGGAGGTCGCCGTCGAGAAGGCTGCGACGCGCCGGAAGGCGCGCATCCGTGCCGAGAGCCGCATCGCAGCTGCGGTCGAAGCGGTCGGTCCTCTGCTCGAATCCGGTGCGTGGGAAGAAACCACTTTCGCCTTCCATGCCGATGGCACCGCAGTCCCGGTCGACACCGCCGCAGCCTGACCGCGTCTACATTCACCAACCACGAGAGGGCGGCGCTTCCAGCGGGAGCGCCGCCCTCTTTCGTTCACCAGCAAGGGACCATTTCCATGACCACCAATTCCAGGCGGCACCCAGACACCCTATGCTCGCTTGTCATCATCCGCGATGCCAGCGAGCACGCCGCACGCTCGGCAATCCGTTCGACCGCGCTCTTCACCGTCACCCGGTGCCGAAAGGCCGGCGCCCGGTTCACCATCGATCACGCTGCGTTTGATCGGACGGCCACGCGCGCCTCGATCCTCGACGGAATTGCCGCGCGCATCCCTAGACACGCGACGGTGATCGCGAGGGCCTCGCGCACCGCGCAACATTATCTGCGGCACAGCTTTGCTGCAGGTGGCCCACTTCCTCCGGCTGACCTGCAACTGCTGCAGCGCGAGCGCGCGGATCTCGACATCCTTCCGCTCGAGTGCGCCAACAGAGTGCTGGAGGAAATCGCCGCGGCGTATCGGATCGAACGCGCCGGACCCGGCGCGAACATCCTATCCCGGTCGCGCAAGGCGCCAGACGAGGCCCAATGCCTCTGGGCCGCTTTCCTGTGGTCGCAGTTCTCTCCGGACGAGCGAAACTCGCTCTCGACCGCATGGGAAGCTTGGAGAGCAATCGAGCGGGCCCGCCCGCTCCCCTTCTGACGAAGCGTCATGATGCCAACAGCTAGAGAAAGGAAAAAGCACAATGGCAAAAACGTATATTGCACTCGACGCGGAATTCTTCTGGGACCGGGAATTGCACGAGCTGCATCGGGCCATGGACCCTGCATCGCAGCGCCGCGCGGTTGCGGTGAAACGCGTCATGGCAGCTGGAGTGTTCCAGTTCACCATCGACGATGAGGGCAGGGTTAGCACCGGCGAAATCGGCAGCTGGAGTGAACGGGACTGGGGGGACGAAGAAGGCGTGATACGCCAAGCCTTCGACTATCTACGCGCGAACGAAGACAAGCCGGTGCTAACCTATGGCGGACTTGCCATGGATGTTCCCATTCTCTTGCAAGCGAGCATGGCCCACGGACTACGACTACCGCCGCAGCTCATTGACCAACCCGGTCGGAAAGGCCCTCGGCCTCACATCGATCTGGGGCTGCAGCTGAAGGGCGGCGGCCGCACCTGGACTCACCTTTCCCAAATGCTGTTGCGTATGGGCGTGCCGTTTGACGTCGTCGCAGCGAAACCGAGCGTGCCCCGGCCGGCCAGCGACGCCGCTTGGCAGAGCTTGCGCGATCACGTCGAACTCGACTGCCCGCTGCTTGCCATTGCGAAGATCGGCTGGCTCGTCGCCCAGGGCACGAATGGACTGCGGCTCGAGCCCGCGATCATCGCGCTGGTCGAGGGCTTCCTGCGGCGGCGCCCGGACCATACGTTCGCAGGAGAATTGCGAACCTACGCCAATAGCCTGCACGACGGGATTGCCGCAGGGTTCGACGACGCGGCCTAAGCCACAATCCTATATACGTCGGACCGGTGAAATTCAGACACCACCGGTCCGGCACATAGAAGAACCAACCGCCGCCGATGCGGGAAGGCGACGGTAACCACTTCTTAAATCATCCCATGGCAAAGCAGGGTCGCGATGCAGCGTGCCGGGATAGTACCCCGAGCCGGAGACCTTGATTCGAGTCGCGCTAACCCTGTGAACCCGCACGCAACCCGTGCGCGTTCGAATGGCGCTCGAGGTCACGAAATGACATCTTCGACATTGCTGTCCACGCCCGTGGTCTCGCTCGCCCAGCGAGGAAACCATGGCAAAGGCTCCCGCCGGAAACGGCACCAAAATCAAAAAATCGACGAACGGCTGTCCGAATTCGGGTAGTGGCGCGCACACATCATCGAGTACCGCGGCAAGCTCGTATCTCACGAAAGCGCAAGTTCGCGCCGCGATCGCAGCAATTGACACGAGCGCTAGCTCGAAGCTGATGAGCGTGGCGCGGTTCCGTGCCTTCACTGCCGGTATCGACCCGGACGACATGCTGCAGGAAGCGATTCTGCGCGCGCTGACCTCTCGCAGTTGCCCCGTCGGGCTGAAGATCGAACACTTTTTGATGGCTGTCATGCGCTCGCTCGCGAGCGCGGTCATCGCCAAGCGCGAAAGGGATGAGCCGCTTCTCCGCGAGGCCTGCAATCAATCGGCGACTCCTTACGCGCCAGACGAGGCCTACGAAATCGCCGTGCGCGCCGAGGCCTGTCGAAAAGCCCTGGAGGATGTAGCCGGAAACTCGCCAAAGACCGAGGGAGTGATTGACGGTATTGGCCAAGGCCTGTGCGGGAAAGCCCTCGCAGATTTTGGGGGGATGGATCAGGCCGAATTGGCGACGACTCGCCGCCTAATCAAAAGGCGCGCTGCGAAGGTGTGGGACGAATTCAAGGATCTGGATTTGGCCGCATAGGAATTAAAGCGAATGGATGAGATGCTACCGTCTGAAGCGGGGCCGCCTGCTGACTGGCCGCTTGTGGGTAAGCGACCCCGAGGAACGGACACTCGTTCGTCTGTTCAGCTAGGTCGTCAAGACGTCCAGCCGGTCGTTCTGCGGTTGAGCTATGATCGTCAAAACGCCTGTCGATGAGCGGGCGGCTATGCATGACCTTACTCGGCGTGCCACAAGGACGGGCATGTTCGGCGATCACACAGATTGCAACTCTGATGGTGGCAACTACGGTTACGCGCTTCGTACACAGTTGCCGCGAGCGACTTTGACCCTAAACATATGGGAATGCATATCGAACAAGGAAATACAAAGGTGGACGAGACGCCGAGCGAAACCGAGACGGATGGGGTAGAGCCAATCCTTCTCGAAGGCGAGGAGATCGAAGGCTACGATTCTACGAGCGGCGATGGATGGGGGGACTACCCTCTCGACGCCGTCTTCGTGCGGACCGAGCAGCGCACGGTCGGAGAGGTGGTCTCGCGGATCGAGAAGGAGCGCTACGTCCTCGACCCGGATTTTCAGCGTGATTTCGTATGGTCGAACGCCAAGCAGTCGAAGCTCATCGAGAGCTGCGTGATGCGCATTCCGCTTCCAGTGTTCTATGTCGCGGAGGCACCCGATGGACGCATCATCGTTGTCGACGGACTCCAGCGACTTACGACGTTCGCCCGGTTTCTCGGAAATCAGCTGCGCCTCACCGGGCTCACATCGGGAGAGATTACCGGATCGCATGAGCTGGAGGGACGCTATTTCGACGACCTGCCAATCAACCTGCAGGAACGGGTCAGCGACACTCAGCTCACCATGTACATCCTCGACGCGAAGGCGCCGGAGCAGGCTCGGCTCGACATTTTTGAGCGGGTCAACAGCGGCGCGACGCTGACGCGGCAGCAGATGCGCAACGCACTCTACAACGGCCCGGCGACGCGCTGGCTCAAGTCCGCCGCCGAGGGTCAGGCTTTCCAGGACGCGACTGCCGGGTCGTTGGACAGCAAAGCGATGCGCGACCGCGAAGCCATCAACCGCTTCTGTGCCTTCGCGTTGATGGGTTGGGAGGAATATACCGCCGGGGATATGGACGTCTTCCTCGCCAAAGGCCTCAAGCGTCTCGCGGCCCTCGACGAGGAGGAGCGCAACGAGCTGAGACGCCGTTTCGACGCGGCGATGAACCTCAGCCGCGTGCTCTTCGGTCACCACGCGTTCCGCAAGTCGCTGGCATCTGATCTCGCCGAAGCGCCCCGCAGCGTTATCAACATCTCGCTTTTCGAAGTAAGCGCCGTGCTGCTAGCCGCAATAGTCGACCAAATTGTCGAAGCGGAGCACGAAGAACTCCGCGAGACGATCGAGAACCTGGTGACGAATGAGGACTTCTCCCGTGCAATCACCTACTCGACCAACAGCACGCAGGCCGTGAGGACGCGCTTCGCGATGATGAAGGAGGCGCTCAGGCGGTTCGAGCTTTGAATGGGATGCTAGACACGCTCACAGTCGAACACTTCAAGTGCTTCGAGGACCTGCGTCTTCCACTGAAACCTCTCACCCTCTTCACTGGCTTCAACGGGGCGGGCAAGTCGACTGCGCTCCAGCCGCTGCTCCTATTAGCGCAAGCGGCGCGGCTCGGCGCGTGGGGTTCGACGGGCAAGACGGGTAAGCTTCCGCTCAATGGCGAGGTTGTGCGTCTGGGCTCTGCCGGTGACGTCCTAAGGTCTAGTCGTGGCGACCGGGCGACGAGGTTTGCGCTCGCTTCGGGCGATGACGACCTGGAGGTAACCGTGTCGGCCAAGGCCGGTGACAGGGTGCTTAGCACCGTGACTACGGCATCGGAGGGCGGCGCCCGCGAGTTGTCTCGAAAGATCGACCGCCTCGTTCACATAAGCGCGGTCCGCGGAGGACCTGCTGATTCCTTCCCGATACCGGACCGGTCGTACTCCGGTCAGGCAGACGTCGGGGTAGACGGTCGCTACGCAAGTCACTGGTATCACGAGCTTGCCGACGAGGAGGTACGGGTGGAAGCCAAATGCCCCGACAGCATTGGCACGACCTTCCGCCGCCAGGTGGACGCGTGGCTGGACTTCTTGGCGCCTGGCGCCGCCGCCGATGTGCAGGCTGTGCCGACTGCGTCGTCGCTTGTGCTCAGGTTCAGGCTCTCAGAGGTCGGCGAGTGGAAGCGACCCGCCAACGTTGGCTACGGTCTCACCTACGTCTTCCCGATCGTTGTCGCCCTGCTCGCGGCGGAGCCCGGCGATGTCGTCGTGATTGATAGTCCGGAAGCCCATCTCCACCCTCAGGCCCAGTCGCGCGCGGGCCGTATGCTCGCCTGCTTCGCGACCGCTGGGGTTCAGCTCCTAGTCGAAACCCATAGCGACCACGTGCTGAACGGCATCCGGCTTGCAGTTGCCGAGGGCGTGCTCCCGCCAGCCGACGCGGGCCTGACTTTCTTCGCCGGAGCAAGTGAAGCCGGGCACGGAGTGACTACCCCGCAGGTAGACAGACACGGACGTGTCAGCTCTTGGCCGGAAGGCTTCTTCGACCAGAGCGACAACGACGTCGGCAAGCTGGCCGGGTGGTCGTGAATGCTATGGTTCGTGAACGAGTCCTCGCTGCAGGGGCAGTTCGTCGACGATGCCGACTTTCTTGCTGTCCTGCGTGGGCTGCTGGACCTGCGGCATAGTAGCGGAACTCTCAAGAACAACCTGCGCGTTACGCGGATGCTACCCCAGGCACAGGTCGCCCGAGATGCCGACGTGAGGGCGCTGATTACGCGATACGGCGACCGGGACCTTCAACGTGCGCTGCTCACTTGGATCGACAGGACCGGACCCTTCATCGACGACGACCGGGCACCCGAGCCTGACGACTTCTTCGAGTTCGAAGGCTTGGAGGTTACGTCCAGCGGTCTCGGCGAGGCGGCCCGCCGGACTAAGAAGCAAGAAGAATGCTCGACCTTCAGCTTCGAAGGTGGCGGGAAGGATTTCGCCCGCGATCCGCTGGCGGTCGACCACGGCTTGCCCGAGGAGCGATATGGGCGCTACGAAGTGCGCAATCTTTGGGAGCTCGAGGCGCTGGAGCGTGACGTTGCCCGCGCCGCCCCGCCGATCACCAGCTGGGAAGAACTAGTCGACACGGCGCGGGAGCGTTTTGCCAATCTCGACATCGGCGATCTCCATAGGGATGCAGTTCTAGCCCGCGAGCCGTTCGAGGCTTCGATCGCCAAGAGGGCCATGTCGCTTCTCGCGCTCCTCGACACTTACGCAGGAGACCGGAGCGAGGACGGTGCTGAGGGTATAGTCGCAAGAGAAGTCGTCGATCAGTATTTTAAAGGAGACCGGGCGCCGTTCTCCGGCGAGTCCGAGACGAACCGTAGGACGTTCGACAAGGAACTGACCTTCGATCGGGCGGACGGTGAGCAGATTCTGGCCCATTGGCACGGGAAGATCTCGCACCGCACGTTCCGACTCCATTTCGAGTGGCCTCTCGAAGCTGGACGTGAGAAGTTGGCGGTCGTCTACCTCGGGCCAAAAATCACGAAGACCTGACACCGAAGTCGTCTGGTCGCCAAGGTGATTAGGCGCTTACCCATGGCTTGGCATAAGCCCTGAGGAACGTTCGCTTTCAAGCGTGCCCGAACGCGTCGCGAATGACCAAAGTGGGGGCGCAAAGCGCACATCAAGCCGGCCATAGAACGGGTTGGAGGCTAACTGATCGATGGTTTGCCGTCATTGGCCATTTCCTCGCACGCAAAAGTCAATGTTTCAGCATCTTCAAAACGAAGAAGGCGAGCGAGCGCGTCCGAGGTCAACACGAGTCGATCGCCTATTCGACCTTCGACCCGTTTAGCTAGCTTACGAGATGCGTGCATGCCGCGCTCGAACCTAGATAGCGTGCCTGCATTTACTCCAGCTGCTTTTGCGGCAGCTTCTAGAGACACACCCCATTCCTTCCGTAGCAATCTCAATCCAATCCCAGGATGCTCGGTGCCAGTCGTAGGTCTGTTAAGATCATCGTTCTTCCAGCCCGGAGCCAAATCTGAAATTTGAACTCCTAGCGCCGTCGCCAAGCGACGAAGCGCGGGTTCGCTGGGGCGTTGCCTTCCCTGCTCATGTCTAGCCAGCGTCTTGGCTGAGATTCGTGCTGCGACCGCTAGTTCCTGCCGCGTCATCTGCTTCGATTGGCGAATTTCCTTCAAACGCTTGGCGACCCCGGCGTCGAGGTCGCTGCGTGAAAATCGAGGGGGTCCTTCGGCTGGCATGGGTCGAGTTTGCACAAACAGTTTCCACAAGATCCTACAAGTCCAATTAGTCGATTTGGCGACTGAATTTGCAGGAGCGAAGCGTGGAGCAGTCTTTGGGTGAGATCGCCCGGAAGTGGTCGAGGAACAGTGAGAAGGGAAAAGGGCTTCGGCTCGATCCCGTCGCGCTCGACCTGCTCAACGAGATTGGCGTCGGCGAACTCATCCAAGCCGAGGTTGCAAAAAAACAGAGGCTAGAATGCGTAAAACGGAGAAGCCCCTCTACGAACGGGGAGACTATAAGCTCGTCTACGATCGGAAGCGCGACGGCACCCTCCGATCCCCCTACCTCCAGATCGTCTGGTATGACGCAGCCGCAGGACGTCAACGAAGCAAGTCGACGGGCACGGCCGATATTGATGTAGCTGAACTACAACTCGACACGCTTTACCTAGCAAACGAAAAGGGGCGGGCCGTATGTTACGCATGTGGTCAACCCATCACGACCGACGGCAGCTATCTGCTTACCGAAGCCATCGAAGCATACTTGGCTGCCAAAAAGAGCAAACCAAGCATCAGTTCTATAAGGCCACGGCTCGCTCATGTCTTGGATTACCTCACGCAGAACGACGCGTTAGCAACGCTCTGTAACGAGGTGAACGAAGAATGGATCGAGGACTTTCGCGAATGGAATATCTTGATCCCTGTCGAGGAGGGCAATGGTTCAACACGGGAACGTGCGCCCGGCACAGTCGAAGCGAGCGTCAGGCAGCTGGCGGCGGCCATCAATTTCGCAAAAAAGAAGGAGCACATTCAAAAGGGCGCCCAATTCAAACCGAAGAAGCACACCGAGGTAAGTCATACTCCAACCTACCGGGCGTCGGTATCCGAACTCGCTGATATGTTCCGCTATTGCACCGAGCCGCCCAGGAAGGATGGAGAAAGCGACAAGAACTATGCGAAACGGGTCGCGGACCGTCGCAACCTTCTGCGCTTTCTACAGATCAGCGTAGCCACGTGGGCGCGCCCGGATGCAGCGCATGACGTATCGACCAGCAAAAAGCGCGGTCAGTGGCAGTCGAAGCGCCAGTTGCTCAACCTCAACCCTAAGGGTCGCACTCAAACCCGCAAGTATCGTCCGACAGTTCCGATTGCCCGTCAGGTGGCTTCGCTGTTGGACGAGACCCACGGTTTCTTCGTGACCGTCGCTTCGGTCCGGAAGGCGTTCGAAGCCATGCAGGATGCACTCGGACTTCCGGGCGATCGGGAGGCTGGGTTGAAACTGATCCGCCGGTCCATGGCACAGCTGGGCCGCGATCGCCTCGGGCGCACCGCATGGATCGAAGGCAAATATATGCTGGGGCACCACCGCCCGGACCCATCGGACCTCTACGGCATCGATTCGCCGGGGGACTATCCGCTCGCGCTCAAAGTCACCGAAGAGATCATCGACGAGATTATCTCGCTGGCTCCGTTGGCATTCACCGCCACAGAAAAGGAACGCGGATAGCGGGTTCTGGGGTGGGAAGCGGACATTCTGCTCAGCCCACCCGAAAGTCAGTTTATGGGCCGATAGCGGACCGTCCGCTCTTGGCTTTACCTTCGGCAATGTAGGCGTCCACGGGCCCATAAGCCGGTGCGAGACGTTACCACTACATGACCATGCACTACACGCGCACGGGGCGCGGAAAACCCCTTCTCCTTGTCCACGGACTCGGGGCAACCTGCGGCTCGTGGGACACGATCTCGCCTGCGCTTTCCCGGGCCAGGGAGGTAATCGCCGTGGACCTGCCCGGCCACGGACAGACACCCGAAGAGACCGATAGCGGCACGTTCGACGGACTTGCGCGCAGTCTGGACAGCTGGCTCCGCACCGAAAATCTCATCGGGGTCGATATGGCGGGTAGCTCGTTGGGCGCTCGCCTGGTGCTTGAGATGGCGCGTCGCGGCCAATCGGGTGCGGTCGTCGCACTGGACCCGGGCGGATTCTGGCATGGGTGGGAGAGGACGTTCTTCAAAGCCACCATAACGCCATCGATTGCCCTGGTTCGCGCGCTGCGACCTGCGCTTTCTGCCATCACCGGAAATGTCGCAGGGCGAACAGCGCTGATGGCCCAGCTCTCAGCGAGGCCTTGGGCGCTCGACCCCGCATTCGTCGCGCGCGAGCTGAAATCATTGGCTGATACGCGCACCGTCAATTCGCTCGTGAAGGACCTCGTCAACGGCGCAATGCAAAAGGGCCCCGCAAACACGGCTGCGCCGGTCGTCATCGGCTGGGGACGCAAGGATCGGCTGTGCCTACCGCAGCAGGCGGGTCGCGCGATGGAAGCCTTCCCCGAAGCGACGCTGCACTGGTTCGAGCGTAGCGGACACTTCCCGATGTGGGATCAGCCAGAGGAAACCGTTCGCGTGATTCTGGATGCAACGAGCATCTCGCAATCGAAATAATACTGCAACTGAGCGGTTAGCAAAGGGGCTAATCCCACTGTAAGGTCTTCTATTGGGCCGATTGCTGAATGGCAGCTTTCTGTTCGAGATGAGCGAATAGCCGCCATTCAAGCCGTGTCATAACGGCTCGGTTTTGACACCACTATGCTGCCCGGGACGCGCGCCGATGGGCGCCAGTTACGTTAAGTCGCATCTGCATCAGCTGCCTGCTCACCCCATATTCATTAGCGGCGCTACTCAAAGCTATATTGCGCTTCGCTACTGCTACTGCTGCTTCGTCCGAAACCAGCAATGCAGGACCGAGCCAGTTGGCTTCGTCTTCAAGGGAGGCGTCGAAATGCCGTTTGCCGTTCTCCCCACACAGGGGGTGCGGCGGGTGCAGCAACAGCAGATGGCTCAGCTCATGCATGATATTGGCAGCGCACCGCGCTGGCGAATGCCCATCGTTGTAGATGACGACGCGCTGCGTTCCGATACAGACGGTGATCGCTGAAAACTCAGTTTGCCCCATCGATCCGATAAGATAGTCGACAGCTTCGGGGTGTTGAGCCGTAAAAGCTGACAGCTTTACGACTTCAACCTCCAGATGCTTGGCTGTCACAAATGGGCAAAGTGGCGCATCGTTGGCGAGGCCGAGTTCCGCACGAATCTCGCGAGAAGTAGCGTTCGCTTCTGTCTTGAAACCTCGCCGAAGTGCCATTTTATTTTTTCCGAAACTGTTCGTAGGTTGCGTGGAGAATTGCTTCCAATGCTTTTGCTCCGTCGTCGCTGAGGTTCGGGTCGGCCCTCAAATAGGCTGTCACCTTAGCGAGAGGTTCAGTGATTTGGGCAGGGGTGTCGGTTCTATAGAACGCATCGGTATCTAGGCCGGCCCAATGTGTCAGAGCACCAAGGCTATCGACATCCGGCCGCTTTCCTTGTGACAAACGGGTCAATGTCGATGCGCTCACCTGCGCTTCATCGGCAACCTTACGCCATGTCATGTTCCGCGCCCGTCTGGTGCTATCCAGAGCCGCCACGAACTTTTCCCCATCGAAATGAACGGCCGTCACCGTTCGACTCTTGCAATTTTGTTCGACATACGGAATTATCCTACATACGTTGCAGACTCGCAACGGTGCGTCACTAACAGAACGAAAAGGTTTGTCCAATGGCAGGTAAGAATCAACATGTTGTCCCGCATTCCGGTGGTTGGGCCGTTCGCGGCGCCGGCAATAGCCGAGTGTCATCGATCCACTCGACCCAAGCCGAAGCGGCGCAGGCGGCACGCAGCACAGCGCAACGTCAGCAAAGTGAACTGCTGATCCATGGTCGTAACGGCCAAATCCGCGAGCGTGACAGCTACGGGAATGATCCCTTCCCGCCCAAGGGTTAATCAAAGCAGGGCGCGTTCGGTGACGGCGCGGCCGGCCTATCAGTAAGGTGAAGATAATGCGCAGTTCAATAAAACGTTTTCGTCCGCCTCGCCCCCCAAAACCCATGGATCGCATGCAAAACATGCGGACGATCCGTCCTTTAGGAAAAACAAAGTGGGTCAGGGCACATTGGCGCTGGGACTATGATCGTCACGCGTGGGAATGGGTCACCGGCCATTGGTCCAAATAGACGGGTGTAACTCCTGCACCTTAGACATTTCTTCGACCATGTCGGTTCAGGCCAACGTATTCCGAACAAAGTAAGTCAGAAAGAAAGGTGTGATTATGCCTCGCTTCAAGGTCGCTCACATTCGTCGGCAAGGTCAAGATATGATTATCTTTCCGCTTGATCCGGCAATACACAATAAGCCGGATAGCGAAAAAGAGGATATTCTCAGTGAGCTTCAAATGCGTGCTCGTGCCGCTGGGCTCGCTGGCCGCGCCGTAATTATGTGGCAGCATGGCCGCCATTCCCATTTCATGGGTCCGCGACCTTGGCAGGCTTTTCTGCGCGGGCTATCGATTCACTATGTTCATGCTAGCCTGAACCGAGAGATAAGTTGGTAGTCGAGGAAGGCTATTAGCGACGACCGCTTTCAGGAACTGCGCGTGACTGAACTAATGGCGGAGAGGAGGGCGCAAAGCTGACACTGCGGGAATGTCTGCTTTCGGGTCGAGAGCGAACCAAGTGTGGTGACTCGGCACGCATCCTACTTGAGCGACGCGATAATTTGCGACTGTTCCCCCCATTTCGCCGGAAACACACCGGAAGGCAAAATCGGTCTAACGGGCAAAAACGGCGGAAATGCTGGCGCACCCGACAGGATTCGAACCTGTGGCCTCTGCCTTCGGAGGGCAGCGCTCTATCCAGCTGAGCTACGGGTGCTGGCGCGAGCGGGGCGCTTAGCAAAGGGGGGAGCCGCGTGCCAGTTGAATTTGGCCGCAGCCCGCAACTGATCGGCGATTAGCGATTTGGCAAGCGAATCGGGGATATGCCCGAATCATGAATGCGCCAATGTCCATCAACCCGGCGGCAGCAGAGGCCCCGACTGGCGAAGCGTCGCTGAGCGCGCAATGGTCCGCCCTGCGCGAGGCAGGGGCGGCAATCGGGCTGATCGCCGGGGTTGCGACAGAACGCCCCGCCCCGGCGGAGCGCAACTTCGCCGCGGCGATTCGCGACATGGGCGGATGGCATCTCGACCTTGCTCGCGATGGGCTTTGCGATCTGGCGGCGATGCTTCGCCCCGGACTCGCGGCGCTTCTCGCAGTGAAGGCGCGCGGATGCGACGCCAGCGAACCGGCGAAGGCGTTGTGGGAAGAATACCGCATGCGTCGCGATGCCCTGCTGGCCCTCGCGCCGGAGGCAGGCGCCCTCGGCCCGCGTCGCAGCGCCTGACACCCTCGATAACCGTCGCCGCACTTGACTGAGTTCCCTATCTGTTCCAACAGATGGGGGATGATCGATGTCCTGCCGACCGCGTCTGCCCTCGACAATGCCAGCGCCGCCGATGTCGCGCGCGGGATTACCCGGTTGTTCGCGCGCAACGATATCTGGTGCCTCGGCGAAATGCCCTTGCGCAATGGCAGGCGCGCCGATCTGATGGGTATCGATGCGAAGGGGCGCATCGTTATCGTCGAGATCAAGGTGAGCCGCGCGGACTTGCTGGGCGATGGCAAGTGGCCCGATTATCTGGATTTCTGCGATCGGTTTTACTGGGGGCTTCCGCTCGCGCTCGATCGGGCACCGCTCGACCTTGCCGATTTTCGGCCCGAATGCTGCGGGGTTATCGTCGCCGACGGATACGATGCCGAAATCGTCCGCCCGGCCCCGTCGCAATCGCTCGCTCCCGCCCGGCGAAAGGTGGAGGTGGAGCGGCTCGCACGGGCGGCGCTGCGCCGCGGGGCAATCGCGCTCGATCCGCAATGTGCCCCGCTGGCGACGGCGTGAGCCATTCCGTCGGCGTAAGGCCGTTCAGCCGCCGGGTGCGCTGTGGAGACGATAGTCTTCCACCGGCACCCCGCCGATCAGGTGTTGCTGGATAATCCGTTCGAGGACATCCTCGGTGCAGGAATGATACCAGACCTGGTCAGGCCATACGACCGCGATCGGCCCTGTCTCGCACACCTGCAGGCAATCGGCTTTCGTCCGCTGAACCGTCGTCCCGGCGAGGCGCAAGTCCTTCAGCCTTTTCTTGAGGTATTTCCAGGCACGCTCCCCCTCTTCCCGGCGGCAGCATTTCTGCTTTTCCGATACTGCGCACAGGAAAATATGGCGGGCGACCGTTTCGCCGCCGATCGCACCCAGTGCCCTTTGCGCCCTGGCCAGATCCCTGGGGCTCGTCATTCCTCGCCCAGCCACCGGTCGAGCCAGTCGAAAACCGTTTCGTGCCATTGCAGCGAATTCTTCGCCCCCAGCACCCAGTGATTTTCTTCCGGGAAGACCAGCAGTTGAGCCGGTACGCCGCGCTCCTGAAGTGCGGTGAACGCGCCCAGTGCCTGAGTATAGGGAACGCGGAAATCCTTCTGGCCGGTCACGACCAGCATCGGGGTCTTCCACTTGTCCACGTGATGCACGGGGTTCCATTTTTCATAGGCCTGCGGATTCGCGGAATAGGACCCGCCGAAATCCCAGCGCGGAAACCACAGTTCCTCGGTCGCGTAGTAGAAACTGCGCATGTCGAACAGGCCGTCGTGCTGAACCAGACAGTCGAACCGGTCGGGCCATTGCCCGGCGATCCAGTTCATCATGTAACCGCCATAGCTGGCGCCCATGGCACAGGCGCGCGTGCCGTCGATCTGAGGATCGAGCGCCAGGGCCGCCGCCAGCCCCGTCTGCAGATCTTCGAGCGGCTTGCCGCCCCAGTCGCGATTGATCGCGTCGGTGAAGGCCTGGCCGTAACCCGTGGACCCGTGAAAATCGACGGACACCACTGCATAGCCCTGACTCGCGACCACGCGAGGATTCCACCGGGTCGACCAGCCATCGTTGAACGAACCCTGCGGACCGCCGTGGACATAGAGGATTGCGGGCATCGGTCCATCGTGCCCATCGAGCTTGGTGATCTGGCCCCAGACTGTGGCCCCGTCGGCCCCGGCAAAGCTGAAGCGGCGGGTGACGATAGGCACGAGCCGGCCCAGGTGACGCCCGGCGATTTCGGTCAGCGGCATGGCCTGCTGCCAATCTTGCGACAGGAACAATTCTGGCGGCGCGCCGATCGAATCGCGGGTGAACAGCAGGCGGTCGCCGGATAGCGGCACGAGATTGCCGATGTGCGCTTCATTGCCCGCCATCAGGTCCAACTCTTCCACCTGACCCGTCGCCGGATCGATCCGAAAGGCCGGAGTGTCGAGCACGTCCTGCGCGGTTGCGACAAGCCAGCGCGAATCGGGCGTCCAGGCGAGCGAGCCGAACGAGCGGTCGAAATCCTGCGTCAGCGTTCGCGTTTCGCCGCTGGCCAGATCGCGCAAGTGGATCACCAGCCGATCGGCTTCGTAACCAGGGCGCGCCATGGCGGCCCAGGCAAGCCACTTGCCATCGGGCGACGGGGCAGGAAGCGTATCGGTCGCCGCGTTGGCTGCGGTGAGGTTGACCGGCGACATGCCCGACAGGCCGTTCCACCAGATATCGATATTGGTCGAGGTCGGCTCGCTCGCGTCGGAGCGGCGCGCGGCGAAATAGACGCCCGACCCGTCCGGTGCCCACGCGACATCCTCTCCCCCACCGAAGGGGCGGGTCGGCGTGTCACCCACCAGACTGTCTGCCCCCGCCGGGCCGTCGAGCGGGATGCCTTCGCCCGTGACCTTGCCGTCGATCAGATCGAACGCGAACACGCGCGCGAAAACGCCCGGTGTTTCCCAGGTATCCCAGTGCCGGACGAAGCCGTCATCGGCATCGTACAGTCTGCCATCGCCCGGTCCCGGAAGATGCCGCGCGCCGCCGTTCTCAGTGTCGCAGCCGAATGTCGGGCAATCGCGGGCGATGTCGCCGAACAGCGCAATGCGCTGGCCATCGGGCGAAAGCGCGAAGCCGGTCACTGCGGCGCTGACTTGCGTAACCTGTTCCGGCGCAGAAGCCGCGCCGGCCGGCCCGACCGCAATGCGCCAGACCCGGCTGCGCTCCGCCCCATCGGCGCCGGCGCGATCGGAAAGGAAGTAGAGCCAGCCGTCCGCTCCGAATGCGGGGCTGCCCGCTGCCCCGCCAAGGTCAAGCGCCACGGCCTGCGCATCGGTGCCCGACAGATCGCGCAAGTAGAACTGCGTCGTGCGGGCATAACTGTCGGAATCGGTCGTGGTGACGGGATAGACCGCATATCGGCCATCGTGCGAAGCGACCGGCGCCCCCAGGCGCGGCATCGTCACCAGATCCTGCGCCGTCATCGGCGCGGTTTCGCGGGAAAGGGCGGGCGCTGCGATTGTCAGCGCGCAGAGAACGGCTGCGAAGCCTGCGATCCTTATCATGAACGCTGGCCTAGCGTCCGGCACCGCAACCTGCAACGCTGTCGGCCAGCCTGCCTGTGCCAGCGGACGCGGCCCTGGCCCCGAAGGCAATTCCGCCTTAGCCGCGCTTGCCCGCTATGCGCGAAATCTCGGCCTTGACCAGCCGCTCGACCATCGCGGGCAGATTCCGGTCAAGCCATTCGGCAAGCATCGGCCGCAGCATGTCGCGGACCAGACCTTCCAGCGAAGTTTCGCCGGAACGCACGATCTGCGGCTGCGCACCCGGTTCAGCCAGCATGGCGAGCGCGGCGAGATTCTCACGCAGCGAATCGCGTACCGCATCGGTGGTCAGCGGCGAATCCTCGCCCGCCTCTTCTTCGGCGGTGTCTTCGTCCCGCGCTTCCTCAACGAAAGCGGCAGAGCCAAGGTCGAGCACCCCTTCGTGCTCATTATCCGATTGGACGTCCGATGCGGGAACGCCCTCTTCCTCGCGCCGGCGGCGCGTTTCGGCGGCGCTCGCGCGGTTATCGCGCGCAATGACCTTCTTGATCGATTCGAGAATCTCCTCGACCGATGCTTCGTTCTGCTGGTGCAAGTTCCCGGCCCCCCGTCTGGCCCTCGATTGATGCAGGATCGGCACAGGCCGACCCGAATGCGTTCATTGCTCTGGAATGTCAGCGTCCTGCGCCGGGATGTCAACGGTTCTTGTCGATTGCGCGACTGGCTCCGGGTCCCGGTCCCAATCGAACCACTTGCCTTCGACCCGCTCGAAATTGAGCTGCGGATCGTAGAGCAGACCGTCTCCGTCGAGGCCGAGATCGCGCGCTTCGGCGCGGCCCATCGCGGCAAGCAGGCTGAACCCGGCGACGTAAGCGTTACGCCGCGCAGTCACGAGTTCGACTTGCGCGTTGAGCAATTCCTGCTCTGCGTTGAGCACGTCGAGAATCGTGCGGTTGCCGATCGAGTTTTCGGCGCGCACACCCTCCAGGCTCAATTCGGCGGCGGCGACCGCCGATTGCGAGCTTTCGATAATCGCAAGCGAGGCCTGCCAGCTGGAATAGGCAGCGCGCACTTGCGCAATCACGTCACGCTCGGTCGCGATGACGCCTTCGAGCGCGGCCGAAGCACGCGCCTGGGCCTGTCGTTGCAGCGCAGCCGGACGCCCGCCCTGGAAAATCGGAATGCTGAGGGAAACGCCCGCCGTGACACTGGCCGATGTCTGCGATACGTCGGCATCGGGCAGAGTCGGATCATCGGTCACCGCGCCGCCAAGCGTACCCAGGTAGTTTTCATACCCGTAGCCGGTGAACAGCGAGACCCGCGGCAGCCGTCCGGCACCGGCGACATCGATATCGTAACCGGCCGCCTGCGCCCGCTCGCGCGCAGCGATCAAATCGGGATTGTTCTCAAGCGCGGCGTCGACCGCA
Source organism: Pelagerythrobacter marensis (assembly GCF_001028625.1). Classification (NCBI taxonomy): domain Bacteria; kingdom Pseudomonadati; phylum Pseudomonadota; class Alphaproteobacteria; order Sphingomonadales; family Erythrobacteraceae; genus Pelagerythrobacter; species Pelagerythrobacter marensis. The sequence goes on along the minus strand of NZ_CP011805.1, from coordinate 2,529,727 downwards.
GCCTCCGGACTGGCGGGCAGGCCCGGCAGGGGCGGAGGCGGTTGCAGATCGGTCGGCGCCTCGCCAACCAGCGCGATATAGTTTTCCCGCGCGGTGACCAGATTTGCCTGTGCGGAACGAAAATCGCTCTGCGCAACGGCAAGCCGCGATTCGGACTGGGCAACGTCGGTGCGAGTCAGGTCCCCGATCTCGAAACGGTCGCTGGTGGCCTGGAGATTGGTCGAAAGAACATCGACCTGGTTGGCGGCCAATCCGACGATCGCCTCGTTGCGGATCACGTCCATATAGGCCGCGACAACCTGGCTGAAAACGGCCGATTCGGTAGCTCGCAGGTCGGCCTGCCCGGCTTGTACACGCTCTTTGGCGGCGCGAACCGCGTTCTTGACCGCGCCCCCGGAATAGATCGGGACGCCCAGATCGATATTGGCGGTGACGGCGCGTTCGGGCGCTGTGAAACTGGTGGAGCTCTGGTTGAGAAACTCGGAATATCGGCCAGTGGCATCGACGCTGGGCCGCCCCGCCGATTTTTCGATTGGCACGCCTTCGTCAACCGCGCGCTGATCGGCGCGCGCAGCCTGAAGGTTCGGATTGGTGCGATAGGCTTCGACCAATGCCTCGCGCAGGGTATCGGCGCTGGCGGGCACCGCAAACAGTGCTGCACCGACCACCAGTGCCGGCATGGCCGGCAATGCGCGCCTCCCCTTCATCTCAGAAGCTCCATCGCTTCGGCGCGTCGAAGATCGGCAAGCGCGGAATGCCCATTTCGGCCAGACGCAGCCAACCGATCCCGTTGCCTGCGGCGCGGCCCGCGGCAAGGCGCGTCACGCCGTTTTCGATCAGACCCGTGACGATCCGGCCGCCTTCGGCCAGGCGGCGGGTGAGGGTGGCGGGAAACACCTCGACCGCACCATCGACCAGAATCAGCGAATAGGTTCCGCGCAGCGTCCCCTGCGCCCCTTCCGGCGTGACCGTCTTGACCAATGCGACTAGCGGTTCGAGCAGCGCGGGCAGATAGCCGCTGCCACCATCGACCACGAGCACGCCGTCATCCGCCACAGGCCGCGCTTCGTTCAGCATGGCGCCGTAAAACAGCGGTGCCGCGATATGTCCGCCATCGTCGAACGCGATCGCGCGGTCCATATAGGCCACCCGGCGCGCGGAATCCGGCACGTGGTCTTCGCGCGGAACCGCAATCATCCGTTCGAGCACGAACGCATCGTTGACGCCGCTCGTGCGAAGCTGGCTGTCGATCATGGCGCGCCGTGCGGCGGCGAAATCGGTTTCGGGGGGGCGGGTTTCAGCAAGTGTCATTAGGAGCCTCGGCGCGCTGTATTACATGCTTAACACAGTTGGTCAATCGGGCATGGCTTTAGGCGTATCGCCCCGCCCGGCCAAGCGCTTTGACGCTAGGCATTCCCCGCGCCTATGGGATTCGCCAATCGATGGGAAGGAACTTGGCTTCGATGAGCGACTTTGAAGGACGACCTGTAGTAGCGATCCGTGAAGCGGACCTGATCGAGAGCGTGGCCGACGCGCTGCAGTATATCTCTTACTATCACCCGATGGACTATATCCGCGCGCTCGGCGCTGCCTACGAGGCGGAGCAGGGGCCTGCGGCGAAGGACGCGATCGCGCAGATCCTGACCAACAGCAGGATGTGCGCCGAAGGGCACCGGCCGATCTGTCAGGACACCGGAATCGTGAACGTCTTCGTCAAATGGGGGCAGGACTGCCGGCTCGATTCGTCCCGCAGCCTGCAGGACGTGGTCGATGAGGGGGTGCGCCGGGCCTACAATCACCCCGACAACAAGCTGCGCGCCTCGATCCTGGCCGATCCCGCGTTCACGCGCCGCAACACGCGCGACAATACGCCGTGCGTCCTGTCGGTGGAAATGGTTCCGGGCGACAAGGTGGAGATCGACGTGGCTGCGAAAGGCGGCGGCAGCGAGAACAAGTCCAAGTTCAAGATGATGAACCCGAGCGACAATATCGTCGACTGGGTGCTGGAACAGATCCCTTCGATGGGCGCAGGATGGTGCCCGCCCGGAATGCTCGGCATTGGCATCGGCGGCACTGCCGAACATTGCGTCAAGCTCGCCAAGCAGAGCCTGATGGACCCGATCGACATGGCGCAGCTGAAGGCGCGCGGCCCGCAAAGCGATATCGAGAAGCTGCGGATCGACATCTACGACGCGGTCAATGCCCAGGGCGTGGGCGCACAGGGGCTGGGCGGCCTGTCGACCGTGCTCGACGTCAAGATTTTCGACGCGCCCTGCCACGCGGCGGGCAAGCCGGTGGCGATGATCCCCAATTGCGCGGCGACGCGCCATGCGCATTTCACGCTCGACGGATCGGGCCCGACTTATCTCGAACCGCCGAAGCTGGATGAATGGCCCGATGTTCACTGGCAGCCCGACGCCTCCGCCCGGCGGGTCGATCTCGACAACCTGACCAAAGAGGAAGTGGAAAGCTGGCAGCATGGCGATCGTCTGCTGCTCTCGGGCAAGATGCTGACCGGCCGCGATGCGGCGCACAAGCGGATCCAGGACATGCTGTCGCGGGGTGAGGACCTGCCGGTCGATTTCCGCGGCCGTGCGATCTATTACGTCGGCCCGGTCGATCCCGTGATGGGCGAAGTCGTCGGCCCGGCAGGCCCGACCACCGCCACCAGGATGGACAAGTTCACCGAAACGATGCTGGATCTTGGCCTGCTGGCCATGATCGGCAAGGCGGAACGCGGCGCCGACGCGGTCGAGGTGATCAGCCGCTTCAAGGTCGCCTATCTGATGGCGACCGGGGGCGCGGCCTATCTCGTCGCGCGCGCGATCAAGCAGGCTGAAGTCGTTGCATTCGAAGATCTGGGCATGGAAGCGATCTACGAATTCACGGTGGAGGACATGCCCGTGACGGTGGCCGTCGATGCGCAGGGCAACAACGTGCACACGCTCGCCCCGGCGCAATGGAAAGAGCGGATCGCGCGCGAAAAGCTGCTCGAGGGTGCGTGAAGGCGTTCGACGAAGCGCCAAGGCGCTCCGACCGCTGCGCTGGCGAGAGACCTTCAATCAGGGCTAGAGCGGGAAGTTGAACATGGTCGAAACCGCTCCCGCCGACGAGCGCGCCCGCGTGCCGGTCGTCACCGTCCTCGCCTCCATGGCGGGGCTGTGGCTGTGCTATTTTCTGCTTACCACCGTTCGCGCCGCAATCGTCGGATTCGAGCCTCAGGTCGAAATGCTCTGGCGGCGCGGGCTGGTCACACTGGTCGGCATCGGCATGACCGTGCTGCTCTGGGCGATCCTGCGACTGTTCGACAATCGCCCGCTGTGGGCCAAGATCCTGGCGGCGGTGCTGATCGCAGTCCCCATCGCAATCCCCATCGCACAGACCAATCAGTGGGTCTTTGCCGACATGCAGCGCAAGGTCGAAGAAAATTTCGGCCGCGATCGCGGAATCAACATCCGCCGCGACGAGGCCGGGAATCTGCTGGTCGATATCCCGCCCGAACGGTTCCGGGACCTGACCGGGCTGGGGGTAAGCAACGAAGCGGCGACGGCGGGCGCACCGGCCAGCGTGATGATCGCGCCGGCCCCATCGCGGCTCGACCAATGGCTGCAGGTGGTCGATATCGCACTCGGCCGCTATTTCCTGCTGCTTGCCTGGGCATCGCTCTATTTCGCGATGCTGGCAGGGGCGCAGGCGCGCGCAGCCGAACGGCGCGAAGACCGTTTCCGCAGCGCCGCCAAAGCCGCCGAACTGCGATCTTTGCGCTACCAGGTAAACCCGCATTTCCTGTTCAACACGCTCAATTCGCTGTCGTCGCTGGTCATGACCGGCAGGACCGACCGGGCCGAAACCATGATCCAGTCGATCGCCGGCTTCTACCGTCACAGCCTGGCGGAAGACCCGACGAACGATGTGGCGATAGAGGACGAATTCGAACTTCAGCGTCAGTATCTCGCCATCGAAGCGGTGCGGTTCCCCGACCGGCTGGAAGCGGTCTTCGATCTGCCGGCCGATCTTGCCGAAGCGCGGGTGCCGGGCATGATCCTTCAGCCGCTGGTCGAAAACTCGGTGCGCTACGCCGTCGCCCCGCACAAGAAGCCGGTCACCATCCGGGTCGCCGCGCGCGAAGACTACGGACGGCTCGCAATCACGGTGGAGGACGACGGCCCCGGAACGTCATCGTCTGCCGGCCAGGGGTTCGGGATCGGCCTCGCCAACGTGCGCGATCGCCTGCAGGCCCGCTTCGGGCGCGAGGCGTCGCTCACCTCCGGCCCGGTCGAAGGCGGTTATCTGACTGAAATTCGCATCCCTCTGGTGAAACATGGCTGAAGACGACGACAAACCCTTTCGCACCCTGATCGTCGATGACGAACCGCTGGCGGTCGAACGGATGCAGGTCATCTGCGCCAAGCTGCCCGAACTCGCGGTGGTAGGAACCGCCAGCGATGGCGCAGCCGCGCTGCGACTGGTGGAGGCTCTCAGCCCCGATCTCGTCCTGCTCGACATGACTATGCCCGAAGTCGACGGGCTTTCGGTCGCCCGCAAACTGGCGAAGCGTGCGCAGAGGCCTGCGGTGATCTTCGTCACTGCGCACGACAACTTCGCGGTCGAGGCGTTCGATCTCGATGCAGTCGATTACGTGCTCAAGCCCGTGGCGCATGAGCGTCTCGCGCGCGCTATCGAACGCGCCGTGTCGCGGCGCAGCAAGCCGGTCCGAAGCGAAAGCAAGTGGCTCGCCGAATTGTGGGTGCCGCATCGTTCCGAACTGCTGCGGATCGAGATCGACCAGATCGACCGCATCGACGCGGAACGCGATTATGTCCGCCTGCACCTGGACGATCGCAGCTATCTTCTGCTGCAAACGATCGCCGGGCTCGAAGAACGGCTCGATCCTGCGGAGTTCATCCGCGTCCATCGGTCGACGATTTTGAGAAGGGATCGTATTCGGGGCCTTCGCCATGACGGGCTGGGCGTCTGGTCGGCCGAACTGGAAGACGGTGAAGCCGTGCGGATCGGGCGCACTTATCTGCCCAAGGTCAAGGCAATGGCCGGGCGATAGGGCCCGGCGATACAGTCAGGCCTGCGCGCGATTGTCCGCAGCCTGCAGTCCCAACAGAAATTCGGCCCGGACCGGGGGACTGAACCGGTCCGGGCCGAGGTCGCGACCGGAGTGATCAGCCGCCGACCCGCTGCTCATCAAGGATGGCAGCGAAATGCTTCTTCGCCTGACGTTTGGTTTCAACGTAGCACCGACGCGATCCCGAAGATGCGATCCGCGTGCCGGTGCGCTGCTGATCGAGCGCGCAGAATTCGCGAGCGGCCACATCGATCCGGCGATCGAGGGCCTTCTGGCCTTCCGCCGTCGAAAGGTCGAGATCGCGATAGGGGATGGAAAGCGAATCCGCGTAAGCGGGCGCGGCAGTGGCGCCAAAGGTGGCGATGGCGGCAAGGGCAATCAGGGGGCGTTTCATGGGTTCTCCTCCATTTGCGCGTGCCCTTTGGGGGGATTGGGGGGAGGCACCGCGCAGTTCCGTTGATACGCCCGCCCGGCCGCCGCCGCATTCCCGGCTCGACCACAGATCGCCTTGTGTCGACCGGCGCGCGCGCCACCTGACGGACGGAACGAACCGCCCGACGAACCGCGTTTGGCAACCGACGGGCGCGAGTGCATGGTGGGCACCGTGGCTGTAATCTTCGTCTTCCTCATGGGCATCGGGAATTTCGCGATGCACAAGGCCGTGCTTGAAAGCGGCCATCCCCTGCTGGGCCGTATGCCCTGGTTCGTCCACATGCTCGGCGGGCGCATCACGCTGGTGACCGAATTTCTCGTTCTGCTCGCGGCGATGCTGCTGGTCGGGAACGGCTGGCCCGCAATCGTCTGGGCCTATCTCGGCTACACCGCGCTCAACATCGCCTCCGCGTGGCTCATCCTCACAGGGCGGGTGTAAATGCGGGAACCGCGAAGACCTTCCGGCGCTTCGCTTGCATGAGCGCGATGGGTCCTCTCTGGCTGGTGGTCAATTCCGCAAGCGGTAGCAACACCCCCGCCGCGATCGACGCGCTGGAAGACTGCTGCAACGATCATGGCCTGACGCTCGCCCGCCGGATCGACTTTCCCGACGATCCGCTGCCCAATGCCACGACCCTCGACGAAGCCGGCGTCGAGACACTGGCAGTCTATGCCGGCGACGGCACGATCAATGCAGCGGTGACCGCTCTCTACGGCTGGGGCGGCACGATCCTGGTCCTGCCCGGTGGGACGATGAACCTCCTGGCGCAACGGTTGCATGGCGATGCCGATGCGCAGGACATTCTCTCCCGCTTCGGTAGCGGTGCGGCGCGGCGGGTTCGCCCCGAGGTCATTCGCACGGCGCACGGCGATGCCCTGGCCGGTCTTCTCGCCGGGCCGGGAACCAGCTGGTACGCAGTGCGCGAGGCAATGCGCGAGGCGGATATTGCCGCCATGGCGGACAGCGCCGGCGAGGCCTTCGCGGAAACGACCAATGGTGCAATGCTTCGCTGCCGCGATCCGCAGATCGGACGCAGCGAAGGCTATCCGCTGATCGAACTGACCCCCGGCCCATGGGGAATGCAGATCGATGCCTATTATGCGGAAAATGCCGGCGAGTTCCTGCAGCAGGGCTGGGCCCTGCTCCGCCGTCAGTTTCGGGACGGACCGCACGACCGGCTCGGGCTGCTCGACCGGATCGCGGTGGCAAACAGCGCGGGCGAACCCGTCGGCCTGCTGATCGACGGCGAACCGGCGCAGGGGCGCGCACAGGAAGAATTCGTCATGGCCGCGTGCGAGGTCGATCTGCTAGCGACCGGGCATGGCGGCTGACACGACTCTCCTCTTCCACATCAGCGATATCCACTTCGGGCTGGAGGATAATCGCGCGCTCGACTGGCTCAGGCAGGAAATCGCGGAACAGCGTCCCGCAGCGGTTGCGATCACCGGCGATCTGACGATGCGTGCGCGCCATCGCGAATTCGACGCGGCCCGGCACTGGATCCGTTCGCTCGACGTGCCGGTGACGGTGGAAGTCGGAAATCACGATCTGCCCTATTTCAACCTGATCGAACGGTTCTTCCAACCCTATCGCCGGTTTCGCGGGATCGCCGATCGGGTGGAGCGAGAGATCGACCTGCCCGGCCTCGCGATCGTGCCGCTCAAGACCGCGGTGCGCGCCCAGCCGCGCCTCAACTGGTCGAAGGGCTGGATAAGCTCACGCGCGCTGGACAAGTGCCTGACAGCGATCGATACCCTGCCCGATGGGGTGCAGGCCCTCGTCGCCTGCCATCATCCCTTGCGCGAGGTCGGGACGGCAGGAACCGCGCTTACGCACGGGGGCAACCGGGCACTGGCCGAACTGGCGAAACGCCCCGTGCTCGCCGTGCTGTCGGGTCATGTCCATGATGCTTTCGACATCGTCGAGGACACGAAGAACGGCCCGGTGCGCATGATCGGCGCAGGCACCCTGTCGAAGCGCACGCGATCGACGCCGCCCAGCTTCAACGAACTGACCTGGGATGGCGAGACGCTGCGCGTGCGGGTCCGCAATCTGGAAAGCGTCCGCACGCGCGACATGCAGATCGACGATGTGCCCGAAGACGCACGACCCCCGCGCGAGCCCGGCGAACCCGTGGCCCCGGTGCGGCAGATTCCGCGAACCGATCCCCCGGTCCATTGACCGATGTGTTCAGGCGGGGGCGGGGCCAGTAGCGGCAAGCCCCAGAATCGTCCGCGCGATTTCGCGTTCACCCATGATCACGTGATCGACCCCCAGTTTCTCCAGATAGTCCACTTCCTCGTCCGAATGGGCCCGGGCGAAGATCACGATATCGGGGTTCAGTCGGCGAGCATGTTCGGCAATCGCGCCGCCCTCGAAACCTTCGGGGATGGCAATGATCAGCTTTGAGGCGGACCGGATGCCGGCTTCGTCGAGAACGTGGGGGTTGCTCGCATTGCCGATCACCACCTCGCGCCCGGCCTCCTGCGCCCGGAGTGCGAAATCCGCCTGATCTTCTATCACCACGAGGGCCCGGCCGCGATGGGCCGCTCCCTCCGCGATCAGGCGGCCGACGCGGCCGTGGCCGACCAGGATCACGTGTTCGCGCCGCTCGCGCTGGCGGGTGCGTTCGCGTTCTTCGGCATCGGCCGCCTCGCGCTGGCGAACCTGCCCCAGACGCCCGGCGACGAGGGCGAAAATAACCGGGTTCACCAGGATCGAGAAAATCGCACCTGCCAGGATCAGGTCCCGCCCTTCGGACGGCAACACGCCCACTTGCGTGCCCAATCCTGCCAGGATGAACGAGAATTCACCGATTTGGGCCAGGCTCGCCGCGACCGTCAACGCGGAGCCGTTGTCGTGCCCGAACGCGCGCACGATGGCGTAGGCAGCCAGCGACTTTCCGACCACGATGATCAGGACCGTCGCAACCAATGGCCCGGGCTGTTCGAGCACCACCGAGGGGTCGAACAGCATTCCGACCGAAACGAAAAACAGCACCGCGAACGCATCGCGCAGGGGCAGCGTTTCTTCTGCCGCGCGGCGGCTCAATTGCGTTTCGCCCAGGATCATCCCGGCAAAGAACGCACCCAGCGCGAACGACACGTCGAAAATGTAAGCCGCGCCAAGCGCCACCCCCAGCGCGATCGAAAGCACCGCCAGACGAAACAGTTCGCGCGAGCCGGTATGCGCTGTCCAGTGCAGCGCCGCCGGGATCACGCGCCGCGCAACGATCAGCATGAAGGCGACGAAGCCGCCCACCTTCAGCAGGGTCATCCCCAGAATTGCCGGCAGCCCGCTGCCGTCCGTTTCGCCCGACAGCATCCCTGCAACCGCGGGTAGCAGCACCAGCGCGAGGATCATCGCGAGGTCTTCCACGATCAGCCAGCCGACCGCGATCCGCCCCCGATTGCTTTCGACCAGATTGCGCGTCTCGAGCGCCCGCAGCAGCACCACCGTGCTCGCGACCGAGAGCGCCAGACCGAAGATCAGGCCGGCCGCAATCGACCATCCGAGATACTGCGCCAGGCCAAGCCCAAGCGCCGTTGCGACCGCGATCTGCAACACAGCGCCGGGCAGCGCGATATGTTTGACCGACAACAGGTCGCGCAGCGAGAAATGAAGCCCCACCCCGAACATCAGGAGCATTACGCCGATTTCCGCCAGCTCGTTTGCCAGCGCGGTGTCGGCAACGAAACCGGGCGTGAACGGGCCCACCAGAACGCCGGCGAACAGATAGCCGGCAACGGGCGAAATGCGCAGCTTGTGGGCCAGCGCGCCCATAAGGAACGCGGCGACGAAGCCAGCAACGATGGTCCCGATCAGGGGTGTATGATGGGGCAATGAGCGTCTCCGTGGTTGCGCACGCTTTCGGGCACGCGGAACCACGGGTCAACTCATTGCGGGTCGGGCCGGCTTATGGCTGGCCCCCGTCGACGCCGCGCGCCAGCGCGTCGCGAATGCTGTCCCATCGAACGAGCTTGAAGTTCTGCGCGGCCGGGGCGTTCATGCCGTCCTGCGCCACGAACAGACCCGCTGGAAACGCCGGCCCGAAATCGCCGAGCACGAGATCGATCCCGTCGGTTTCTTCGGCAGCGCCGAAGGCCCCGGCGGCGATGCGGAAACGGCCAACCGGCTCCATGTCCGGCAGGCGATAGGCGGCATAGGCGTTGTCGCCCTGGCTCGACGCGATCAGCAGCCCGCCCTCACGACCCTCGGGCGCAATCGCCAGACCTTCGACGTCGGCCACCAGCATGGCGTTATCGATGCGCGCCACCAGCTCGCCCGGCGTGCCGTCCATGCGGAAGCGCCAGACACCGGCCATTTCCTCGCCCACGTAGAGCGTACCGTCGCGCGGATCGACGACACACCCTTCGGGTTGGGTGGCCAGCTTGTGGCGGAACACCGTCTCGACGCTTGGCTGCCCCTCGTTCCAGCGCAGAGCCTGGCCATGCAGCGATCCGTCCTTGACCGGCGAATAGAGCATCGCATCCGCGCCATCGCGACCCGGCCCCATGCAGAAGCCATAGCCCTCGCCCGGCCCGACCACGATCGTGTCGATCCGTGTCAGTGCACCGCGCCCGGTATCGAGCGTGAACAGCGCGATTTTGGCATTGGCAGGATCAGTCCGGTCACTGGCCCCCACGATCACGGTTCCATCGGCCAGCTCGAACAGATCGACATTGTTGAGCAGTCCGCCGGCCAGGAAGTGCCGCACCTTGCCGTTCAGATCGTAGACGTAGAGGCCCGCCTTCTTGTCGGTCGCGACAATCAGGCTCGCCGCAGGATCGGCGGCGTTGCGCCAGATCGCCGGATCGTCGGCGGCGTCGGCATTGGCCGTGCCGACCGGATCGGTCTCCGCCGTCGCGGTGACCTCAACCGCCGGATCGCCCATGATCGGGGCGGTCGCACAACCGGCGGCGAGCAACGCGGCCAGCGAGACGAAGGAACCCGCCCGGCGCATCAGAAGTTCACCCGCGCGCCGAACTTCATCGTCCAGTTGTATTCCTCGTACTGATAGAGGTTCTTGCGCGCGCCCAGACGATTGTAGGCGAAATATTTGGCGTTGTTGATGTTCACCCATTCGTAGAACAGCTGGATGTTGTCGTTCACGCGATACTTGGCGCTCAGGTCCAGCTGGAAATGGTTGTCGACCAGCCGGTCTTCCACCGCCTCGTCACCCAGCTCGTCGAGATACTTGTCGCGATAGGTCCCGGCCAGGCGCAGGCTGATCGGCCCCTTCTCGTAGCCAAGCGAAAAGTTGGCCGTGTGCTTCGACGTGGTCGGCAACATGATCTCGCGCAGATCGTCAGGATCGCCGTCGATCGGCACGAGCCCGGTCGCATCGGTATAAGTATAATTCGCCTGGGCGATCAGCCCGTCGAACGGCGAAGGCAACATGTCGAGCTTCTGCGAGATCGAGAACTCGGCCCCGAAAACCTCGGCGCTTTCGCCGTTGATCGGGATTTCCGCTTCGGTGAAGGCAATGCCCCGGTACTCGCCGCCTTCACGCACGGTGTCGACGATGAAGTTCTTGATATCCTTGTAGAAGACCGCAGCGGATATCGCGCCGTTGCCGGAGAAATAGTATTCGGCGGAAGCATCGAAGTTCCACGCTTCGTAAGGGAGGAGATCGGGGTTGCCGAATTCGCCTTCGCGCTCACCCTCATCGTTTTCCTCGACCACGAAACGCGGCGGCAGTTTCGACAGTTTCGGCCGCACCAGGCTGCGGTAGGCGGCTGCGCGCAGAACAAGGTCGGCTTGCGGTTCGTAACGGACCGTGAGGCTGGGCAGCCAGTGACCGTAATCGCGTTCGGCAGTTACCGGCGTCACGAGGACGGTATCCTCTTCCGCCTCACCGCCCCCGGGCAGCTCGCCGCCTTCCTCCACCAGCAGGACGTTGTTGCCTTCGATATCGTTCTTCGTGTGCTCGTACCGCACGCCGCCGATTACGCGCAGCGTGGCGCTGTCCCAGCGGCCGAGCAGGTAACCGGCCATGATGTCTTCAGAGATCGTGTAATCCTCGACCGCCGAATCGAAGGCCGTGTCCACCGCATTGAGCTCGAACGCATCGCGATTGGCGTAGAAGTAGTCGCGGGCCCCGCTGAAGTTCGGCACCGGCGAGATATCGGTCAGGCGATAATCCTGTTCGCCCAGCACGTCAGCCAGGGTGAAGGCGTCGTTCTCCCAGTACTCGGCCTCCATGTTGTATGACTTGTCGCGCCAGCGGCCCTTGAAACCGGCCTGGACGGTGAACGTCCCCGCACCGGCGACGAACTCGCGGCCGAGATCGAACTTGGCAGCATATTCCTCGTCCACCGAATCCGACAGCGCCGTGATCGTGATGTCGTCCAGTTCATAGCCTGCAGCGTCGAAGAAATCGTCCGTCGCCGCGCCCGAAATGGTGTAGAGCGGCACACGCGGATTGCTGAAATCGAAGCCGGCGACCAGGCCACTGTCTTCAAATGTCTGTTCGAAGTTTGCCGGGTCGACCGAACCGTTTTCCCGTTCGGAACTCTTGGCCCAGCTGACCGAGTAATCGGCTTTCCACGCGCCCGTGTCGGTTTCACCGCCGAACACCACCGACCGGATCTTCTGCGTTTCGAGTCGATCCTTGATCGAACGCTGCAACGCCAGCTCGCCGCCGTCGTCCGAAAATTCGACATTGGTGCCGCTGCCCGTGATCTCGCCGGCATCTTCCAGCTTGAAGCTGACCTCGCGGCGATATTCCTGGTCTTCGAACTGGCTATAGAGCCCGCGCAGGTAGAGCGCCGTCGTATCGCTCAGACGAACATCGAAGTTCAGGTTGGCGCTGATCCGCTCCCGCTCGACATTGTAGTCGCGATAGTTGACCTCTTCGGGGAAGAGCACGCCATCGTCCTCGTCCCATCCGTCGGCCTCGACATTGTCGGTTTCGAACTTGCGCTTGTAGTACGATGCGCCGCCGGAGATGCCGAAATTGTCGCTGAGCTTGGTCGCGAAATCGACGCTGCCCTTGGGCGAGAGGTGATCGGCGAGTTCGTTGTAGCTGCCTTCGATCTTGGCGGTCAGCAGGTCCTTCCGGCGGTCGAAGGCGCTGGTGGTTTCGATTTCGATCGACGCGCCGATGGTATCCGCATCCATATCGGGCGTGAGCGACTTCTTGATTTCGATCGATTCGATGATGTCGCTGGAAATCACATCGAGCGCGACCGAGCGCACATCGGATTCGGGTGCCGGCAGGCGCACGCCGTTGAGCGATGTCGCATTAAGCTCGGGATCGAGGCCCCGGACCGTGACGAAGCGCCCCTCGCCCTGGTCGTTCAGCACGTTCACGCCCGGCATGCGGCGCATCGATTCCGCCACGTTCTGATCGGGGAACTGCCCGATCGCGTCGCGCGTCAGAACGTCGCTGATCCCATCGTTCGCCCGCTTGCGCGAAAGAGCGCTGGCGAGATTGGCACTCTGCCCGAGAACCAGAATTTCGCGCGCGTTGTCACCGCCAACAAGGATATCGGCGCGCACGAACCTGTCGGCCGGTACGGTGACCGCCTGGCGCACGCTGGGCGCCCCGACATATGAAACTTCCAGCGTATATTCGCCCGCGGGGACATCGGCGAACAGGAAGCTGCCGTCGCGTTCCGTCGAGGCAACCCGGTCGAGTTCGACGATGCGAACCTGCGCGGCCTGAAGAGCAATCGTTTCGCTGGCATCCAGCACAGTGCCGACGACGTCGCCGGCCATAACCGGCGTTGCGATAGCCGCCGCAAGGGCGGCACCAGCGGAAGAAACGAGATAGCGCTTGCGAATATTCATTGGAACTTGCCCTCCAGAACCGATCTGGAGGGCGGCTAGTCCCGCACTGTTACCAGTGAATGGCGTTCGCGTGACAGCTTGATGACTGAACTGCGAATTCGCATCGCCGGGCGCGCGAAAGTCGTCCGAGCATACGAAAAAGGCGGCCCCCTGCGGGACCGCCCTTCACGATCGGTTCGATGTTCGTGCCGAAGCGGATTAGCGCTTCGAGAACTGGAAGCTGCGGCGAGCCTTGGCCCGGCCGTACTTCTTGCGTTCGACCACGCGGCTGTCGCGGGTGAGAAAACCAGCCGCCTTGACAGTGGAGCGCAGCGCCGGCTCGTACTTCGAAAGCGCCTGCGAAATGCCGTGCTTCACCGCACCGGCCTGGCCCGACAGCCCGCCGCCCTTGACGGTGGCGATGACATCGAACTGGCCAACGCGATCGGTGATCGCGAACGGCTGGTTGATGATCAGGCGCAGCGTCGGACGCGCGAAATAGGTTTCCTGGTCCTTGCCGTTGACCGTGATCGTGCCCTTGCCCGGCTTGATCCAGACGCGCGCAACGGCATCCTTGCGGCGGCCGGTGGCGTAAGCGCGGCCGTGCTGGTCAAGCTCCTGCTCGCGCAGCGGGGCAGTGCTTTCCGCGATCACCGCAGCGTCACCCTCAGGCGCGTCGCCGGCGATGTCCTTGAGGTCCGACAGGTCGGACACGGTGTTCTTCTCGTCAGCCATTATGCGGACACCTTGTTCTTGCGGTTCATCGAGGCGACGTCGAGCACGTCGGGCTTCTGCCCGTCGTGGGGATGCTCGGTGCCGGCATAGAGGTGCAGCGACTTCATCTGCTGGCGGCCCAGCGGCCCGCGCGGGATCATCCGTTCGACCGCTTTCTCCAGCACGCGCTCGGGGAAGCGCCCTTCCAGCACCTTGGCGGGGGTCGTTTCCTTGATCCCGCCGGCATAGCCGGTGTGCTTGTAGTAAACCTTGTCACCCAGCTTCTTGCCCGTGAAACGCACTTTGTCCGCGTTGATCACGATCACGTGATCGCCGCAATCGACGTGCGGAGTGTAGCTCGGCTTGTGCTTGCCGCGCAGGATATTGGCGACGATCGAGGCGAGGCGGCCAACGACCAGCCCCTCGGCATCGATCAGATGCCATTTCTTCTCGACCTCGGCCGGCTTGATCGACCGGGTGCTCTTGTGGAGCGCCTTCATGGCTTGAATTCCTTCGAAATGTTGTTCGCCGCGAATCTGCCCAGGCAGTCGCGAGAGCGGCGCATTTGTCGCTTCACCCCCTTCAAGTCAAGCAAATCCGCGCTTCTTGAGGGAGGTAAAATAATACCGCCACCTAATCGAGCGGCTCCAGCCGCCAGGTTTCGAGCGAAACCCGCTCGCTTTCTCCGACCTGGGTGACGATCCGTCTGCGGGCCGTGGCGAGCCGTCGGCCGGCGGGATCGAGGCTTCCCTGAAAGCCCACCTGCAATGCGCCCTCGCCGCCACCGGGCAGGGGCAGTTTGCGCCGCTCTTCGCGCGGGACGACCGGGAAGAACAGGTCGCGCGGCCAGCGGCTCGCCATCCTGGCACCGGCCTGCTGGACGGCGGCGACATATTGCAAGGCTTCGCCCCGGCGCGCCTCCGGGCGGTCCGAGAGAAACGCCCGCGCTGCTTCCGTAAGACCGGGAATGGCCGAAGGGTCGGCAGATTCGTCGCCCACAATCTGTCCGGCATCGTCAAGCAGGATTGGGAAGTCGCCCGATTGCGGCTTGTTGCGTTCCACTTCCGCCAGTTGCGCAAGGCGCGGCGGCGCTTCCACGGCAACGGCGATTTGTTCGCCCTCCACCCGGTACCCCGCCGCATGGGGGACGAAGCGGACCCGCCAGCTACGCGAAACCACGATCGCATTGCCATCCCCAAGGCGGCGTTCGAGCACGCGGGTCAGCTTCATCGGCTCCGCCGGAGCGACGAAGGCGGTTTGCGCAGATTGCGAGTCCTGGGCGGCGAGCGATGCCGGCCCAGCGGCGATGAAGAGCACGAACATGGCGAGAAACCGGCGCGTCGACATCGCAGAACTCATTTTCCGTCACTCCCCGGCGCATCGGGCACCAGTGCACCGAGCCAGGCGGCAGTGGCCGCGCCCGCGGCGTCGCAGCGCCAGCCCAGCACGGCCGGCGCATCGTAGGGGTGCAGCGCCTCCAGCCGGCTCACCGCACAGTCCAGCACCCGGGCATCGGTCTTGAGCAGAAGGCCGCATTCGCCCGCTTCTTCCACCCCGCCATTCCATGCAAAGACCGAACGCATCGGGCCAATCGCGTTGCCGCATGCGGCCAGGCCTTCCCCGACAAGCTGACGGGCAAGCGCGACGGCGGTGTCTTCGTCAGGGCAGGAGCACCAGACCAGCGCGCTCAACGCCGCCTCCCCACGATGTGCAGGCCCCAGGCCGTGGCCATGACCAGCAGCGCACCCACGAACTGGTGTGCGGTGGCGACCCACAGCGAAACGCCGGTCCATACGGTTGCAATGCCCAGCACGATCTGACTTCCGAATGCTGCGTGGATCGCGACCGAAGCGCGCCGTTCGAACGGACGCACCTTGCGCGCAAGCACGATCAGCGCCGCCACAGCGATCCACGCCCACCAGCGATGGAGGAAGTGGATCAGAAAGGGATCGTGCGTCAGGGCCCACCAGAACCCGCGCGACATGTCGAACTCGGGCACCAGCCGGCCCTGCATCAATGGCCAGGTGTCGGACGCATGGCCTGCGTCAAGGCCGGCGACCCATGCGCCAAGCAGCAGCTGGACAAACACGACCAGCGCGATCGGCAGCGCCAGGCCGCCGAACTTCGCCGGGCGCGCGCCCGGTATCCGCGCCAGCCGGCCGAGGTCGAGCGCGGTCCAGACCACGGCCGCAAGCGTGAACAGTGCGGTAAGCAGGTGGATCGAGAGCCAGAAGTGGCTGACATCGGTCACCTCCCCCGAAAGGCCCGAACGGACCATGAACCAGCCGAACGCCCCCTGAAGGCCGCCCAGCGCAAGCAACGCGACAAGGCGCGCCTTGTACCCCGGCGGGATCGCACCGCGTATCCAGAACCACGCCAGCGGCAGTGCGAAGACGAGCCCGATGATCCGCGCGATCAATCGGTGCGCCCATTCCCAGAAATAGATGAACTTGTAGTCGGCCAGCGTCATGCCAGCGGGGCCGGTGATATGGAGATACTCACCGATCTGCTGGTAGGCCGCGAACTCCGCCTGCCATTGCGCCTCGCTAAGCGGAGGGATCGCGCCGGTTACCGGCTTCCATTCGGTGATCGACAATCCCGATTCGGTAAGGCGGGTTATCCCGCCGACCACCACGATCGCCACGATCAGCCAGGCGATGAACCAGAGCCAGCGGACGAGAGCGGCCGGGCGAAAGTTGGTGGACATTGTCGCAGACGCGACCGGTTCGGGGTTTGCAGGAACGGCCATGGGTGCGCCTGATGCGACGGGCATCGTCGAATCTCAAGACCTTCCGCTCCTGCCGCGAACGCTGCCGAGCGATTTGCCCTTGCGCAATGTTACACCGTCACATACATGGAAGCCCTCCATGGTTGCGCAACACTCTCCGATTCGTGCGAAGCTCGATCGCGCCGGCATTATGCTGTCGGGTCTGTGCCTCGTGCACTGCATCGCATCGATCGTGGTCGTCTCGGCGCTGGGGATCGGTGCCGAATTTCTGCTTGCGCCGGCATTTCACCGCGTTGGCCTTGCCATCGCGCTGGTCGTCGCAGCGGTTGCGATCGGCTGGGGCGCACTGACCCATCGCCGGCCGGTCCCGTTCGTGACAGCGATGATGGGCCTCACCTTCATGGGCGGCGCCCTCGCCATGCCCCACGGCGCGGGGGAGGCTGTTCTTACGGTAATCGGGGTGACGCTGGTGGCTATCGGGCACCTGCTTAACTTGCGCCGCGCGGATTGAGCGCTATCTCGCCGGGCATGGCTGCCATGCTCTCCCTTACCGTCAACGGCGAAACACGCCGCACTTCCGCCCCCACGATCGCCGCCCTCGTGCGCGATCTCGGCCTCGCACCGGAAAAGGTCGCGGTCGAGCGCAACGGCGAAATCGTGCCGCGTTCGACGCTGGACGATACGCCGCTGGGCGATGGCGACACGCTGGAAATCGTGCATTTCGTCGGCGGCGGAGCCCAGCCAACGCCGGACGACAGCTGGACGGTCGCCGGCCGCACGTTTCGTTCGCGCCTGATCGTGGGAACCGGCAAGTACAAGGATTTCGCCCAGAACGCCGCCGCGCTCGAAGCATCGGGGGCAGAGATCGTGACGGTCGCGGTGCGCCGGGTCAATGTGAGCGACCCGAAGGCACCGATGCTGACGGATTTCATCGATCCGAAAAAGGTCACCTATCTCCCCAATACCGCCGGATGCTTCACTGCGGACGAAGCGATCCGAACGCTGCGACTGGCACGCGAAGCCGGGGGCTGGGACCTCGTGAAACTGGAAGTCCTGGGCGAAGCGCGGACTCTCTATCCCGATATGCGGGAAACCCTGAAGGCGACCGAAGTTCTGGCGAAGGAGGGGTTCCTTCCCATGGTCTACTGCGTCGACGATCCGATTGCGGCCAAGCAGCTGGAAGACGCAGGCGCCGTCGCGGTCATGCCGCTGGGCGCACCGATCGGGTCGGGCCTGGGCATCCAGAATCGGGTGACGATCCGCCTCATCGTCGAAGGGGCGAGTGTGCCGGTGCTGGTTGACGCCGGCGTGGGTACGGCCAGCGACGCAGCCGTCGCGATGGAACTGGGCTGCGACGGCGTATTGATGAATACGGCAATCGCCGAAGCGAAAGATCCGCTCCGCATGGCTCGCGCGATGAAACGCGCGGTCGAGGCGGGGCGAGACGCCTATCTCTCCGGGCGCATGGCGACCCGCAAGTACGCCGACCCATCCAGCCCGCTTGCCGGTTTGATCTAGGGTTGGGCGAACCAGGGGTGGCGCGGGGCACAAGGCTAACGTCAATTTAACCAAGTCGGGCGATGGTAGGCGGCGCAACAGGGAACCGCCATCATGCCCAAGGCCGCCACAGCGTCGCTCACTATCGCCGAAATGCGCGAATTCGCGAGCTTCACGCCTGCCGAACAACGCTATATCCGGCGCAGCCTCGATATTGGCCTGAGCCGCCAGGACGCGTTCAAGCGCTGGGCACGCGATGCCGCCGAAAGCGCCGCGATCCGCAGCCAGTACGTCGCCTATCAGGAACTGAAGGTCCTGCGTGACACCATTCCTTCCGAAACCGGGCTGGACGGGATGGAAGACTTCATCGGCAAGCTTACGCGCATTGCCGCCTTCGATCTGGCGCAGGAACGGATCGAGTGCTTTTCCGCCTTCCGCTTTCTGTACGAACGGCTGATCGGTGCCGAGGCCCGCCCCTGGCTCCCGAGCGCGTTCTGCGCCGCGAGCGCGTTGCCGCAGATCCGGCCCGACCGGCGCAAGACCCTGCTCCAATCGCTGAGCGAGGCCGCCGCCACTGCGCCCGGCTGGTCGGACCGCGCCCCCGCGTTCTATCCCGAATATATCGAGCGCGAAGCCGCCTGACGGCCGGCGCCGAAACCGGGCCATGTCCGAAACCTGTCGCCGGGCAAGGCGTGTTCGGGCATAGTGCGC
Source organism: Pelagerythrobacter marensis (assembly GCF_001028625.1). Lineage (NCBI taxonomy): Bacteria > Pseudomonadati > Pseudomonadota > Alphaproteobacteria > Sphingomonadales > Erythrobacteraceae > Pelagerythrobacter > Pelagerythrobacter marensis. Next base: position 2,510,794 of record NZ_CP011805.1, on the reverse strand, counting down.
CCACCATGATCGTGGCCGCCCTTCTTTCCGCGCTGGCGATGATCGCCATCGTGGCCCTGCGCTATCTCGCGACGAGCGGTCTGTTCGCATGGGCAACAATGCGCCGGCGCCCCGGTCTCTACGCCTCGCTCGGCCCGCAGATCAGGCGAGAGATCGGCTGGTCGCTGCTCTCGGCTGCGATTTACGGGCTGCCCGCCGGGATAGTCGCCTGGGGCTGGCACGAACATGGGTGGACACTGATCTACACCGACCCGCTGGATTACCCCTTGTGGGTCCTGCCGCTTTCGCTGTTCGCCTACCTCTTCGCGCACGATACCTGGTTTTACTGGACCCATCGCTGGATGCACCGACCGCGCCTGTTTCGCCTCGCCCATGCGGTTCATCACGCCAGCCGACCGCCGACCGCATGGGCCGCGATGAGCTTCCACCCGATAGAGGCGATAACGGGCGCAGTGGTGATTCCGGTGCTGGTCTTCCTCGTCCCGATCCACGTGGCCGTGCTCGGCCTCGTCCTCGCGATCATGACCGTAATGGGCGTGACGAACCACATGGGGTGGGAGATGTTTCCCCGCGCGCTCCTCCGCTCGCGCGCCGGCGGCTGGCTCATCACCGCCAGTCATCACCAGCGCCACCACGAACACTATGGCTGCAACTACGGCCTCTATTTCCGGTTCTGGGACCGGCTCTGCGGCACGGACCGCGGCCTGTCCGATCGTTTCGCGCGCTAGGGCAGGCCGCGGCTATCGCCGCCGTGCAAGCCGGGCCAGCAGCGCCCGGCCACCCCTGGCCGGCGCAGGACCGGATTTCATCACGCGCCTGCGGAACAGACGCGCCCCGAAACGCACGAACGCGATCACGGCGAGCACTTGCCAGGCCAGCGCGAGGGCATGGGGCCACAGCGCCGGTTCCTGCGCGGCGCGTGCGACCATCGCGTAAGGCGAGCTGAGCGGGAACGCCACGGCGAACAGCTCGACGGCAGAACCGATGTCGGTCATGGCGAAACTGGCGAGGAAGAACACCAGAAGCTGCAGGATTGTGGCGGGCATCGACATCGTCTGCACGTCGCGCACGGTTGGCGCCATCGAACCGATGGCGAGAAAGATCGAGCCGATCAGGAGGTAGGCCATCGCGAAATAGGCGAGAAACAGTGCGCCGAACGCGGGCCAGCCCACCGCCGGCGGGGCGAACCCGTCAAGCGCCCCGGTAACGACGACGATCGCCCCTGCCGCGGAACCCCAGATTGCGATCCCGACGAAACTGACGGCGAGCATGGCAAACAGCTTCCCGAAGAACACCGCATCCATCGGTATCGCTGCGGCCAGGATTTCGATGATCTTGTTGCCTTTCTCCTCCACCAGGTTCGACATGACCATTCCGGCCAGCAACATCGTGAGCAGGAACAGCAGCGTCAGCCCGGCGGTCGCGGTGGCGGAATTGGCGCTGCGCTTGCTTGCGACGGTCACGGCCGTCGGGGCCAGCGCCACCGGTGGATAGTCAGCCGCTCCGGCGCCGCTCGCCTCCGCCGCGATCAGTGCCACACGGCCGCTCCAGTCCTCGATCCGCTCTTCGGTTCCGATCAGGCGCGGTTCGGCCAGCGTTCCGTCGAGAACGGCGCCAAAATTGCGCTCGCCATCGTCCAGCAGACCATCGGGATCGTCAGCCTCGGCCGGATCGACAACCTCGATCTCAGGCAGACGCACCAGGTCGGTCAGGCGGGCGTGTGCTGCGGCAAAAGCGCGCCCTTCGGCAACCGAGAGCGCCACTGCGAGGCGCGGATTCTGCGCATTGCCGACCGCCTGGGCGCTGAGCGCACCGGCCGCGCCGCTGATGCCGATAAAGAACAACGGCCCGATCAGGAAGAACAGGAAGGCCTTGGAAAACAAGATCGCGGTGAAATCGCGCCGTGCGATTACCCATGCAGCGCGCCAGAGCGGCAAGCGCGAGCGGTTGGCAGGAAGGGGGGCAGTCATGCTGCAGCCTCCGCCGCGCCTTCTTCTTCAAGCGCACGGGCCGCCGCTTCGCCCGCGATGTGGACGAAGGCATCGTGCAGCCCGGCGCGCTCGATAGAAAGCGAAAGTATGCCCGCCTCCCCCTCGATCAGCGCGCGCAGCAGCGGTTCGATACCCGTATCGGGGAGGGAGAAATGCCAGAAGTCCCCCTCGCGCCGGGCATCGGCCGGCAGGGCCTCGCGCCAGCGCCCTTCGCGCGCGCGGGTTTCGAGCCGGACTTGCGCCGGAATGCGATCGCGCGCCGCATCGACCGATCCGGCATAAGGCACTCTGCCCCCGGCAATGATCGCCACGCCTTCGCAAAGGCGCTCCGCATGGGCAATGACATGGGTCGAGAAGATCACGGTGGTGCCGCGCGCGGCCAGGCCGCGGATCAGCACTTCCAGCTTGCCCTGATTGATTGCATCGAGCCCGGAAAACGGCTCGTCCAGAATGACCAGACGCGGATTGTGGACCAGCGTCCCCAGTAATTGCACCGTCTGCGCCATGCCTTTCGAAAGCTGGCGGATCTGCTTTTCCGCCGCATGGCCAAGGCCGTGATCTTCCAGCAGCACACGTCCCCGCTCGCGCGCATCCGACAGGGCCATTCCGCGCAGCGCGCCCATGAAGGCGATGGCATCGCAGGCCTTCATCGCCGGGTAGAGGCCGCGTTCCTCGGGCAGGTATCCGATCAACCCGGCGATATCGTGCGGATCGTCATGCCCGAACATCCGGCGCACGCCCTGGTCAGGATCGATAATGCCCAACAGCATCCGCAGCGTGGTCGTTTTCCCCGCACCATTGGGGCCCAGCACGCCGTAGATCGCCCCTTCGGGCACGGCCAGATCGACCCCGTCGACCGCCGTGGTATCGCCGAATCGCTTGACCAGGCCGCGCGCCTCGATTGCAAGCGGTGCAGGCGGCGCGGTATCGTTGCCCGCGCGGGGCGGATCGCTTAGCGCGGTTTCCATTCTGGCGCGGTAGCCGCTGCGCATTGCAGGGAGCAACCCGTTAGCGTGTCCAACGCCCGAGAAAATGCGGCATTGCGCGGCGACCTGCTCGCCGAAGCGCGGCGGCTGGGCTTCGTCGCGGTCGATATTGCCCCGGCGACGGACGATCCCGAGCGCGCCCGGCGTCTGCGCGAATGGATCGCCGCCGGACATCACGGCACAATGGGCTGGATGGAAGACCGGGCCGAGGTCCGTCAGGGGCCGCAGGCGATGTGGCCCGAAGCAAAAAGCGTCATCGCGCTGGGCATGAGCTATGCCCCCGCACACGACCCGCTGGCGCTGGAAGGCGATGCGGAACGCGCGCGCATATCGGTCTATGCCCAGGGGCGCGACTATCACGATACGGTCAAGAAAGCGGCGAAGGCGCTGGCACGGTGGCTCGCCTCGCGCGCGCCGGATGCCCGGCTCAAGGTTTTCGTCGACACTGCGCCGGTGATGGAAAAGCCACTGGGGGAAGCGGCGGGCATCGGCTGGCAAGGCAAGCACACCAACCTCGTCAGCCGCGAACACGGATCGTGGCTGTTCCTTGCCGCGATCTACACCACGCTCGAGCTCGATCCGGCGGAGCCGCATGGCGACAACTGCGGATCGTGCCGCGCGTGTCAGGATGCCTGCCCGACCGATGCCTTTCCCGAACCCTATCGCCTCGATGCGCGGCGCTGCATTTCCTACCTCACGATCGAGCACAAGGGGCCGATCCCGCACGAATTCCGCAAGGCAATCGGCAATCGGATCTACGGCTGCGACGATTGCCTGGCTGTGTGCCCGTGGAACAAGTTTGCCGATTCGGCGGCGCGCAATCGGGCCTTCCTGCCGCGCGCCGAACTGGTCGCGCCCCGGCTCGCCGAACTTCTCGCGCTCGACGATCCGGGCTTCCGGCAGCTTTTTTCCGGCTCTCCGATCAAGCGGATCGGACGCAACCGGTTCGTGCGCAATTGCCTGATCGCGGCGGGCAACAGCGGCAATCCGGCGCTGGCCGGGGCAGTTCGCGCCCTGGCCGACGATCCCGATCCAGTGGTCGCCGAAGCAGCCGAATGGGCTGCGCGAGAGCTTACACCAGCGCCTTGAGCGAAATCTCCGGGTCGGCCAGCGCCTCGCGCTCGGGCCTCGTTCCGGCCTCCACCAGCTTGCGCCCCTGGGCATAGTCCCTTGTCGCATTGACGCAATCGAGCGCAATCACTCGCCCTTCGCGCAGATAGACCACTGAAAATTTGCGCGCCTCCGGGTCACCGCGCAGCACCGTCTCGTCGTAGTCGAGCGACAGGCCGACGGTCTGCAAGCGCAGGTCATACTGGTTCGACCAGAACCACGGCACGGCCTTGTAGGGCAAGGCATCGCCGCAGATCGATTTCGCCGCGACATTGGCCATGTCGGTCGCGTTCTGAACCGATTCCAGGCGGATCACAGCACCTTCGGCAAAGAGGTTGGCATGCGCAGCGCAGTCTCCGATCGCATAAACGTCATCCAGCGAGGTGCGGCAGAATTCATCGACATCGACCCCGTTTGCCCCCGCCGCGCCGCCAGCGATCAGTGGGCCAATCGATGGCACGATCCCGATCCCGACGACGACCAGATCGGCCGGTATGATCTCGCCATCGGCCAGGGCGACACCGCCAACCTTGCCATCCCCCTCGATCCGCTCAACGGCCGCCTCCAGCCGGATGTCGACGCCCTGGCGGCGGTGCTCTTGCTCGTAGAACCGCGACAGTTCTTCCCCAGCGACACGGGCAAGGACGCGGGGTAGCGCTTCGAGCAGGGTGACCTCGCAGCCCAGCTTGCGCAGCACCGCGGCGGCTTCCAGCCCGATATAGCCGCCGCCGATCACGACGGCGCGGCGTGCCCCGCCCTCGAGTTCGGCCATTATCCGGTCCACGTCGGCGCGGTTGCGGACCGAGTGCACGCCCGGCAGGTCCGCCCCCGGACAGGGGAGCCGGCGCGGATCGCCGCCAGCGGCCCAGATCAGCTTGCCATATCGAATGCGGCTCTCGTCCGAGAGCACCAGTTCGTGTGCCTGCGCGTCGACTTCCACCACGGACGTTCGCAGCCGGAGCGTAACGTCCTTGTCGGCCCAGAACTGCGGCGGGCGGATATAGATACGCTCGAACGGCTTGTCGCCGGCGAGATACTCTTTCGACAGTGGCGGCCGCTCGTAAGGAGGCTCGCTGTCGCGCCCGATCATAATGATCGAGCCGGCAAATCCGTTCTGGCGCAGGGCGATGGCGGCCTGTGCGCCGCCATGCCCTGTGCCCACGATCACGATATCGGCGCTATCCATGCGGCGGGGTTTGGGCAAATCCGCCGCCGGGTCAAGCCCGCCCCGCCGGGAACGCTACCGTCCGAGCAGGTTCCGCGCCTGGCTGGCAATCTGCGCGAGCATTGCCGGCGCGACCGGCGATTGTGCCTGCGCGCGCCCGATCATGGCGCGGAACTGACGGATCGCGGTGGCGTTCTCCTCCGCCCAGGTCGCAACCGCGCCCGCCGGATCCGACTTCGCATCCTTGCGCCGCGACAGCCGCCGAAGGAAATCGAGCCGCATCTGCTGGAAATCGCGCGCAAGCCCGGCCACCAGCAGGCGCTCCCACACGTCCGACGGGTCCATCAGCGCGGCGGTGCCCTGCGCCCAGTCAAGGCCGAGCCGCGCACCGAGATCGGTGAAGGCACCGGTAAGCGCGCGCGCGCCAATCTCCGCATCCCGCGCGAGACGGGCAAGGCCAACGCCGCCATCCATGTCGAACAAGTGCGCGACGTCGGCAGCGATGTCGTCCGGGGCGCCCTTATCGGTAAAGGCAGCGCGCATCTTGGCCGATTGCTGGCGCGTTTCGGCCGCCAGCAACCCTTCGGTACCTGCGGCCAGTTCGCCAATTCCGCGGGACAGCTCCTCCACCACCTGCGACGGACCGCTGCGGCCCACGCCGGCCCGCAACAGATCGGCCATCTGGCTGCGCATTGCAGTGGCAACCCGGTCGAACAGGACGATGCGCGCGGTTTCGGGCATGGCGGCGCGATCGAGCCGATCCCACAGGGTCTCAATACCGAACAGCTTTTCCGCAGCGACGAATGCCGCCGCGACCTGCGCCAGTTCGGCCCCCTCTTCCTCGGCCAGCTCGAACGGATTGACGAGGCCGAGACGGTTGACGATCCGGTTCGCCAGACTTGTCGCGATAATCTCGCGGCGGAGCCTGTGATCGAGGATCTGCGCCTTGAACTTGCCGCGCATGGGTGCCGGGAAATATTCCAGCAGGTCGGCTTCGAGCGCGGGATCGTCGGGCAATGCCGACTGTTCGATGGCGTCCTGCAACACCAGCTTGGTCGACGACAGCAGCACCGCAAGTTCCGGTCTCGTCAGGCCGGCACCGTCGCTGGCCCGGCGCGCCAGGGCTTCGCCATCGGCCAGCCCTTCCGTGCGGCGATCGAGATAGCCGCGGTCTTCCAGGGTCTCGATCAGGCGCAGCTGCGATGCGGTCGCCTTCGCGCCGCCCAGTTCGGCAACCGACAGGGCCAGCGCCTGAAGACGGTTGTCTTCCAGAACAAGCTCGGCAACCTCGTCCGTCATCTCGACCAGCAGCGCGTTTCGGCGCGGCTCGGCAAGCCGCCCTGCCCGACGCGCGCCGGCCAGTGCGATCTTGATGTTGACCTCGTTATCCGAACAGTCGACGCCTGCCGAGTTGTCGATGAAGTCGGTGTTGATCCGCCCGCCGCGCAGCGCAAATTCGATGCGCGCGGCCTGGGTCACGCCCAGATTCGCCCCTTCGCCGATCACTTTCGCACGCAGATCGGCAGCGTCGACGCGCAGGGGATCGTTGGCCGGATCGCCGACCTGAACGTTGTTTTCGGCGCGGCTCTTCACATACGTCCCGATGCCGCCGAACCAGATGAGATCCAGTTCCGCCCGAAGAATGGCGGAGATCAGCGCCTCCGGCTCCATCTCTTTCGCTTCGGTGCCCAGCATCTTGCGCATCGCGGCGGAAAGCGGAATGCGCTTCATCGAGCGCGGCCATACGCCGCCGCCCTTCGAGATCAGGGCCTTGTCGTAATCTTCCCAGCTCGATGCCGGCAGGTCGAACAGACGCTTGCGCTCGTTCCAGCTCGCCGCGGGATCGGGGTCGGGATCGATGAAGATATGCCGATGGTCGAACGCGGCGACCAGCCGGATCGCCTTCGACAGCAGCATTCCGTTGCCGAAGACATCGCCCGACATGTCGCCGCAGCCGGCAACGCGCACCGAATCGCTTTGCACGTCGATGCCCATTTCGAGGAAATGGCGCTGCACCGAAACCCAGGCACCGCGGGCGGTAATGCCCATCGCCTTGTGATCGTATCCGTTCGAACCGCCGCTTGCGAAAGCATCGCCAAGCCAGAAGTCCCGCTTTTCCGCGAGTGCGTTGGCAACGTCCGAAAAGCGTGCCGTGCCCTTGTCGGCGGCAACCACGAAATAGGGATCGTCACCGTCCCGGATCACCACGCGTGGGGGGTGGATGACCTTGTCGCCTTCCAGATTGTCGGTCACCGACAGAAGGGTGCGGATGAATATCTCGTAGCTTGCCTGCCCTTCGGCCGCCCAGGCGGCGCGATCCCTGTCGGGGGCGGGAAGCTGCTTGGGATAGAAACCGCCCTTCGCCCCGGTCGGGACGATCACCGCGTTCTTGACCCGCTGCGCCTTCATCAGACCAAGGATTTCGGTGCGGAAGTCGTCTCGCCGGTCGGACCAGCGCAGGCCGCCGCGCGCAACCGGGCCGGCGCGCAGGTGGATGCCTTCGACGCGGCGCGAATAGACGAAGATCTCGCGCCAGGGGATTGGCCTGGGCAGGTTCGGGACCAGTTGCGAATCGATCTTGAACGCCAGCGCTTCCTGACCCGCAGGGGCGAAGGCGTTGGTCCGCAGGATCGCCCCGATAACGGCGTGGTACAGCCGCAGCAGGCGATCGTCGTTGATCGCAGCGACTTTGGCGAGGCCCTGCTTGATCGCATCCTCGCACTGCGCGGTCGCTGCCTCGCGGTTGCCCGAAAAATCGGGATCGTTGCGCGCGGCGAACAGATCCGCCAGCGCCCGCGTCACTTCCGGCGCCCGATCGAGCGCATCGACCACGGTGTAGATCGTGAAGCTAACGCCGGCCTGGCGCAGATAGCGATAGAAGGCCCGCAGCCAATTGGCCTGATCCGCGCTCAACGCGGCGCCGATCACGAGCCGGTTGAACGGATCGTCTTCCGCCCAGCCATTAAGCACGGCGGCGATCGCTTCCTCTATCGCATCGACGCGCTTCAGAAGCGGTGCGATCGCATCTCCGTCCGGCAAGGCGAGCGTGAAGTCGTGGATCGTGCCCAGGCGCCCTTCATCGAGTGGGGTGGGAATTTCCGCCAGCACGCGGAAACCGAAATTCTCCAGCGCCGGCACGGCATCGGAAAGCGGCAACGCCCCTTCGTGCTCGTAAACCTTGAGGCGCAGTTCGGTCTCGCCTTCGCGATCGAACGCGTAAAGCCGCGCGTCGCGTTGCAGGGCCGCACCCCCGGTCGACTCCGATTCCAGCGCCGAGAGATGGCGCATGCGGGCAATGTCCAGGGCGGCTTCCGCCGGGCCGTAGTCTGCCCGGTACGCAGGGGGGAACGCGTCGGCGAAGCGAGTCGCGATGGCCGCGGCGCGCCCGGGCTCCATCTGCTCGGCCAGTTCGCCCTCGACCGCTTCGGCCCAGCCGCGCAGCATTTTCTGCAACTGGCGTTCCAGCTCCGCTTCCGGCGTGGAAACCTGGCCACCGCGCAAATCGAGCACGAAGCGCAGCATGGCGAGGTTGCCGCCTTCGACCTGCAGGCTCCAGTCCAGCATGGTCGCCCCGGCGCCTTGTTCCAGCAGCCCTTCGATCCGATGGCGCACCTGGGTGGAAAGCATGTCGCGCGGCATCCACACGAATGCGAACAGATGCCGGGCCAGCGGCGCCTCGACCAGCGCCAGCCGGGGGCGCGGACGGTCGACCAGGCTCATCATCGCGGTCGACACACGTTCGATATCGTCGTCCGCAAACCCGATCACCAGATCGTGCGGCAAGGACGTCAGGGCATGAACCAGCGCCTTGCCCGCGTGGCCGCCGGCGTCGAATTCGAACTTCTCCATCAAACCGGAAACGCGCGCACGCAGGCGCGGCACTTGCGTGGGCACGGCAGCGAGCGCCGCGCTGGTCCACACGCCCGCGTGGATGGAAAGCGCCACGACCTCGCCGCCTTCGCGGATCGGCGTGATGAACAGATCGAGCGGCACCCGGCGATGGACGTTGGAAAGACGATTGGCCTTGATGATCAGCAGCTCGCGCCCTTCGTCGGCCGCGCCAAACCAATCGAACGCGCGATCGTATGATGCATCGGCGAGGATCTGCTTCGCGCTCTTGCGGCAAATGCCCAGCAGGCCCGAATGGCTGCCGTCGCGATGGCGCCGGAGATGGCCGAGCTGCGTCAGCATTCCACCTTCCAGCCAGCGCAACAGCTCCGCGCCTTCGGCATCGTCGATCCGCCCGGCATCGGCGCGCATCGCTTCGCGCATTTTCGGCCAGTCGGCCACCGCGGCATGGACGTCGGCCAATGTCGTGCGCAATTCGCGCTCCAGCGTGCGCCGCTGGCGCGCGTCGATCCGCACCGTTTCGACGTAGATCATCGATTCGCGCCGGGTATCGTCGCTGCGCTGCGCTGCGATCTCGCGCAGCGTTCCATCCTCGTCCCGCCGGGTGTGAACCACAGGGTGAACCAGGCGATCGATTGCAAGACCTTGCGCGGCAATCGTCGCTGCGACCGAATCGACCAGGAACGGCATGTCGTCGTTGACCAGCGCGATCCGCATGAAGCGCCGCTCGTCCGTGTCGGAGGCAAGGGCAATCGAGGCTTCGCCCCGTTCGCGGCGCGTCGCAGCGTCGAGCATGAACGTGGCGGCATCGCGCACTTTGTCGGTCGCGAACGGCGTGTCGCCGGGCAGCAGCGAATCGCAGATCCGGTCGGTCAACGCCTTGACGAGAGGGGAAGAATCGGCCTTTCCGCGGCGGGACTTACCCGAAGGCGCGGTTGAACTGGAACCCATCGAAATCGCTCCACCGGGCATTGGACGCCCGCACAAAGACGCCGCCGATGCGGCAATAATCTTGCGCGACTACGCCCAAGTCGTTCGCACCGCAAGCCGCGTTTCCGCAGCGCATTTCCCTTACGGCGGGCGTATCATCAAAGGCTCACAACGGCCCGCTCCAGTTTACATCGGCGTTCTGGAGCGAGCCCGAGAACGCGGCGTTCAGCCCATCGCCTCATGCACCAGTTCCAGCGTACGGATGCGCGCTTCGGGAGCATAAGTTGCGCCCGACAGCATGATCTCATCCGCTCCGGTTCTGGCAATGAACGCCTCGATCTTCGTCTTGATTTCGGCCGGGGTGCCGATTGCCGAAGCCTCCCCGATATGGTCGAGGATAGCGCGGGCCTGGGGCGGCAGGCTGTCGCGATAGCCGGGAACCGGCGGTGGCAGGCGCCCCGGCTTGCCGGTACGCAGCCTGACGAAGCTTTGCGCCTGCGACGAAGCGATCAGTTCGGCCTCTTCTGCGGTTTCGGCAGCGAACACCGTCATCGCTGCCATGACATGCGGCTTCTCCAGCGTTTCCGACGGTTGAAAATCCCGTCGATAGAGCGCGAGTGCGGCATCGAGATGCGTCGGCGCAAAATGGCTCGCGAAGGCATAGGGCAGACCCAGCCGCGCCGCGAGCTGCGCGCCGAAGAGGCTGGAGCCGAGCATCCACATTTCGACGTGTGCGCCATATCCCGGTGTCGGCCGGATCGGCAGTTCCGGATCGCCCGCGAGAATGGCCTGCAATTCGGCCACGTCCTGCGGGAACAGCTCTGCCGCGCGGTGGAGATCCTTGCGCAAGGCGCGTTGCAGCTCCGGCCCTGCACCCGGCGCCCGACCGAGGCCGAGGTCGATCCGCCCCGGAAACAGCGCCGCCAGCGTGCCGAACTGTTCGGCGATCACGAACGGGTTGTGGTTGGGCAGCATGATCCCGCCCGCGCCGATCCGAATGGTCGATGTCGCATTGCCGATATGACCGATGACGACCGAAGTCGCACCGCCCCCGATTCCTTCCATCGCGTGATGTTCGGCGATCCAGAACCGTTTGCAGCCCGTTGCTTCGGCCGTGCGGGCCAGCGCGGCGGAGGCGGCATAGGCTTCTTCCAGCGTGCCGCCTTCGCGCACGGGAACGAGGTCGAGAACGGAAAAATCGGTCATGCAGCATCCAGTCGGTCGAGATAGGTTTGGGCGGTTGCCGCCATCGGGCTGTCGGGCGCCATCTCGATCACCGATCGCCAGCTGCGCCGGGCGGCCTCGTCACGCCCGGTCATTGCCGCGATAACGCCCGCTTCCAACCCGATCGCCGGATCGAGAGGGGCAAGTTCTGCCGCCCGCTCGATCCGGGTCTGGGCCTCTGCCAGTTCGCCCGAGCGGCGCGACAGCGTCGCCGACAACAGCCAGGCCTGCGCATTGTCGGGCAAGGCGGCGCGGGCCGCTGCCAGAGCATCCGCCGCATCGGCCGGACGGTCGAGAGCGACGAGAGCAATCGCGCGATCGAGAGCGATCTGCCCCGCGATCGCGCCTTCACCGGCGGCCACGGCATCGTCGCGAGCGCTGTCGAGAAGCGCCAGTGCCGAAGCGGGATCGCCTTCGCCCAGCAATGCTCCGCCGGCCAGTGCGCCCCGCAGCGCCCGCAGACGACGATCGTCCGCCGGGGTCGCATCGCGCGCCGCGAGGAAGGTTTCGGCCGACGCCGCACTTTGCCCCAATTGCGCCTGGGCAACACCCAGACACTGGCCCGCATCGCCACGCTCTCCGCCCTGCGCGCCCTCCAGCCAGACCTCAGCCTCCTCCACCGCGCCGCCGGGATCGCGCCGGGTGCGGGCGAGGCATTGGGCGAGCTGACTGGCAGGCTGCACCGCCTCGGCCTCAGCGTTGCGACGCGCTCGGTCGGCGCGCTGCTGCTCCATCTCTGGCGGAAGGGGCGAAATCGGCTCCGCCGCCGGCGCAGGGCCGACCTGAAGCAGAAGAGCAAGAAACGGGGTCATCTGGCAGGCTCCTGATCGTTACTGCCTGCTATTGGATGGGGAGTGCGTCCAGCGTTCGCAACAGCAGGGCGATATCCTGTTCGCGCGACAGGCGGTGATCGCCGCCTTTCACAAGGGTCACCTGTACCTCATCCGAACGCAGGGCCGCCGCGGTGCGCAGGCTGATTTCCCACGGAACGTCGGGGTCGGCCTGGCCGTGCAGCAGACGCACCGGGCAATCGATCGCGATCTCTCGCCCGAGAAGGCGCTGGCGCTGCGCATCCTGCCAGAAACCGGGATGGGTCGGCGTCGGTTCGGGCCCGTAGGGGTTGTCTTCCAGCACCGTGCGCCCGGCGGCGAGTTCCGCCTTCTGGCTGTCGCTGTAGCCCCAGTCGGAAAAGTCCGGCGCGGCCGCGATCCCGACCATTCCGGCAAGCCGCGGGCCGAGCGCTTCGCCGGCCAGCAGCATCAGCCAGCCGCCCATCGACGAACCGATCAGGATCACCGGCCCGCCGACCCGCTCGCGAACCAGCGCGAGCACTTCTTCACACCAGCGCGACAGCGTACCATCGGCAAAATCGCCGGTGCTGCGCCCGCAGCCCGAATAATCGAGCAGCAAGCAGGGCTGGCCGCGGGCCACGGCCCAGTCATGGATCGCCGTGGCTTTCCCCCCGGCCATGTCGGACATGTAGCCGGGCAGGAACACCAGCGTTGGGCGCAGCGCATCGTCGTGCGCGCCCTCATCCTCACCCGCGAAGTGACGGAAGGCGATACGGCGGCCGTCGCCCAGTTCGTAGAAGTCGATCTCGTCGGTCATGCCCCGGCCATGCCCGCCCGGCGGGGGCCGTGGCAACCCGCGTCAGTACAGCGGAGGCGCGTACTCGAAGTACGATGGCTCCTCCGTCCGCCCGTTGCATCCGGCAACCAGCAGGCAGGCAAGCAACAATGTAGCGACGTGCTTCATGGCTCCCTCTCAATCGGGCGTGAATATATCCTCGATCGGCATTTCGAACAATGCCGCAATTCGAAAGGCCAGCGGCAGCGACAGGGCGCTCTCGATTTGACCACACTCGCGGACGACTTGATCCGTCAGGTTCGGCCCGCTATCGCGCCTGGCATGAACGCGACACGCTTCTTCACGACGACTACCACTACCCCGCGTGTCCGGGTGCGGTCGGTCGCGCGTTGACGCGAACCGCCGCCGCCCGGTTTCGGGTGGTGCGGCGTTCCTCCCCGAAATCGCCATCCAGCCAACGTCGCACTTCAAGCGCGCGCGCGCCTGTGCCATGGCACCTCAATCGGTGTCGACGGGGGCGCCGCATGCGAACAACGGTAACGGAAAACGATGACGGAACTGCTCAAGATCAGCCTGCCCGACGGATCGGTGCGCGAAGTCGAGCCGGGAACGACCCCGGCCGATGTTGCCGCCGCAATCGGGCCGGGCCTGGCCAAGGCCGCACTGGCCGCGCGGGTCGATCACGGCGACGGGGGCGAGGTGCGCGATCTCAACCGCGCGTTCGAAGGCGATGCCGAGCTGGCACTGATCACCGCGCGCGACGAGGACGAGGCGCTGGAGCTGGTCCGCCACGATTACGCCCACGTCCTGGCGGAGGCGGTCCAGGCCCTGTGGCCGGGCACGCAGATCACGTTCGGCCCGGCAACCGACGACGGGTTCTATTACGACGTGAAGGCCCCCGACAGCCGCGATCCGTTCTCGATGGACGATCTGCCGGCGATCGAGGAGAAGATGCGCGAGATCATCCGCGCCGACAAGCCGCTGGTGCGCGAAGCCTGGAGCCGCGAGCAGCTGATCGAGAAGTGGGAATCCGAAGGCGAGACGTTCAAGGCCGAATGGGCGAAGGAACTGCCCGAAGACGAGGAACTGACCGTCTACTGGTCGGGCCAGCCCGGCAGCGACGGGGCCTGGCTCGACATGTGCCGCGGCCCGCACCTGGCCAGCACCGGCAAGCTCGACCCCCAGGCGTTCAAGCTGATGCGGGTGGCCGGCGCCTACTGGCGCGGCGACCAGAAAAACGCGCAGCTCACGCGGATCTACGGCACCGGCTGGCTCAACAAGAAACAGCTCAACGCCCACCTGTTGCGGCTGGAGGAAGCCGCCAAGCGCGACCATCGCAAGCTGGGCCGCGAGATGGACCTGTTCCACCTGCAGGAAGAAGCCCACGGCAGCGTCTTCTGGCACCCGCAGGGCTATCGCATCTGGCGGGCGCTGGAATCCTACATGCGGCGGGCGATCGACGATGCCGGCTATCGCGAGATCAAGACGCCGCAGGTGATGGACGCGCGCCAGTGGGAACAGTCCGGCCACTGGGGCAAGTATCGCGAAAACATGTTCGTGATCCCGGACGAGGTTCCCAATGTCGAGGACGAGGGGCCGCTGGTGTCTGACGCCGCCGACTGGATGGCGCTCAAGCCGATGAACTGCCCGGCCCACGTGCTCGTCTTCAAACAGGGCATCACCAGCTATCGCGACCTGCCGCTGCGCCTCTACGAGAACGGCTGCTGCCATCGCAACGAGCCGCACGGGGCGCTGCACGGCCTGATGCGGGTGCGCCAGTTCACACAGGACGACGCCCACATCTTCTGCACCGAGGCGCAGATCGTCGACGAAGTGCGCAAGTTCTGCGAGCTGGCCGACCGGATCTACAAGGATTTCGGCTTCACCTACGAAATCAAGCTCGCCCTGCGGCCCGAGCAGCGCTTCGGCTCCGACGCCGACTGGGACAAGGCCGAAGCGGAGCTGCGCCAGGCGGTGGTCGATGCCGGCATGGCGACCGAGGAATACGGGTGGGAGGAACTGCCCGGCGAAGGCGCGTTCTATGCCCCCAAGCTGGAATGGCACCTGACCGACGCGATCGGCCGCACCTGGCAGGTCGGCACGATCCAGTCCGACCGCGTCCTGCCCGAACGGCTCGACGCGACATATGTCGGCGAAGATGGGGAGAAGCATCGCCCGGTCATGCTGCACCGCGCGATCTTCGGCTCCTACGAACGGTTCATCGGCATCCTGATCGAACACTACGCCGGGCGCCTGCCGGTCTGGCTCGCCCCGACGCAGGCCGTCGTCGCGACGATCGTTTCGGATGCCGACGGCTATGCCGGCGAAGTCCTCGAGAAGCTGACTGCCACCGATATCCGGGCCGAAAGCGACCTGAGGAACGAGAAGATCAACTACAAGGTGCGCGAGCATTCGCTGGCCAAGGTTCCGCACCTGCTGGTGGTGGGCAAGCGCGAGGCGGAGGAAGGCACGGTCGCCGTGCGCACCCTGGGCCAGCAGCAGCAGAAAGTGATGTCGCTGGACGAGGCGCTTTCCATGCTGGCGGAGGAAGCCACACCGCCCGATCTGCGCTAGATCGCGCAGTGGATCTGCTCGCAGGATTTACCTGGCCGGAGATCGCGATCGCGCTGGCGATCACATTTGCCGGGGCGTTCGTGCGCGGGGTGGCGGGCTTCGGAATGGCGATCATCCTCGTCCCGGTGCTGGCGCTCGCGCTGACGCCGGTGGAGGCGGTTCTTGTGACCAACGCGGTCGCCCTACTTGTCGGGCTGAGCGAAGCGCCGCGGCTGCTGCGCGATGCCGAACGGTCGGCCGTGGCGATCTCCGTACTTGTCGCGATCGCCACCGCGCCCGGCCTCGCGCTGCTCGCCATCACACCCGCCCCGATGGCACGCATGCTGATCGCTCTGGTGGCAATCTCTGCCTTCTTCGCGATACTGCGTTCGGGCCGCGCAGCCGCCCCACCGGGCCCGGCAACGACCGTGTTCACGGGCCTGTCGAGCGGGCTTTTGACCGGATTTGCCGGAATGCCCGGCCCGCCGGTCGTGCCGTACTATGTCGGCCGCGCCGTCCCGCGAACCACAGCGAAAGCGTCGATGTTGCTGATTTTCACCGTGGCGGCGCTTGCCGGGCTGGCATCGGGCGCGGCGCTGGGTGTGATGCATTGGCGGCTGGCATTGCTGGGGCTGCTGCTGTTCCCCGCCGTCCTGCTGGGCAACGCATTGGGCAACGCCGCATCGGCGCGCATCGGCGACACGGCCTGGCGCGGGTTTGTGGCGCTGGTGCTGGCGGCCTCCGCCCTCGCAGCGCTGGTGAAGCTGTTACAGGGCTAGCGCGGGAACGAACGGGCCGGCGGCGATCAGCGCGAGGGCGCAGCCCCCCACGGCCATCGTGCGCAGCAGCGCAAGCGCGCGCAGTTCGAATGCACCGAAAATGGTGAGAGTTGCAGCCATGTCGGACGATATGCGCCGCCCTGGCTAACGAAAGGTTAAATCGGCTCTACAGTCGGGGCATCTGCTGGCTGGCGCAGTGGAACCCGCCGCCGCCGGCCAGAACGGCATCGGCGGGAAGGCCGATGGTCGCGCGATCGGGGAAAAGTGCGGCGATGGCGGCGACCCCGTCCGCGTCATGAACTGAGCCGAAGGTCGGCACGACGACGAGGTTCGTGGTGATCGCGAAATTGGCGTAACTCGCTGGTTCGACGAAGTCGCCCCGCGTTATCAGGCCGGGGGAGGGGATGTCGCACACCTCCACCCCGAACGCCTCGGCCCGGTCCCGGGCATCGGCATAGATCGCGGCATTGGGATCGCCAGATCCGGTCGCGCGCGGCAAGGCCAGCCGGCCGGGCCCGACGAAGCGGGCGAGGTTATCGACGTGCCCATCGGTATGGTCGTTGACCAGCCCGTCCCCCAGCCACAGCACGCGGTCGAAGCCGAGATCGCGCGCCAGCCGCGCCTCGATCTCCGCGCGCGACAACGAGGGATTGCGATTGGGGTTCAGCAGGCACTGCTCGGTCGTGACCACGAGGCGGGTGCCGTCCCCGTCAATCGCGCCCCCTTCGAGAATCCAGTCCGACACGGCGAGCGGCAGGTTCGCATCGCGCGCCAGCGCCGCCCCGATCTCGCGATCGCCGGGCATTTCGTACTTGCCGCCCCAGCCGTTGAAGCCGCAGCGCAGCGCCGATCCGTCGGCGCGCACCAGCGGCCCTGTGTCGCGTAGCCAGATATCGCCGAACACGCGCCGTTCCAGGCGGACTCCAGCAGAGACGAGCGCCCGCGCACGCGCCTCGTTCGCGGCGTCGCGCACCAGCAGGCGCACGCCCTGCCCGCTTTCGGCCACAGCATTGGCGAAGGCCGCGATCTGTTCCTGCGCCCGCTCCAGATAGCCGGGCCATTCGTCGGCATCGTGCGGGAAGCCGATCCACAGCCACTCCTGCGGCGCCCATTCGGGCGGCATCGAGGGCATCGCCATGATCTTCGCCGTCAGCCGGGCCGGTTCAGCAGCCGCTCTCTGCCGCCGTGCAGGCGTCGTCGCGAGTGCGGCGGAATTCGTCGCCTTCGCGCCAGTTGGGCCACGCAGTCGACATCGCGAGCATCCGGCCAAGGCGGTAATAGAGGCGCAAGTCCTGCTCCACGCCCGACCAGTCCCAATTCTCGTCGAACTCGTCGCTGACGGCGTGATAGGCCGTGTCGCGATAGCGGTCTTCGTAAGCCTTGCCCGCTTCCGTTCCGCCGTCGACGAGATCCTGCCCGCCATCGACATAGAGCATCGGCAGCCCGCGCTTGGCCATGCTGAAATGGTCGGAACGATAGTAATAGCCCGCCTCGGGCGAGGGATTGGGCGTGCCCACACGATTTTCAGCCGTCAGCGCGGCGGTGAGGAAATCGTCGAGCTGCGACTTGCCCGGGCCAACCACGGTCACGTCTTTCGCCGGGCCGGCGAGCGACAGGGCGTCCATATTGACCCCGCCGACCGTCTGTTCGAGCGGGAACACCGGGTTCGCGCTGTAATATTCCGAACCCAGCAGACCCTGCTCCTCCGCCGTAACGGCCAGGAACACGAGGCTGCGCGCGGCAGCGCCGGCCTTGGCATGCGCTTCGGCCAGAGCGATCAGCGCCGCAGTGCCCGTGGCATTGTCGATCGCGCCGTTGCAGATTTCATCTTCTTCGCCCGGCGCGCACTTGCCCAGATGATCCCAGTGCGCGGTGTGAAGCACATATTCGTCGGGCCGCTCGGCACCGGGAAGCACGCCGATCACGTTCTTCGAGGCGAAGCTGCGGGTGTCGTTTTCGAACGACGTGGAAATCGTGGCGCCCAGCGGCACCGGCGTGAAGCCTTTCTTCTTCGCCGCCGCCGACAGATCGGCCAGGCTATTGCCGGTCGCTTCCAGAATCCGTTCGGCCACGGGTTTCTGCATCCAGCCGTTCATCACGGTCTGATCCGCACCGCCATCTTCGCGCTGGGCATAAGCCTGCGGGCCGGACCAGGAGTTGCGCACCGTCGTCCAGCCATACGAGGCGGGATAGGTGTCGTGCACGATGATCGCACCCGTCGCACCCTGACGCGCGGCCTCTTCGTACTTGTACGTCCAGCGGCCGTAGTACGTCATCGCCTTGCCGTTGAACGTGCCATCCAGCGTTTCGGATTCGTAATCGGGGTCGTTGACCAGGATCACTGCGGTCTTCCCGGTCATGTCGACGCCGTCGTAATCGTTCCAGTCCTTCTCCGGCGCGTTGATGCCGTATCCGACGAAGACCAGTTCGCTATCCTCGACCGTGGTAGAGGGGGTTTCGCGGTAGGAAACGCCCACCCAGTCGTCAGCGTAATCGAACGCCATCGTCTGGCCCCCGGCCTTCACCGTCAGCGGCGCGAAATCGCGCCCGGTGATCTCGACCAGCGGCACATCCTGAAACCAGCTGCCATCGTTGCCCGGCTGCAGCCCGGCCTTTTCGAACTGTTCGACCAGATAGGTGAGGGTCTTCTCCTCGCCAGCGGTGCCCGGCAGGCGGCCTTCGAATTCGTCGGAGGACAATATGCGCGTTGCCTCGCGTACGGTTTCAACGGAAATTTCCGGCACTTCGACTTCGGGAATGTCGAGCGCGGCATCGCCCTGGGTTTCGTCGACGGCGCCGTTGCACGCGGCGAGCGTCAACACGGCAGTGGCGGCAAGAATGCGGCGGATCATGATGGGTACTCTCTCAACGTCTGCGACTGCCCATGCTTGGCAGGTCGCAGGCCTCGCCGCAAGCCGTGGGTAAAGCACACGCTTGTGCCCGCGGCGGCGAGTGGGCAGGGAGCGCGAATGAGCTTCGACTGGCCAGACGCGATCGCGCGCGCACGCGCCAATGCACCGTTCCTCGCGCGCGCGCTCGACAGGCAGCCCGCACTGGAAGAACTGCTGATGCAGGGCCAGGGCGAAGACGCGCTGGAGATGGCGCGCCGGGCAGGCGAAGACGCGCCCAACTGCGAAACCGCGCTGCGGCGCGAACGGCTCGCTCTCGCTACGGCGCTGGCGATCGGAGACCTTGCCGGCGCCTTCCCGCTGGCGCGAGTGATGACGGAACTCTCGCAGCTGGCCGATCGTGCGCTGGACCGCGCGATCGGCGAAGCTGTCTCTCGCCGCGTGGAAGGGGCCGCGCCGGCGGGTTTCGCCGCCCTGGCCCTGGGCAAGCACGGGGCGGGCGAACTCAATTACAGCTCCGACATCGATCCGATCCTGCTCTACGATCCCGAAACGCTACCCCGGCGGGAGCGGGACGAACCGGGCGAGGCGGCGCAGCGCTACGCGCGCGACATCGTCCAGATGCTTTCCGCCAATAGCGCAGAAGGCTACGTTTTCCGGGTCGATTTGCGGCTGCGCCCGGCCTCCGAAGTCAGCCCGCTGGCGATTTCGTTCGATGCGGCGCTGAGCCACTATGAAAGTTCGGCCCTGGCATGGGAACGCGCCGCCTTCATCCGTGCGCGCGCCGCTGCCGGCGATGTTGCGGCAGCCGAAGATTTTCTGGCCGCGATCCGCCCGTTCGTCTGGCGGCGGAGCCTCGATTTCGGGGCTATCGAGGATATCGGTCGGCTGACCTCGCGCATACGCGAGCAGTATTCCGGGCCGCTCGAACCCGGGCCGGGCTTCAACCTGAAGCAGGGGCGCGGCGGGATACGCGAGATCGAATTCTTCGCCCAGGCGCATCAGTTGATCCACGGCGGGCGCGATCGCGGCTTGCGTGAACGCGGCACCCGCGATGCGCTGGATGCCCTGGCCGCCGCGGGCCATATCCGGGCGGAAGATGCCGTGCACATGGGCGAAGGGTACGACCGGCTTCGAACGGTCGAACATCGCCTGCAGATGATCGAGGATCACCAGACCCACACCCTGCCCGAAGGCGAGGCGCTCGATCGCGTCGCCCGGCTCGACGGTCTGGCCGACGGTGCTGCCCTGCTGGCGGAGCTGCAGCCGCTCTGCGCCGACATTGCCGCTCGCTACGCCCGCCTGCTCGGCAAGAACGCACAAACGCCCGGGGCCCCGGCTGCTGCGGGCGAGAGCCTGCCGGCACGCCTGCTGCGGCTCGGCTTTGCCGATCCCGAAGCGCTGGCCGAACGAATCGCCGGATGGAGCGACGGGCGCATCCGGTCGCTGCGCAGCGAGGCAGCGCGCGCATCGTTCGATGCCCTGCTCCCGCGCTTGCTGGAAGCGCTCGCCGAAGCGCCCGATCCGCGCCGCGCACTGATCCTGTGGGAAGACCTGATCACCAAGGCATCGAGCGCGATCAATCTGTTCCGCCTGCTCGATGCCCGGCCGGCCCTGCTCGACCAGCTTGTCGGCGTGCTCACGCTGGCCCCGCCGCTGGCGGAAGAACTGGCGCGCCGGCCCGACCTGCTCGACACGCTGATCGACCGTAGCGCGCTCGACCTGCCGGGCGATGTCCCGGAACTCGCCGCCAGAATGGCCCGCGGGGAAGCGGGCGACGATTACGAGGCAGCGCTGGACCGCATTCGCGTGGTCACTGCCGAAACGCGCTTCGCACTCGGCGTGCAACTGATCGAGCGGGTGCACGATCCGCTCGACATTGCCGCCGCTCTCTCGCGCACGGCAGAGGCGGCGCTCGATATCGCGGCCCGCACGACAGAGCAGGATTTCGCTGCCCGGCATGGCACGGTGCCGGGCGGCGAACTGCTGGTCCTCGGCCTCGGCCGGCTCGGCGGGGGTGCGCTGACCCATGCCTCCGATCTCGACATCATCTATCTTTTCACTGGCGATCACGGCGCGGAATCGGATGGTGAGCGGCCGCTGGGTGCGACGCTCTATTTCAATCGCCTCGCCCAGCGTGTGAGCGGCGCGCTCAGTGTGCCGACCGCGCAAGGTGCGCTGTACGAAGTCGATACCCGTTTGCGGCCGCAGGGCGCGCAGGGGCCGCTGGCGGTCAGCCTGGACAGTTTCGCCCGTTACCAGCGCGAAGATGCCTGGACCTGGGAACACATGGCGTTGACCCGTGCACGGCCGCTGCTGGGATCGCCGGACGCGCGGTCTGCCCTTGAAAGCGCCATCGCCGATGTCCTGATCCGCCCGCGCGACCCCGACCAGTTGCGGCACGATGTCCTGCGGATGCGTGCGGAAATGGCGGCGAACAAGCCGCCGCGCGGGCCGCTGGATGCCAAGCTCCTGCGCGGCGGACTGGTCGATCTGGAATTTCTCGCCCATTTCCTGCAGCTGCGCGAAAGCACCCGTCAGGGCGGCTGCATCTTTCCCGATCTGGGGCAGGCGGTGGCCTGTCTCGTGGAACGCGGCCTCCTGCCCGAAGCGATGCGTGCAGCGGAAGCGATGATGACGCGCCTGCTGGTGGCCGGGCGGCTGCTTGCCCCCGATCTGGTCGCTCCGCCGCCGGCAGCGACACGCGCGCTGGCAGGGGCCTGCGGCTGCGCGGACATGGACGAAGTCTTGCACAGGCTGGGCGGGGCGCGGCAATGCGTCGCATCTGCCTGGTACGACACATTCGAAGAACGACTGGAGACCGACCGATGAGCGAACCTGCACAAGCCGGCGACCCGATGCCCGACGTGGCAATGGAAACCCCGGACGGCGACACCGTTCGCCCTTCCGATTTTCGCGGGCGCAAACTGGTGCTGTTCTTCTATCCGAAGGACAATACCCCCGGCTGCACCACGGAAGCGAAGGACTTTACCGAGCTTGCCGGCGAATTCGAACAGGCCGGCACCGCGATCCTGGGTGTGAGCAAGGATTCGCCGCAGAAGCACCGAAACTTCATCGCCAAACACGATCTCAAGGTGCCGCTGGCCACCGATGCGGAGGAAGGCGGCCTGTCCGACACGCTGGGCGTGTGGGGCGAGAAGAAAATGTACGGCAAGACCTTCATGGGCATGATCCGCACGACTTATCTGGTCGATGCCGAAGGGCGGATCGCGCAAGTATGGAACAAGGTGAAGGTGAAAGATCACGCCCGCAGCGTGCTCGAAGCCGCGCGCGCGCTTTGACGGCCCCGCGCGAATCGGTCGCGTCGGCCATTCGCCGCGCCTTGCTGACGCCCGAACCGAAGGCGAAAGTCTTCGCCGCGCGCGACGTCGCCCGCCGCTGGCGCCTCGGACGGCTCGAATGGCAGTTCGATGAGCCGATGCCCGAAGAACCGGCTTGGCCCGCCGAACCGGAACTGCTGCCCCCCAATCGCATGCCCAAGCGGGGCAAGGCCGGCTCGGAACGGGGACGGATCGCGCTGTGGCACGCGCTGGCGCATATCGAATTTGTCGCAATCGATCTGGCGCTCGACATGGCCGGACGGTTCGGCGCGCAGATGGGGCGCGGGTTCGTCGACGACTTTCTGTCGGTCGCGGCGGACGAGGCGATGCATTTCGCCCTGCTCGATCGCAAGCTGCGCCGGCTTGGGTGCCACTACGGCGCTCTGCCGGCGCACGGCGGGCTGTGGCAGGCGGCGCACGAAACACGCCACGACGTGCTGGCGCGGCTTGCCGTGGTGCCGATGGTGCTGGAAGCGCGCGGGCTCGACGTGACCCCGGCGACCCGCGAGCGCGTGCGCGCGCAGGGGGACGAAGATGGCGCGCGAATCCTGCAACGAATCCTTGACGACGAAATCCGCCATGTCCGATTCGGCACAAGGCATTTCGTCGCACAGTGCGAAGCGACGGGCGCGAATCCCCCGGAATCCTGGAAAACACTGGTTAAACGACACTTTCGGGGGGCGTTGAAACCGCCATTCAACGACTCGGCGCGTTCGGCAGCCGGTTTGTCGCGAGACTTCTATGACAGTGTTGCTTCCGAAACGAATGCCCGGTTAGCTCACAATTCCTGAGACGACGGGGGGTTCCCAAGTCTCCAGAAAAAATGCCGCACGGGGCTTTTCGGCCTTCGATTGCGGATACGGATCGCTGCGGCGCCTGCGCCGCGAACTAAAGAGGACGGGACTTTGGTCGCAACTCCTTTCAGCCGGCGGATCGCTCGCGTCGCGGCAATTGCCGCCGCCGCCGCCGCCGCCGCCGCCGCCGCCACGCTTACTGCCACTCCGGCGCTCGCCAATTCCAGTGCCGCTGCCGTCGATATGGCTGCCCCGGTTCAGGATGCCCAGGCAAGCCCGATGGGCGGCGACGCGCAATTCCGCGAACTTTTCGCCAGCTGGCGCTCGCTGGACGGCAACGACAAACAGCCGGTCGCCACGCCGGGGATTTCGGTCCCCTCGCGGATGCCTCTGGAAGATTCGCGCCTGACCAGTGGATACGGGATGCGCAACCACCCGGTTCTGGGCGGCCGCCGGGCGCACAGCGGGATCGATCTCGCCGCGCCGACCGGCACTCCGGTCTATGCCACGGCTGACGGTATCATCGGCCGCGCCAACTGGTTCAGCAGCTACGGCCTGTTCATTCAGATCGAACACGGCGCCAACCTGCAGACGCGCTACGCCCACTTGTCCAAGCTCGCCGTGGCCGATGGCCAGCGGGTGAAGAAGGGCGACCTTATCGGCTACGTCGGCTCGACCGGCCGTTCGACCGGCCCGCACCTCCATTACGAAGTGCGCGTGGACGGCAAGGCCGTGAACCCGATGCCCTATATGATCGAGAGCGAAGCGCAGCAGGCCTTCGCGCTCGCTACCGGCGAAGGTGGCCAGGGCGGCGGGGACGAATAACCCTTTCGCGCCTCGCCTTCGGGCGGGGCCGGCATTCGGGGAGGATGCCTGAGAAGGCGGCGGGTTTCGACCTGCCGCCTTTTTGCTTGCCGCAAGGGCTGCGCAAGCTAGGTTTCTAATCACAACCAGACGCCCCCGCCGGCACCGGACAGATCCGGGCCGGCGCAACACAAGGGGGCGCAGCGAGTGGAGAGAGACCGGCAATGCATCCGATAACCCATGCCCAGACGCGCCCCGACCGCCCCGCCATCGTCATGGCCGGGTCGGGCGAGTCCGTCACATATGCCCAGCTCGACCGCACGGCCAACCGCTTCGCCCGGTTCCTGCGCGCGCAGGGGCTGGGCCGTGACGATGCCTTCGCCCTGCTGATGGAGAACAACGCGCTCTATCTCCAGCTCGTCTGGGGCTCGCAGCGGGCGGGCACGATGATGGTGCCCGTTTCCACCCGCCTGACCGCGCCCGAGATCGCCTATATCCTGGAAGACAGCGGGGCGAAGTGCCTCGTCGCCTCGACCCGCTATGCCGGGGTGGTGGAGGCGCTGCGCCGCGAGCGGCCCGATCTCGCCGTGCACATCGTCGGCGACGATACCGATGCCGATGGCGGGCTGGAGGCTGCGCTGGCCGCGCTGCCGGACGGACCGATCGACGATCCCTGGCCGGGCCTCTACATGCTCTATTCCTCCGGCACGACCGGCCGGCCGAAGGGCATTCGCCCGGCCCCGCCGAAGGAGCCGGACGTTCAGGCCAGCAATCCGCTGGTCATGCTCGCCACGATGGGCGCCGGGATGCCGGCCGACGGCGAGATGGTCTATCTCTCCCCTGCCCCGCTCTACCACGCCGCGCCGCTTGGCTGGTGCTGCACGGTCCACCGGCTCGGCGGCACGGTCGTGGTGATGGAGAAGTTCGATCCCGAAGGCGCGCTCGCCGCGATCGAGCGCTACCGCGTGACCGACAGCCAGTGGGTCCCGACCCATTTCGTCCGCATGCTCAAGCTGGACGAGGCGGCGCGCAGCCGCCACGACCTGTCCAGCCACCAGCGCGCGATCCACGCCGCCGCGCCCTGCCCGATCCCGGTCAAGCAGGCGATGATCGACTGGTGGGGGCCGATCGTCACCGAATACTACGCCGGCTCCGAAGGCGTGGGGATGACCCTGATCCGCAGCGATCAGTGGCTGACCCACCCCGGCTCCGTCGGCCCGGCGATCCACGGCAAGGTCCACGTCTGCGGGCCCGAGGGGGAGGAGCTGCCCGCAGGCGCCGACGGGCTGATCTACTTCGAGAACGACACGATCCCCACCTATCACAACGATCCGGCCAAGACGGCGGAGGCGATGCATCCGCAAGGCTGGATGACCCTGGGCGACATCGGCCACG
Source organism: Pelagerythrobacter marensis (assembly GCF_001028625.1). NCBI lineage: Bacteria > Pseudomonadati > Pseudomonadota > Alphaproteobacteria > Sphingomonadales > Erythrobacteraceae > Pelagerythrobacter > Pelagerythrobacter marensis. The sequence continues at coordinate 2,485,437 of NZ_CP011805.1, read as the reverse complement.
TGGACGAGGACGGCTTCCTCTACCTGACCGACCGCAAGAGCCACATGATCATCTCCGGCGGGGTCAACATCTACCCGCAGGAGATCGAGAACCTGCTGATCACCCACGAGAAAGTGATGGACGCGGCGGTCATCGGCGCGCCCGAACCGGACCTGGGCGAACAGGTCGTCGCGGTCGTCCAGCCGCGCGACATGGACGCGGCACGGGGCGAGGGCGCCGCCGCGCTGGAGCAGGAGCTGCGCGATTTCCTCGCCCCCCAGCTCGCGCGGATCAAGATGCCGCGCCTGTTCGACTTCCGCCCCGAGCTGCCGCGCGAGGCGAACGGCAAGCTGTACAAGCGCGAGCTGCGCGAGGAGTTCGCCGCCCGCGCCCGGGCCGAGGCCTGACCGCCGCCGGCCCACTCGCCGCTCCGCCAAAGGTCACGCCGGCCCGTTACGCTTGCCGCACGGGTTGAAAGCGTGACCTTCCGCGCCCCCGCACCGCCGGGCGGCCACGCCGCCACTGCCGGCGTGCGGGCACAACCCACTGAAACCGCTGCACCAATCCGCACAACCACCGCCGTCATACCATCGCCCGGTCCGCCCGCGCCACGCGGCTCCGCACCGCGCGAGTGTGACCTTTCACCGCCACCACCCCTCGTGACCTTCCACACCCGCCCGCGCCCCCACAGGCCCGAAACCCGCCCCCAGGCCGCCAGCAATGCCCCGCAAATCCGCGCATGGCGGGCATTGAAGCACAAGGGGGCAGGTGTAGGAAAATCATTTGCGCAACCGCGCCCCGCCGGGCGATAGGAAGCGGCGACAGGGGGAACCGGCACGACGATGGATATCGCCGCTTATCTGGACGAAATTCGCAAGGTTCACGCCACTGCCGTGGCAAGCGAGCACAGCTACGCCGCCATCAGGTGTTCGATCCGCTCGAGCTCGCGAAAGAATTCGAAGCACAACTGGTCGCGCTCGTCGTCGGGCAGCCAGCGGGTCATCTGCGGAAACACGACCTTGTTGTAGCGATAGGTGCGCGTGTCCCACAGGTTCCCCGCCGTCACCGCGCGCGCCGAGGCGAGAATCGCCTGCGCATCCTCGCGCACTTCGTCGGGATCGGGAGTCCAGCTTTCGACGGGGGCTTCGTCAACGAACCCGAAGCCCAGCTGTCCCGAAGATGTTGAGTTTTCGACCATGACCATCCCGTTCGGAGGCAACGGCATTTGCATTGCCGGACAACCGCGATACCAGAGTGGTATTCGAACGAGGGGGCGTTACTCAAGTCGTGACTGTGCAGAAACTTGTGGGCGAATTCGGCGCTGCGGTAAAGCCGAAGCTGGCGGGCGGCGGACAACCGGAAGACCAGTTGCGGGGCCCGCTGGAAAACCTGCTGCATGGGATCGCTCAGGCCACGGGCAAGGCCAGGGGCGCGCTCACCCTGACGGGCGAAAAATCGCTCGCCGACTTGCGGACCCGGCCCGATTACGCGGTCTCGCTGCACAATGCGCTGATCGGATTTATCGAGGTCAAGGCGCCGGGCAAGGGCGCCGATCCGCGTCACTTTTCGGACAGGCACGACAAGGAGCAATGGGAACGGCTCAAATCGCTGCCCAACCTGCTCTATACCGACGGCAACAGCTTCGGCCTCTATCGCAACGGAGAACGCGAAGGGCCACTGGTCCGGCTTGACGGCGATGTCGAAACGTCCGGCGCCAAGCTGGCGGCCCCATCCACCCTGCTACCCCTTCTCGGCGACTTCCTGTCGTGGGAGCCGATCGCTCCGAAGACCCCGGGGCAACTGGCCGAAACCGCCGCGCGCCTGTGCCGCTTTTTACGCGACGAAGTGGTCGAGCAACTGGACCAGGACAATGCGGCGCTCGCCAGCCTGAGAGAAGACTGGCGCACCTTGCTGTTCCCCGATGCCGACGATCCCACCTTTGCCGACGGCTATGCCCAGGCGGTGACGTTCGGCCTGCTGATGGCGCGATCGAAGGACATCGCGCTGACGCCCGATCTCGACGATGCGGCCAAGGAACTGAGCCAGTCGGCCACGCTGATCGGCACCGCGCTGCGGCTGCTGACCGAACAGACGCTGCGCAACAGCCCCGCGCTCAAGACCCTGGCACGCGTGCTCGACGCGGTATCGTGGGCACAGGTATCGAAAGGCGATGCCGAGGCGTGGATCAATTTCTACGAGAATTTTCTGCAGGTCTACGACAAGGCCCTGCGGCGCAAAACCGGATCGTATTACACCCCGCCCGAAGTGGTGCAGGCAATGGTCCGGCTGACCGACGAAGCGCTGAAAGCGCCGGGCCGCTATGGCCTCGCGCGCGGTCTGGCCGATCCCAAGGTGCATATCGCCGATCCGGCGGTGGGGTCGGGCACTTTCCCGCTCGCGATCCTGAGAAACATCGCCGAGACGGTCGAGCACTTCGATACGGCGGGCGCGGTGGGCGGCGCGATCACCGAGGCGGCGAAGCGGCTCTACGGCTTCGAACTGCAGTTCGGCCCCTATGCCGTGGCGCAGCTGCGGCTGCTGGCGGAAATGCAGGCGCTGGGCGCGAGCGGTTCTCCGCAGCTGTTCGTCACCGATACGCTGGCCGATCCCTTCGCCGACAAGGAGACCGGGCAGGGCATCTACAAGGAAATCAGCAAGTCCCGGCTCGCGGCCGCCAAGATCAAGCGCGAAGCCCCGATCACCGTGGTCATCGGCAATCCGCCCTACAAGGACAAGGCGAATGGCAAAGGCGCGTGGATCGAGAACGGCAGCGCAAACGACGCCGCCAAGCTCGACGATTGGCAGCCTCCGGCGGACTGGGGCGTCGGTGCGCATACGAAACACCTGCGCAATCTCTACGTCTATTTCTGGCGCTGGGCGGCATGGAAGGTTTTCGAACAGGGTGCAGGCAACGCGGGCGAGCCCGACGGGATCGTCAGCTATATTACCGTGGCCGGTTTCCTGAACGGCCCCGGCTTTCAGAAGATGCGCGCGGACCTTCGCGCCAAGTGCGACGAGATCTGGGTGATCGACTGTTCGCCCGAGGGGCATCAGCCGGAGGTGGCGACGCGTATTTTTCAGGGCGTGCAGCAGCCTGTCTGCATCGTGATCGCCTCGCGCTCCCCCGATACGGACGAGGCGGTGCCTGCGACGGTCCGCTATCGGGCGCTGGGCAAGGGGCGACGGGAAGCCAAGTTTGAGGAATTGGCCAAGGTTACGCTAGGCGGAAAGGGTTGGGCGGACTGCTCGCCCAACTGGCGCGCGCCGTTCCTGCCCGCGCGTGGCGGTAGCTGGGGGGATTTCTGGCCTCTCGACAAGGTGGTCGGGAACTTAGGTTCGGGAATAATGACCGGTCGGACTTGGGTTATTTCGCCTGATGCTCGTACTTTAGAGGCTCGCTGGACTAAGCTAGTCAGTGAAAGCAACGAGACAACCAAAGAACTTCTTTTCCATCCGCAGCTACGAAAAGGAAAGGTGGCCGCTCGCCATATTAGAAAAGTTGTCTACGAAAGTCTGGGCGATCTCCCTACAAGGAAAGTGGCAGTAATAGATGACAAAGAGTCCCTCCTTGGCGTCATTCGCTTCGGATTTCGCTCATTCGACAGGCAGTATCTCCCTACGGATATCCGTCTAATCAACGATTATCGCCCCTCTCTTTGGCCAACACTCGGTCCAAAGCAAGTCTTCATAACAGGGGTAATGGACCAGCCGCAAACTTCTGGGCCTGCCGTATCCATGACCTCTCTGATACCTGACTTGCACCACTATAATGGACGCGGTGGCCACGTCTTCGCCCTCTACAAGGACGCCGCCGGGACCGAGTCCAATGTCTCGCCCGCTGCGGTCAAGGCGCTCTCGACTGCCTATGGTGCGCCGGTCGATCCGGTCGATCTGTTCGCCTATGTCGCGGGCGTCCTCGCGCATCCGGCCTTCACCGCGAGCCATCGCGACGATCTGGTCCGCCCCGGCCTGCGCGTGCCGCTGACCGCCGACAAGGCGCTGTTCGAGCGCGCTACCAAGCTGGGCCGCGAAGTCATCTGGCTCCACACGTTCGGGGAGCGGATGAACGAGGGCAAGCCTGCGGGCGAGCCGCGCCTGCCGAAGGATCGCCAGCCCACCATTCCGCCCGCGCATCCGATCCCGACCGATCCCGACAATTTCCCCGATACGCTCGATTACGATGCCGACACGCAGACGCTCAAGATCGGCACGGGCCGGATCGAGAATGTCCCGCTGGCGGTGTGGGAATACGAGGTTTCGGGCAAGAACGTGCTGCGCCAGTGGTTCAGCTATCGCAAGAAAGACCGCAGCCGCCCGCTGATCGGCGACAAGCGTCCGCCATCCGAGCTGACGAAAATACAACCGGACCACTGGCTGCCCGAATATACCAGCGAGCTGATTAACGTGCTCAACGTGCTTGCCATGCTGATCGAGCTGGAGCCCGAGCAGGCAAAGCTGCTGGAAGAGATCGAGGACGGTCCGCTGATCGCGGCGCCGACTTGACCCCCAACAACCGCCCTACCCCAGCAACCTCCGCGCCATCGCCCGCACTTCTTCGCCCATGTCCTCGCGCTCCAGCGCCAGGGCCAGGGTGGCTTCGACGAAGCCGGTCTTGCTGCCGCAGTCGAAGCGGCGGCCGTTGAAGGTTACGGCGTGGAACGGCTGGGTGCCGATCATGCGGGCCATGGCGTCGGTCAGCTGGATTTCGCCGCCCGCGCCTTTCTCCTGCCCTTCCAGCGTGCGCATGACTTCGGGCTGGAGGATGTAGCGGCCCGAGACGATCTTGTTCGAGGGCGCTTGTTCCACCGGCGGTTTTTCCACCAGGCCGCGCACTTCGGTCAGCGTGCCGCGGCTTTCGCCCGGGGTGATCACGCCGTAACTCGACACGTCCTCGCGCGGGACCTCGAGCACGGAGACGAGGTTGCCGCCCACTTGCTCGTAAGCTTCCACCATCTGTTTCATGCAGCCGGTGCCGCCGGTGCCCGAACCGGCACCCTGGTTGCCGACCATCAGCTCGTCCGGCAGGAGGATGGCGAAAGGCTCGTCGCCCACGATCGCGCGCGCGCACCAGATCGCGTGGCCGAGGCCGAGCGGCACCTGCTGGCGCACGGTGATGATGTCGCCGGGGGTGAAGCGGGTCGAATCGAGGATCGAGAGATCCTTGCCCCTCTCGCTCATCGTCGCTTCCAGTTCGTAAGCGACGTCGAAATGTTCGACGATCGCCGATTTGCCGCGCCCGGTGACGAAGATCATCTGTTCGATCCCCGCCTCGCGCGCTTCGTCCACCGCGTACTGGATCAGCGGGCGATCGACGATCGGCAGCAGTTCCTTGGGGATGGCCTTGGTGGCGGGGAGGAAACGGGTGCCCAGCCCCGCGACGGGGAAAACGGCCTTGCGGATCGGTTTGCGCGTGGTCATCCCCTGTGGATAGGTAGCGGGCGGGCCGGGCGCAAGCGTCCGTGTGGCAGCGGGCGCAATGCGGGCAACGGCTTGCGGGCGCACCGATTCACGCTAAACGCTCGCCCATGGACAAGATCATCATCGAAGGCGGCAAGCGCCTTTCCGGCACAATTCCGATTTCGGGCGCGAAGAACGCCGCGCTCACCCTGATCCCCTGCGCCCTGTTGACCGAAGAGCCGCTGACGCTGCGCAACCTGCCGCGGCTGGCCGATATCGACGGGTTCCAGCACCTGATGAACCAATTCGGGGTCACCACCTCGATCCAGGGTTCGCGGCCGGAGGATTTCGGGCGGGTCATGACGCTGGAAGCGCCGCGGATCACCGGCACCGTCGCGCCTTACGAACTGGTGCGCAAGATGCGCGCCTCGATCCTCGTGCTCGGCCCGATGCTGGCGCGGATGGGGGAAGCGACCGTCTCGCTGCCGGGCGGCTGCGCGATCGGCAACCGCCCGATCGACCTGCATCTGAAGGCGCTGGAAGCCTTCGGCGCGGAGATCGAGCTGGCCCAGGGCTATGTCCGCGCCCATGCGCCCGACGGCGGGCTGCCGGGCGGGGAGTTCGACTTTCCCGTCGTCTCGGTCGGGGCGACCGAAAACGCGCTGATGGCCGCCGCGCTGGCAAACGGGACCTGCCGCCTGTTCAACGCCGCGCGCGAGCCGGAGATCGTGGACCTGTGCAACCTGCTGGTGGCGATGGGGGCGGAGATCGAGGGGATCGGCACGTCCGACCTCACCGTGCACGGGGTCAAGCGGCTGCACGGCGCGACTTACCGCGTCATGCCTGACCGGATCGAGGCCGGCTCCTACGCCTGCGCCGCGGCGATCACCGGGGGCGAGGTCCTGCTCGACGGGGCGAAGGCGGACGAGATGCAGGCCACGCTCCACGCCCTGCGCACGATCGGCGTCCATGCGGAAGGCGAAGGCAAGGGCGTGCGCGTCGCGGCGAACGGCACGCTGAAGGCGGCGAACCTATCGACCGCGCCCTACCCCGGCCTCGCCACCGACATGCAGGCGCAATTGATGGCGCTGCTCACCCGCGCGGAAGGGACGAGCGTGCTGACCGAAACGATCTTCGAAAACCGGTACATGCACGTGCCGGAACTGAACCGGATGGGCGCGCATATCGAAACATCGGGCCGCACCGCGATCGTTCACGGGGTCGGCGGGCTGACCGGGGCCGAAGTGATGGCGACCGACCTGCGCGCTTCGATGAGCCTGGTGATCGCCGGCCTCGCCGCCGAAGGGCAGACCGAAGTGCGCCGCCTCTACCACCTCGACCGGGGGTACGAGCGGCTGGAGGAAAAGCTGGCGCTGGTCGGCGCGCAAGTGGAACGGGTGGGCGACGAATAGGCGGCGCGCCCACGCCGCTGCGGACCTTTCCGCGCTGTCCGGCGTTGACCGGGCAAATGCGCAAGAAGGAGACCGTTTCCATGGCACTGATCAAACTCGCCGCGCTCGGCGCGCTCGGCTACGTCGGGTACAAGTTCTACGAGAAGCAGAAGGCCGACCACGCAGCCTTTGCGGACAACCAGGGCGAAGCGGACGTTCGCGACGCCGGGCCCGAATCGATGCGTGACAAGCCCAAGCGCGGGTGGAGCAAGGCCGACGAGGCCAGCGACCAGAGCTTCCCCGCCAGCGACCCGCCGGCCAATTACTGAGCAGGCCTGAAAACCGGATCTGAAACCGGCGCTGAAGGCGGGCGGAACCGATCGCGGTTTCGCCCGCTTTTTCGTGCATGACCCAGACATCGAACGATTCCGGCATGAGCTACATCCGCTTCCTCGCCATGATCGCGACGGGGACGGTGGTGATGTACGGCCTCATGTATCTCAACACCTACGAATGGGATCACGTCCGCTTCAGCCAGACGCGCGCGTGGATGGCGCTGCTGATGGGCGCGACGATGGCGGTGATCATGCTCGGCTTCATGTGGCGCATGTATGGCCGGCTGCAGATCAACCTGATGATCCTTGGCCTTGCCATAGCGGGCTTCGCCGGCTCGCTCTGGCTCGTGCGGAGCCAGGCGACGGTGGGCGACGTCAGCTATATGAAAGCGATGATCCCGCACCATTCGATCGCGATCATGACCAGCCGCCGGGCGGAGATATCCGACCCCCGCGTACGCGATCTGGCCAACCGCATCATCGAGGCGCAGGTGAAGGAAATCGGCGAGATGAACACGCTGATCGCCGATATCGAGGCGACCGGCGATGCCCCGGGCGACCCGGCGCCGGTGCGCTAGACGCGTTTCCCTGCGAGGGTGAAGCGGGCCGGCGCCGTCTCGATGACAGCGACGCTAGCCGTCCGGCGCGGGGGCATGGGCGACCAGCCACAGGCGGATCGCGCCCGCCAGCCCGGGCGGAACCTCGGCCCGGATGCGTTCTTCGTCGATCCGCGCGACCAGGGCGTTGACCGGCACCCCTTCGCGCGCGGCGGCATCGCGCAGCATGGTCCAGAACAGCGGCTCCAGGCTGATCGAGGTCTTGTGCCCGGCGATTTCGACCGAACGCTTTACTGGCGGATGATAGGGGACAGGCAGCGATCGGCCCCGGTCAATACATGTGCTGGCCGCCGTTGATGCTCATGGTCGAGCCGGTGACGAAACCGCCCTGGTCGCTGGTGAGGAAGGCCACGCCGCGCGCGATTTCCTCCGCCTGACCCAGCCGGCCGACGGGGATCTTGGCGACGATCTTTTCCAGCACCGGTTCGGGCACCGCGGCGACCATGTCGGTATCGATATAGCCGGGCGCAATCGCGTTCACCGTCACCCCGCAACGTGCGCCTTCCTGCGCCAGCGCCTTGGTAAAGCCGTGAATGCCGCTTTTCGCCGCGGCGTAATTGACCTGGCCATATTGCCCCGCCTGGCCATTGATCGAACCGATGTTGACGATCCGGCCCCAGCCGCGTTCGCGCATGCCGGGGAAACAGGCCTTCGCCATGTTGAAGCAACCACCCAGGTTGATCCGCATCACTTCGTTCCAGTCGTCGAAGCTCATCTTGTGTAAAGTGCCGTCGCGCGTGATCCCGGCGTTGTTGACCACGATATCGACATCTCCGACCTCGGCAGTGATGCGCTTGCACCCTTCGATGCAGGCTTCGTGATCGCCCACGTCCCACCGGTAGACCGCGATCCCGTGGGTTTCGGAAAAGCTTTTCGCCCGTTCTTCATTGCCGGCGTAGTTGGCCACGACGGTGCGCCCCTGCGCCTTCAGGGCAAGGCTGATCGCCTCCCCGATACCGCGCGTGCCGCCGGTCACGATTGCCACTTTTGTCATATCTGCCTCTCCCGAAGTGTCAGCTTCCTCTGCCCCTGCGTCAGTCTATGCCAAGCGGGTGCCGCTACAAAGTAAAACCCCGTCACCGGATCGTCCGGGGCGGGGTTTGCCGAAGAACAATGATGTTACGAAGCGATGTCGCCCCGCCATTGACGAATCAGAAGCGGAACTGGGTGCCGACGTAAACCGCCTGGCTGTCTTCTTCCATATCGGTCAGCGGAGCGAGACGATCGCGATCCTGCGACAGGCGCACACCGGCGGTGACATCCAGATTGCGCGTCACGCGATAGGCGCCGCCAAGATCGACCGACTGATCGCCCAGCCCTTCCAGCGTGCGGGGCGAACGGCCGGGGTTGCGATCCTGCTCGAAAGAAATGCGCGGCTGCAGGCGGCTCGGCTTGTCCGGCGCGCCTTCCGACGGCTTGAAGCTGGCCAGATCGGGAACTTCCATCTCGCGCACACCGGCGGGGAGCGCGGGCGTCTTCGCGAAGCTCTGATATCCGCGGGATACGCCGAGATTGTAGCGTGTAGAGGCGAGCGCAGGCGCCTTCCCGGCATCCCCGGCCACGGCGGCCAGCGTCGAACGGAAGGAAATCGCCTTGGCCGTATCCCCGTTGACGCGAACCGCGACCGTCACCGTGCGATCGAGCGGACGGGCCGGGCCGGCGGGCGTGAAACGCAGCGTCTGCCCGCGTGCGGCGGTCATTTCCGCCACGCGGTGGGCAAGATCGGGATCGACCGAAGCCGGAGTGAAAGGGGCAAAACGCCCGAGATCGGAAACGGCGCTGTTGCCATCGAGCCCGGCAACCGCGAGCCCGGCGGACGGAAGCGCAAGCGCAAGACACGCAGCAGACAGCAGAAGGGGGACGATCCCGCCCTTGTCTGCCTTTCTGCCTGATCGAGCCATGCTCTTTCCTGCCCTTCCCCACCATTCAGACGCGAAAGCGCCTGAACCGTTCCTGACTTCGCGTGCCGTGCCAGCGGTTTCCCGCCCGCAGCGCCCCCGGATTGCTCTCGACGCCTTCGGCGCGATGATCAAGCGGGAATCGCAAGCACTCTTCGAATCGTAAACTAGGATCTATCTGCGCGCTTGGCCAGCTTTTCCACAAGCGGCGCCGCGCGAATCCCTGCCGACTGTTGCGCGCCGCACACAGAGCGCCGGCGCGATTAAGGCGTTGTTCAAGCGCGCGAAGCTCAATCGGGCGCGGCGGCGGCATTCCACGCTGCGCTTGCCGCCCGCGTGCGGGCGGTTATAGAGACCGACGAGCATAGCGACAGGACATCACCGGATTATCATGAACGTCACCCGCCTAACCCCGATCGCGTCCCGCGCCGTTTTCGCCACGCTGGCGCTGGCAAGCCTTGCGGCCTGCGGCGGTCGCGACCGTCCGACGGCAGATCTCGCCGCCAGCCAGGTGACGACGATCGGCGTCAATTCCTACCTCTGGCGCGCCGCGCTGGACACGGTCAGCTTTGCCCCCCTGCTCCAGGCCGACAGCGCCGGCGGCGTGATCGTGACCGACTGGTACGCGAACCCGAGCAATCCGGCAGAGCGGGTCAAGCTGACCGTCTCGATCCTCGACCAGGATCTGCGCGCCGATGCGGTGCGCGTCGCCGCCAGCCGTCAGGTCGCGCAGAACGGCGGATGGGTCGATGCCCCGGTTCAGGCAGCAACCGTGCAGAAGCTGGAAAGCATCATTCTGACCAAGGCGCGCGACTTGCGCCGCCAGACCGTCAACTGATCTGCGGCACCGGCGCGCACCAGCGCCCGGTGCCATCGCCAGCGCGGCGATCCGTCCCAACTCGCGCCTTCCAATAGCGCGCAAATCGCCTAACAGGGCGTGCGATGACCGATAACCGTTTCAATCCCGCCGAAGCCGATGCGCGCTGGCAGCGCGCGTGGGACGAAGCCCGCTGCTTCGAAGCCGACAGCCAGTCCGACAAGCCGAAGAGCTACGTGCTCGAGATGTTTCCCTATCCTTCGGGGCGCATCCATATCGGCCACGTGCGCAATTACACGATGGGCGACGTCCTGGCGCGCTACAAGCGGATGACCGGGCACGAGGTGCTCCACCCGATGGGGTGGGACGCCTTCGGAATGCCGGCGGAAAACGCGGCGATGGAAAAGGGCGTCCACCCCGGCGGCTGGACGCGCGACAATATCGCCAACATGAAGGCCCAGCTCAGGCGGATCGGCTTCGCGCTCGACTGGAGCCGCGAACTCGCCACCTGCGATCCCGAATATTACGGCCACGAGCAGGCGCTGTTCATCGACCTGTACGAGGCAGGCCTCGTTTATCGCAAGGAGAGCGAGGTAAACTGGGACCCGGTCGACATGACCGTGCTCGCCAACGAACAGGTGATCGACGGCAAGGGCTGGCGTTCGGGCGCCGAGGTGGAGAAGCGCAAGCTCAACCAGTGGTTCCTGAAGATCACCGACTTTGCCGAGGATCTGCTGGAAGGGCTCGGCACGCTCGACGACTGGCCCGAGAAAGTCCGCCTGATGCAGGAAAACTGGATCGGCAAGTCGCGCGGGCTGCAGTTCGCCTTCGACCTTTCGAACGGGGATACACTGCCCGTCTATACCACCCGGCCCGACACGATCTTCGGCGCGACTTTCGTGGCGGTCGCGCCCGATCACCCGCTGGCCCAGGGGGTTGCCGCGCAGAACTGCGACGCGGCGAAGTTCATCGAGCGGTGCAAGCGCGGGGGCACGACCGCGGCGGAGCTGGAAACGGCGGAGAAGCTCGGCTTCGATACCGGGATCGGCGCCCGGCACCCGTTCACCGGGGAGCATCTGCCCGTCTTCATCGCCAATTTCGTGCTGATGGATTACGGCACCGGCGCGATCATGGCCGTGCCCGGCCATGACCAGCGCGATTTCGAATTCGCGACCAAGTACGGCCTGCCGATCCCGCGCGTTGTCGCCCCGAGCGTGGAAGATGCCGGCAAGGTCTTCGAGGGCGAGGCCGAGGCGGGCGAGGGCGTGATCGTCAATTCCGATTTCCTCGACGGGATGGAAGTCGAAGCCGCCAAGCGCGAAGTGATCCGCCGGATCGAAGGCGAAGGGCGCGGCGAGGGCAAGACCGTCTGGCGCCTGCGCGACTGGGGCGTGTCGCGCCAGCGGTACTGGGGCACGCCGATCCCCTTCATCCATTGCCGGACCTGCGGCGTCGTGCCCGCGCCCAAGGAAAGCCTGCCGATCACCCTGCCCGAAGACGTCGATTTCCAGACGCCGGGCAACCCGCTGGTGCGGCACCCGACCTGGAAGCACGTCGATTGCCCCAAATGCGGCGGCAAGGCGGAGCGGGAGACCGACACGCTCGACACTTTCGTCGATTCGAGCTGGTATTTCCTGCGCTTCGCCAGCCAGCCGGCGGACCGGCCCTTCGACCGCGAGGAAGCGGCGAAGTGGCTGCCGGTGGAACAGTATATCGGCGGGATCGAGCACGCGATCCTGCATCTGCTCTATGCCCGGTTCTGGACCCGCGCGCTGCAACGCATGGGCCAGCTCGACTTCGCCGAACCGTTCGCCAGCCTGTTCACGCAAGGGATGGTGACGCACGAAACCTATAGCCGCGAGCAAGGCGGCAAGACGGTCTATTACGCGCCGGACGAAATCAGCCGCGAGGCCGATCGCGCCCTGCTCAACGCCGACGGGGGCGAAGTTGCGATCGGCCGCGTGATCAAGATGTCCAAGTCGAAGAAGAACACCGTCGACCCGGACCAGATCATTGCCCAGTACGGCGCCGACGCGGTGCGCTGGTTCATGCTGTCCGACAGCCCGCCCGAGCGCGACCTGCCCTGGTCCGAAGCGGGGATCGAAGGCTGCTGGCGTTTCGTCCAGCGGTTGTGGCGCCTGTTCGGGCAATACGATGCCGCCGCCGAGGGTGAGGACAAGGCGCTGCTGCGCAAGATCCACCAGACCATCGCCGCGGTGGCCGAAGACGTCGAGGCGCTGTCTTTCAACAAGGCGGTCGCCCGGATTTACGAGCTGACCGGTGCGGCGGAAAAGGCCGCGCCTTCGGCCACGCGCAGCGAGGCGATCCGTACCATCCTGCTGCTTTCCAGCCCGATGATGCCGCACCTGGCCGAAGAAGGCTGGGCCGCTATCGGCGGCGAGGGGCTGATCGCCAATGCGCCCTGGCCCACCGTCGATCCGGCGCTGCTGGTGGAAGACGAAGTGACCATCGCCGTTCAGCACATGGGCAAGCTGCGCGATACCCTGACCGCTCCGAAGGGCATGGCCCGCGAAGATCTCGAAGCGCTTGCCCTCGCGAGCGAGAAAGTGCAGCGTTCGATCGACGGAGCAACCGTGCGCAAGGTGATCGTGGTGCCCGACCGGCTGGTGAACATCGTTACATGATTCGCGCCCTCGCCCTCGCCGCGGCGCTGTTCGCGCTTGCCGGCTGCGGGCTGCAGCCGATGTACGCCGGCGGGGGCAGCGGCGCAGTCGCGCGCGGACTGGCCGCAGTCGAAGTCGCCCCGATCGAAGGGCGCGGCGGGTGGCTGGTGCGCAATGCCCTGCGCGACCGGCTGGGCGCGGCAGGACCGGAAAGCCCGCGCTATCGCCTGGACGTGCGGCTCGACGACCGGCTGGAAGGGCTGGGCGTGCTGAGCGACGATACCGTCGGGCGTGAACGGCGCACGCTGCGCGCACGCTATCAGCTCGTCGACACTGCCGACGATACGATCCTGCTCGACGCCACGGCCGGCTCCGACGCGGGGATCGACGTCGTTTCCAGCGAATATGCGACCATCGCCGCCGAACAGACCGCGCTGGAAAACCTGGCGCAGGACGTGGCCGACCGGATCGTTACCCAGCTGTCGCTGACGCTGCGCCAGCAGGACCGGTGAAGGCGACCCAGCGCGACTTTGCGGGCACCGCGCAGCGCGCAGCGCAGCAATGCGGCGTGTTCTTCTTCTGCGGCCCCGACGAAGCCGGCGCCTCCGCCGCCGCCGACCGGATCGTCGCGCTGCTGGACGATCCCGGCGAACGGGTCGAAATGGCCGGCGCCGCCTTGCGCAAGGACCCGGTCCTGCTGGGTGACGAGGCGCGCTCGTCCTCGCTGTTCGGCGGTGCGCGCCATATCTATGTCCGCGCCAACGGCGACGAAGCGCACGACGCGGTTGCCAACCTGCTCGACGGGACCGGCGATGCCTGCCCGGTCCTGATCGTCGCCACGTCCGCCACCGACAAGTCGCGCACCGCCAAGCTGCTGGAGAAGCGCGACGACGCCCTGGTTGCGATGTTCTGGCCGCCCGATCTCGCCTCCGTCACCGCCAGCGTGCGGACAATGGCCGATGCGGCAGGCCTGCGGCTCAACGGCGACATCGCCGAACGGATCGCGCGTGCCGCCGGGCTCGACGTGCGGCTAGCGCGTTCGGAAGTGGAAAAGCTCTCGCTCTATCTCGACGCGTCGCCCGCGGCCCCGCGCACCGCCGATGCCGAAGCGCTGGAAGCGATCGGGGCGACGACCGAGGAAGACGGGTTCATGGCGCTGGTCAACGCGGTTCTGGCGGGCGAGGTGCGCAAAATCCCGGGCGAGATCCACCGGCTGCGCGAACTGTCGCTCAACCCCGTGGGTGTCCTGCTCGCGATCGAACGCCGCGCGGCGCAGCTTGCCCGGCTGGCGGCCACGCTCGGATCGCGCCGGCTGACCGATCTCGATCGCGGGGCGAAGGCCCGGCTGGGGATCTTCTGGAAGGACGAACGCGACATTGCCGCCCAGCTGCAACGCTGGCGCGGGCGCGAGCTGGATCGGCTGGTGGCGAAGCTCGTCGCGCTGCACCGTGCGCTGCTGGCCAACAGCCAGTCGGCCGAACTGCTGCTGGCCCAGGGACTGGCCGAAATCGCCCGGCGCGCCGCCCGTCGCTGACGATCCGGAAAGCCAGCTCCCAGCCCAGCCCAGCCCGGCGCAGGCCTAGTTTTCGGGGACCTGGAAAGTTCCCGATACACGCCCGCTGGAATTCGTCGTCTGGCCGGTTACGCCCGAAGAGCCCGATGCACTGCCATCCACGCTGGAAACGCCGCTGGCCAGGTCGATCACCAGCCGTCCGCCGTTCAGCGTATCGGTGCCCCGGCGCAGGCGGACATTGCCGGCCATGGTGATGATCCGGCGGTTGAAATCGTACACTGCGACATCGCCGGTTGCCGATTCGCTGCCGCGCGTCACCTGCACCCCGCCCGTCGCCGTGATGCGCTGTATCTGCAGCGATCCGGCATCGGAGTAATTGACCAGCGTGCGCGCCGCCCGCACTCGCAGGCCGGCCTGGGTAATATCGACATTACCCGACAGGACGACGCGGTTCTGCCGGTCCTGCAGCTCGATCCGGTCGGCCGCATAGTTGACCGGGGCGTTGGAATTGTGCCCCGCAATCGCCTGCGCGCCGGCCTGAATGCCGGCAAATATGGCCGCCGTGCCGATAAAGCCGGCAAGCGCCCAGCGCGAGGCAGTGGAAAGGTGCGAAATCATCAGGGCATCCTCAATTCGCCGGGCACCATGCGCAGACGGGCATTGCCGTCAAGCGCGACAGTGCGGGCCTGCAGGTCCGCGACCAGTTTGTCGGAAGAGAACGTTCCGGCGGGAATTTCCCCTTCCACCCCGCCGCTGCCGACCATCCGCTTGGTCGCCAGATCGACCGAGACGCCGCGTGCGACCATGCGATAGCCATCCGCAGCAGTCAGACGCACAGGGCCGAACACGGTGACGAGGTCGTCGCTGATGTCGTAAGCGCCGGCCTGCGCGGAAAGGCGCGCGGGGCCTTCGGTCATCGCCAGGCGGGCGACGAGATCGTTCATCCGCACGATCCCTTCCGCGCTGGAGCGCTGGACCGCCTCGCCCGCGGTCAGCGAGAATGGCCGCCCCTTGTCGTCCTGCCCCCGGTACATGGCATTATCGACGCGCAGCCGCTCGTCGATCACCGCCACTTTGTTGCGATCGAGCAGGAAGCTGACTTCGCCGCGCGGGCTGAGCGGGGTGATGACCATCAGCGCCGCAATCACGCCCACCCCCATCGGCAGCACCTTGACCAGGAAGCCGACCAGCCGATCGTGCGACCCGCCGGGGGCGGCGAAATGCTGGCGCTTGCTCCTCAGCTGCGCCGCCTCGCTGGTCTCTATGCGTCGTTTGATAACCATCGACCGCGCCTGCCACCGCGTACCCTAAGCATGGCTGAATATGTCCTGTTCGGCCCAGCCGGCAAGGTCGAGCCGCGCGCGCGTGGGCAGGAAATCGAAACAGGCCTGCGCCAGTTCGCTGCGCCCTTCGCGCGCCAGCCGGGTCACGAACACTTCGTGCAGCCGGTGAAGGAAACGCACATCCGACGCGGCATAGTCGCGCTGCGCCTCGTTGATTTCGCTGGCGCCCCAGTCGGAGCTTTGCTGCGCCTTGGAAATATCGGCGCCGAGCAGTTCCTGCACCAGATTCTTGAGCCCGTGTCGGTCGGTATACGTCCGCGTCAGCTTGCTCGCGATCTTGGTGCAGAACACCGGCGCGGCGGTCACGCCCAGATAGTGTTCGATCGCAGCAAGGTCGAAACGCGCGAAATGGAACAGCTTCAACCGTGCCGGATCGGCCAGAACGGCCTTGAGATTGGGCGCGGCGAAGGCGCTGTCGACCGCGAAACGCACGAGGTGTTCGTCCCCCTGCCCATCGCTGATCTGGACCAGGCACAGGCGGTCGCGCGGGGTAACGAGGCCCATTGTCTCGGTGTCGACGGCGACCGGGCCGGGGGCCAGAACGCCTTCGGGGAGGTCTTCTTCATGAAAATGCACTGCCATAGCGCCCGCCCTTAGGCCGATTGGGGATTGAGGGAAAGGGCTGCTGGCGAGCGTGCCGTGCCCGCACTATCCTGATCGCCATGACCGAAACGATCCCCGAAAGCTGGCGCCTGGCGCTCGATCCCGTGCTGACCACGCCCGAGGCGCGCCGCCTGGGCGGATGGTTGCGGGCAGAAGAGGATGCAGGGCAGACCATCTATCCCCCGCGCGGCACGCGGCTGGCGGCGCTCGACCTGACCCCGCTCGACCAGGTGCGGGTGGTGATCCTGGGGCAGGACCCCTATCACGGCCCGAACCAGGCGATGGGGCTGTGCTTCGCAGTGCCCGAAGGGGTCAGGGTCCCGCCCAGCCTGCTGAACATCTACAAGGAACTCGAAAGCGATCTGGGCCTGCCGCGACCCGGCCACGGCGATCTGAGTGCATGGGCGCGGCAGGGCGTTCTGCTGCTCAACAATGCGCTGACTGTCGAAGCCGGCCGGGCGGGAAGCCACGCGGGCAAGGGGTGGGAAGCGATCACCGATGCCTGCGTCGCCGCGGTCGCCGCGCAGGCGGAGCCGAGCGTCTTCATCCTGTGGGGCAGCCACGCCCAGGGCAAGGCCGCGCGAATACCCGAGCTGGCCGGGACCGAGCGGCATCTGGTCCTGCGCTCTCCCCACCCCAGCCCCCTGTCGGCCCATCGCGGTTTCTTCGGTTCGCGTCCGTTCAGCCAGGCCAACGCTTTCCTGGAAGCGCACGGACGCGGCACGATCGACTGGCGGGTCTAGATCGAGCCCGCTAGAAGGTACCCTATGGCGGGCGACATCGGGGAAAGCATGGCGGATATCGCCATCGGCAGCATGGCCGCACGGTCCGTTGAACCGGACGCGGGCGGAAGCCCGGTGGCGGACGCGGACGGGCATACGCTGGAAGAGGCGTGCCTCAACTGCGGCACTCGCCTCACCGGCCCGCACTGCCACAATTGCGGCCAGCGCGCCCATGTCCATCGCACGTTGAGCGCTTTCTTCCACGATCTGCTGCACGGCGTGCTGCATTTCGAAGGCAAGACCTGGCGAACGTTGCCGTTGCTGTTGTGGAAGCCGGGCAAGCTGACCCGCGAATATATCGACGGACGGCGCGCGAGCTATGTCAGCCCGATCGCGCTGTTCCTGTTCGTGGTGTTCCTCAGCTTCGCGGTGTTCAGCCTGATCGGCGGTTCGAAAGCGTTCGAGCCGGAAGCGGATGCGCTGGAACAGGTCAAGCTGGCCTATGCCACCAACCAGGCCGAACTGGCCGAACTGCAAGCCGATCAGGCGAACGAGAGCGATCCGCAGGAACTGGCGGAAATCGAAGCGCGCATCGCCTCGCTGACCGAGGACCAGCAGGGCCTGCAAATGGTGCTGGGCAATATCGGCGACACGTTCGAACGCGATTTTCAGCAGGGGTTCGCGGAAAATCCGCTGCCGGAAAGCAGCGCCATCGCGCAATCGATCGACAAGGTTCGCGCCAACCCGCAGCTGGCGATCTACAAGATCCAGACCAATGCCTACAAGTTCAGCTGGATGCTGATCCCGCTGAGCGTGCCGTTCGTCTGGCTGCTGTTTCCTTTCAGCCGCCGGTTCCGCGGATACGACCACACCGTTTTCGCGACGTATTCGATCACCTTCATGATCGCGCTTGCCGCCATTTCCAGCCTGCTGATCTTCTATGGCGCGGGTGCCGTGGGCGGCCTGCTGCTGCTGTACGCACCGTGGCACATGTACCGCCAGCTGCGCGGTGCCTATGCCCTGGGCAGGTTCGGAGCGCTGTGGCGTATGCTGGCGCTGAGCCTGTTCGCATGGATCGCGATCGGCCTGTTCCTCAGCCTGATCGGCGTGATGGCAGGGACCTGATCGCCACGGCGGCGCCCAGGTCCCCCGAGCATCAGGCTGGGAGCATCAGGCTTTCTGGGGTGCACCTTCGCCGCTGCCGCCGAACCGTTTGCCTGCCTTGGGAATCGCGGAGCCGGTGACCGGGCGGACCGTGGGGCCCTTGGGCAAATCGGGGCGATGGATCTTGCCGTTATCCAGCAGTTCCTTGATCTCGTCGCCCGTCAGCGTTTCATATTCGAGCATTGCCTGGGCCAGCAGGTGCAGCTTGTCTTCCTGATCCGTCAGGATTTCGGTCGCCCGCTTGTGCGCGCCATCGACGAGCTTGCGGATTTCCGCGTCGATCAGCTTGTTGGTATCGCCCGACCCCATCGTGCGCGCGGTCTGCCCCATGCCGAGGTAGCCTTCCTGGCTTTCCTCGTACTGCAGCGGGCCCAGCTTGTCGCTCATGCCCCATTTGGTGACCATGTTGCGCGCCAGCTTGGTCGCGTACTGGATGTCGGACGATGCGCCGCTCGACACCTTGTCGTGGCCGAAAATGATCTCTTCCGCCACGCGCCCGCCCATGGCGACGGACAGGTCGGCATGCATCTTGTCGCGATGATACGAATAGTTATCCCGCTCGGGCAGGCGCATGACCATGCCCAGCGCGCGGCCGCGCGGGATGATCGTCGCCTTGTGGATCGGATCGGAAGCCGGCTCGTTCAGGCCGACCAGCGCATGGCCCGCCTCGTGATAGGCGGTCATCTTCTTCTCGTCGTCGGTCATAACCATCGATCGGCGTTCGCTGCCCATCATGACCTTGTCTTTCGCGTCCTCGAATTCCTGCATCGCGACCAGGCGCTTGTTGCGCCGGGCGGCCAGCAGCGCCGCCTCGTTGACGAGGTTGGCGAGATCCGCGCCCGAGAAGCCGGGCGTGCCCCGCGCGATCGTGCGCGGATTGACGTCGGGCGCGAGCGGCACCTTCTTCATGTGAACGTCGAGAATCTTCTCGCGCCCTTCGATATCGGGCACCGGCACCACGACCTGCCGGTCAAACCGGCCAGGGCGCAACAGCGCAGGGTCGAGCACGTCGGGCCGGTTGGTCGCGGCGATGATGATGATGCCTTCGTTCGCCTCGAACCCGTCCATTTCGACCAGGAGCTGGTTCAGCGTTTGCTCGCGCTCGTCATTCGAATTGCCGAGGCCGTGGCCGCGATGGCGACCGACCGCGTCGATTTCGTCGATGAAGACGATGCACGGCGCGTTCTTCTTCGCCTGTTCGAACATGTCGCGCACGCGGCTGGCACCGACGCCGACGAACATCTCGACAAAGTCGGAGCCCGAGATGGTGAAGAAAGGCACGCCCGCCTCGCCCGCGATCGCGCGGGCCAGCAGGGTCTTGCCGGTGCCGGGCGAGCCGACCAGCAATGCGCCCTTGGGGATCTGGCCGCCGAGCTTGGAGAAACGCTGCGGGTCCTTGAGGAATTCGACGATCTCCTCCAGCTCCTCGCGCGCTTCGTCGATCCCGGCAACGTCGTCGAAGGTAACCTTGCCCTGTTTTTCGGTCAGCATCTTGGCCTTGGACTTGCCGAAGCCCATCGCGCCGCCGCCGCCGCCCTTCTGCACCTGGCGCAGGGCGAAGAAGGCAATGCCCAGGATCAGGATGAACGGCAGCGACTGGATCAGCACCGCCATCAGCAGGTTCATCCGTTCAGGCGCGCTGCCGGTATATTCGACCCCGTTCGCATCGAGCAGCTCCGTCAGCCGCGTATCGTTGGTGACGGGGACGGTGGAAAAGGCATCGCCGTTGTTCATCGTGCCCGTGATCTGTTCGGGCGAAATGGTCACATCCTTGACCAGCCCGGCCTCCACATTTTCGCGGAAGGTGGAATAGCCGATTTCCTTGCCTGCCGGCTGCCCGGCATTGCCGAACATCGACACCAGCAGAACCAGCGCCAGGAAAATCCCGCCCCAGACCATGAGGCTTTTCATCCAGGGGTTGGGACCGCCCCCATTCTCGGGGCCGTCGGGCTGCTTGTCGTCGTTCATCGGAAACGTGATCCTTTCGCCTGCCAATGTAGGCGCGGCACGGTGAATGGCAAGATAACGCCGCCGCGCGGCCCGGGCGGTTCGGCCGGCTTCAGCCGCTGCCAGACGCCAGCAGGGCAATCACCAGCCCGCCCGCCCCCAGCGAAAGCGCGAAGGCGATCAGCATCAGCAGCCCGTCACGCACCATCAGCGCCAGTCCGAACGCGGCAATTGCGATCATCGGCGCGGAACTGGCGAAGGGGAGGAATTCCAGCGGCGGCACAGCGCAGCACAGCACAATCACCATCAGTGCCGCGATCCGCGGCCAGGGTTCTTTGGTGAACCGGCCGAGCCGTCCCCTGAACCAGCCGTCGATCGTGCCCGCCACCCCGTCCAGCCTGCGCGCCGCGCCCGCCAGCCGATCGCCCTTGATCGCACGCCGTTCCACGAACCGGGGCAGCCAGACATGATCCCGCCCGAACAGAAGCTGCCCGGCGATCAGCGCGATAGTCGCGGCCAGAAACGTCGGTACGCCCGGAATACCCCCGATCGGCGACAGCTCGATCAGAGGCAGAAACAGCAGGACCGGCCCGAAGCTGCGCCGGTCGAACGCGTCCAGCGCATCGCCGACGCAGACGTTCTCGCGCCGGTCGCCCAGATCCTCGATCCCGTCGAGGACGTCCCCAATGCTGTGCGGATCTTCTTTCATGCTGCCCCGGCAACGCCCGGCAGGCCAATCCGCTCCCGCGCGGTCAGGCGGCCGACTTGCGCACCAGGGCAGAGCGCTCGCAGCGGCAGACGATCTCGTCCCGCTGGTTCAGCATCTGGTGGGTAAAAGTGACGATCCCGGCTTCGGGCCGCGATTTCGATTCGCGCAGCGCAGCAACCTCACTGGTCGCGCGCAGCGTGTCGCCGATCGCGACCGGCGCGGGCATGGCGACTTTATCGTATCCCAGATTGGCGACCAGCGTGCCCAGCGTCGTTTCGCCCACGCTGAGGCCGACCATCAGCGCGAAGGTGAAAGTGCCGTTGACGAGGATCTGCCCGAATTCGGATTCGCGCGCCGCCACAGCATCCAGATGCAACGGCTGGGGATTGTGCGTCATGGTCGTGAACAGCAGGTTGTCGGTTTCGGTCACCGTCCGGCGAATCTCGTGCTCGATCCTGTCGCCCACCTGCCATTGGTCGAAATAGCGGCCTGCCATGCTGCGCTCCCTTGCCTTGTCGCCTGGCCGCCATAGCGGCGGCGGCCGGCGCTGCAAATGGCTCGCGTTGGCGCGCCCGAACCGATAGGGCTGCCGGCCATGTACGACCTTCTGGTGATCGGCGGGGGCATCAACGGCGCAGGCATTGCTCGCGATGCGGCAGGGCGCGGCATGTCGGTCGCGCTGGCGGAGAAGGACGATCTTGCCAGTCATACCTCTTCGGCCAGTACCAAGCTGGTTCACGGCGGGCTGCGCTATCTCGAACATTACGAATTCCGGCTGGTGCGCGAATCGCTGCGCGAGCGGGAGGTGCTGCTGCGGATCGCGCCGCATATCGTGCGCCCGCTCCGTTTCGTCCTGCCCCACGACGATGGGTTGCGGCCGCGCTGGATGCTGCGGCTGGGGCTGTTTCTCTACGATCACCTGGGCGGCAACCGTTCCTTGCCCGGCAGCCATACGGTCGATCTTGCCGCACCGCCGCACGATGCGGTCCTGAAAGATCGCTTCGCGCACGGTTTCGCCTATTCCGATTGCTGGGTCGACGATGCCCGGCTGGTGGTCCTCAACGCCATCGACGCGCGCGAACGCGGGGCCCGGATCATGACCCGTACCCGCTGCACCGCGCTGGAGCGGGCCGGCGATCACTGGCGCGCCACCCTGCGATCGCAAACCGGGGACGAAACGGTAACGGCACGCGCGGTGGTGAACGCGGCCGGGCCGTGGGTCGACGATATTGCCGCGCTCGCCACCGGAGGCGGGGCTGAGGCGCACCTGCGGCTGGTTCAGGGCAGCCACATCGTCATCCGGCGCAAGTTCGAAGGGCCGCACGCCTATATCTTCCAGAACCGCGACGGTCGGATCGTCTTCGCGATTCCTTACGAAAACGACTTCACCCTGATCGGCACGACCGACCGGCTGTTCGCCGGCGACCGCGACGCAGTGGCGATATCGGACGAGGAACGCGACTACCTGTGCAAGGCGGCAAGCGAGTATTTCTCGGAACCGGTTCGGCCCGCAGACGTCGTTTCGACTTATGCAGGAATCAGACCGCTTTACGAAGACAATGCCGCGAGCAACGCAACCGTGACCCGCGATTATGTCTTTGCCGTTGATGCCCCGGAGGGCGCGCCACCGTTGCTCAGCATCTTCGGCGGCAAGATCACCACTTATCGCAGGCTGGCGGAACACGCGATGGAGCGGCTGGCCGGCCACATGCCCGTTCCCGGGCAGCCGTGGACCGCCGACGCGGCGCTGCCAGGCGGCGATTTCGCAGGCGGGTTCGATGCGTTTCTGGCCGAAGTCGGCGCGCTCTGGCCCTGGCTGCCGGCGGAAACCGCCCAGCGCATGGCGCGCGCTTACGGCACCCGGATCGAACGGGTCATCGGCGCCGCGCGATCGCCCGGCGATCTCGGCCGCGAATACGGCAGCGGTCTGACCGATGCCGAAGTCGAATACCTGTACCGCGAAGAATTCGCACAGACAGGCGAAGACGTTCTCTGGCGGCGCAGCAAGCTGGGCCTGCATTTGCCCCCGGATGCTTGCAAAAACGTAGCGGCAACGATCGAGATCGACTTCGCTTGATTGCCGCCGAAAGCGCGTCCAAGGGCGCCGAATCAATCGCAACCTTCATTCGAGTCGCTTTTATATGCCCGCTTCCGCTCCGCTCGACCGTACCGCCATCCGCCTCGCCTACCGTCAGGACGAGGAAGCCTGCGTTGCCGATCGTCTGCGACAGGCCGCGCCCGCCAGCGCGGTGCACCGCGACGCGGCGGCCATTGCCGGCACGCTGATTGCCGGCGCGCGCGAACGCAAGGCAAGCGGGATCGACGCTTTCCTGCAGCAGTTTGGACTCGCTACCGAAGAAGGCATCGCGCTGATGTGCCTGGCAGAGGCGCTGCTGCGCGTACCCGACAGCAGAACCGCCGATGCGCTGATCCGCGACAAGATCGGCGATATCGACTGGTCGGAGCATCTGGGCGAAAGCAGTTCCACATTCGTGAACGCGGCCACGTTCTCGCTGATGCTGACCGGCGAAGTGCTCGAACGGCCCGATGAACAGCAGAGGGGCATGGGCCGCACGCTGCGCAATACGATGAACCGCCTGGGCGAACCGGTGATCCGCAAGGCGACGCTGCAGGCCATGCGCATTCTGGGCGGACAGTTCGTGTTCGGCCGCACGATCGAGGAAGCGCTGAAGCGCGCCGCGCCCGAACGGGCCCGCGGGCTGACGCACAGTTTCGACATGTTGGGCGAAGCGGCGATGACGTTCCCCGATGCGGAACGCTATCGCAAGGCTTACGAGCACGCGATCGCGCGGCTGGCGCGCGAGGTGGACGGCGGTATCGCACGCTCGCCCGGTATTTCGGTCAAGCTGTCGGCTCTCTATCCCAAGTACGATCATTTTCACGCCGATGCGGCGATCAAGGCCCTGGTGCCGGTGCTCAAAGGCCTCGCGATCAAGGCGCGCGATGCCAACGTGCATTTCACGATCGACGCGGAAGAGGCAGAGCGGCTGGAGCTGTCGCTCGACATTATCGAAGCGCTGGTGGCCGACGACGAGATCTTCGCCCGGCCCGGCAGCACGCCGTGGGAAGGGTTCGGCCTCGCCATTCAGGCGTATCAGAAGCGCGGCGTGCCGCTGTGCGACTGGGTCGCCAAGCTGGCGCGCCACCATGGCCGGCGGCTGATGGTGCGGCTGGTGAAGGGTGCGTACTGGGATACCGAGATCAAGATCAGCCATGTGGGCGGATACAAGGATTTCCCCGTCTTCACGCGCAAGGTGGGGACCGACGTATCCTACCTCGCCTGCGCGGCGCGGCTGATCGAGGCGCGCGATGTCATCTATCCCGCCTTCGCCACCCACAACGCCTATACCATTGGCGCGGTCAAGGCGCTGGCGGACAAGGGCGACCCGGTGGACAGGCAGGGACCGTCCTACGAATTTCAGCGCCTCCACGGCATGGGCGAGGAAGTCTATGCCGAGCTGGGCGAGATGGAAGGCAACCGCAAGACGCCGGTGCGCATCTATGCCCCGGTCGGAACGCACAAGGATCTGCTGGCCTATCTCGTGCGGCGCCTGCTCGAAAACGGGGCCAATTCCAGCTTCGTCAACCGCATGGCCGATGCCGAAGTGCCGGTGACGGCGCTGACCGGCGATCCGGTGGCGGAACTGACCGCGATGGAACCGCGGCGCAATCCGCAGATCCCGCTGCCGGCGGACATCTTCCCCGGTCGCCGCAACAGCGCGGGAATCGATCTGGCCGATCCGCTGGTGGTGGAACCGCTGCTGGAACGGCTTCACGTTCTCGACGCCCGCCGCTGGCACGCCGAACCGACCCTGCGCTCGCCCGAGCAGGGCGAAGTGGCGCCGATCACCCAGCCGCAGGATCTGACGCACGAAGTCGGAACGCGGCGCGACGCCCTGCCGGAGGAGATCGACGTCGCCGTCACGCGTGCGATCGCGATTCAGCCCGGGTGGGACGCGCTGGGCGGCGAAAACCGCGCCCTGCTGCTGGAAGCGGCGGCCGACATGTTCGAAGCGCATACCGACGAAATCCTGAGCCTTTGCCAGCGCGAAGCGGGCAAGTCGCTGATGGATGCGGTTCTGGAACTGCGCGAAGCGGTCGATTTCCTGCGCTATTACGCCAACGAAGCGCGGCGCCTGTTTGCCGGCCCTCTGCCGCTGCCGGGCCCGACTGGGGAAGAAAACCGCCTGAGCCTGCATGGCCGCGGGGTCTTCGCGACGATCAGCCCGTGGAACTTCCCGCTCGCGATCTTCATCGGGCCTGCCGCCGCCGCCCTGGCGGCGGGCAATGCCGTGATCGCCAAACCGGCCGAACAGACCCCGCTTATCGCCGCGCTGGCGGTAAAGCTGTGTCACGAGGCCGGCATTCCCCAGGACGTGTTCCAGCTGCTACCCGGGGCGGGCGAAGTGGGCCAGCTGATCACCTCCGACCCGCGCATTGCCGGCGTTGCCTTCACCGGCTCGACCCAGACGGCGCAGGCCATCAACCGCAGCCTCGCCGCGCGCGAGGGGCCGATCGCCACGCTGATCGCCGAAACCGGCGGCCAGAACGCGATGATCGTCGACAGTTCGGCCCTGCCCGAACAGGTCACCCGCGATGTCGTCAACAGTGCGTTCCAGAGCGCCGGGCAGCGGTGCAGCGCGCTGCGCGTGCTCTATCTGCAGGAAGACGTGGCCGACGAGATGCTGGAAATGATCAAGGGCGCGTTCGAGGCGCTGGTGATCGGCGACCCGGAAGACCTGGCGACCGACGTCGGCCCGGTGATCGACCCCGACGCCAAGGCCGCGCTGGAACGGCACGTCGCCCGGCGCAAGAAGCACGGCCGCAAGGTCTGGCGGCGCAAGCTGCCGCGGGGCGCGGCCCAAGGCTGCTTCGTGGCGCCGACAATCATCGAAATGGATTCGATCCTCGACCTGCGGCGCGAGAACTTCGGCCCGATCCTGCACGTCGTTCGCTACAAGGCGAGCGAGCTGGAGCGGGTGATCGAGGATATCAACGCCACCGGTTACGGCCTCACCCTCGGCCTCCACAGCCGGATCGAGGCGACCCGCCGGTTCGTCGAGGCGCGCGCCCGGGTCGGCAATTTCTACGTCAACCGCAACCAGATCGGTGCGGTCGTGGAAAGCCAGCCGTTCGGCGGCGAGGGGCTGTCGGGTACCGGCCCCAAGGCCGGCGGGCCGCACTATGTCGCGCGCTTCGCGACCGAACGGGTGGTATGCATCGACACGACCGCGGCGGGCGGCAACGCCACTCTGCTCGCCAGCTAGACGAAAACGGGCAGCGACGGCGCAAGGGGCTTTTCTCGCCGCGGCGATTTGCTAGGCAGTCGGGGATGGGTCGCCTCGTCACCTTGCTGCTTGCGCTGTTCGCTCTCGTCTGGTCGGCCGGTGCCGCGGCCGAAGTGCGGATGAGCTTCCACAGCTTCAACGGCTCGGTCCTGTTCGGCCGCTATCCGCACACGTTCATCGTGTTGGAAGGCACGCTGGAAAAAACCGGCGCGGCGGTGGAGGAGAACTACGGCTTCACCGCCAGGACCATTTCCACCCGGATCCTGAGCGGGCCGGTCGAACACGCGATCATGACCGAGGAGGAGAAATACCTCCGCAAGACCAACCGCCATTTCACCGTCGTGCTGACCGATGCGCAGTACTGGCGCGTGCGCGCGGAAGTGGCCCGGTGGCGTGATGCGCCGGGCAAGTACTACGACCTCGACCGGCGCAACTGCATCCACTTCGTCGGCGCGATGGCGCAGATCGCGGGGCTGCGGGTGGAATATCCGGACAATATGCTTCGCCGCCCGAAGAAGTGGCTCAACCATATTACCGCGCTCAATCCCCAGCTCGGCGCACGCCCGATCGACTGACGGCGCCAGCGCGAAGACGCACGAAAGGGGATAACGCCGCCACGCGGCTTGCCCCGTCCGCGCCGCTCGGGAATGACCGGCGCATGGCGATTCTTTCCGACCGATGGATCCGTACCCAGGCGACCGAACAGGGCATGATCGAACCGTTCGTGGAGGCGCAGCGCCGCGAAGGATGCATATCCTACGGCCTGTCCAGCTACGGCTATGACGCGCGGGTGGCGGACGAGTTCAAGATCTTCACCAATGTCGACAGCGCCATCGTCGATCCGAAGGATTTTGCCGCCAATTCCTTCGTCGATCGCAAGACCGATGTCTGCGTGATCCCGCCCAATTCCTTCGCACTGGCGCGCACAGTCGAATATTTCCGCGTGCCCGAAGACGTGCTGGTTATCTGCCTGGGCAAGAGCACATATGCCCGCTGCGGGATCATCGTGAACGTGACCCCGCTGGAGCCGGGCTGGGAAGGGCACGTCACGCTGGAATTTTCCAACACGACACCGCTGCCCGCGCGAATCTACGCCAACGAAGGGGCCTGCCAGTTCCTGTTCCTGAAGGGGAACGAGCGGTGCGAAACGAGTTATCGCGACCGGGCGGGCAAATATATGGGCCAGCGCGGCGTCACCCTGCCCCGGCTTTAGCCGCACGCCGGTTGTAAGGCGCGCTGCGCTGCTCCATTCTCCCGCGTCGAGGGAGAATCGTTCTTATGGCACAGCGTGAATTCGATATCGTGGTCTATGGTGCCACAGGCTACACCGGGCGGCTGGTCGCCGAACATTTCGTGCGCGAATACGGCGATGCGGACAGCGGCCCCAAATGGGCCATGGCCGGGCGCAGCCTGACCAAGCTGGAGGAAGTGCGCGACGCGATCGGCGCGCCGGCCGACACGCCGCTGGTCGTGGCCGATGCCGACGATCCGGCGGCGCTGGTGGCCATGTGCCAGCGCACCCGCGTGGTTCTGACCACCGTCGGGCCATATCAGCTTTACGGCGATGCGCTGGTGGCCGCATGCGTCGCGACCGGCACCGACTATGCCGATTTGTGCGGCGAGCCCGGCTGGATGCGCGAACAGATCGACCAACACCACGCCGCCGCCAGGGACAGCGGCGCGCGCATCTGCTTTTCCAGCGGCTTCGATTCGATCCCTTTCGACCTCGGCGTGCTGATGCTGCAGAAAGAGGCCGTGAAACGTTTCGGCGCACCGGCCCCGCGCGTGCGCGGCCGCGTTCGTTCGATGCAGGGCACCTTTTCCGGCGGGACCGCCGCCAGTCTGGGGGCAACGATGAAAGCAGTGGCGAAGAACCCCGCCCTGATTCCGGTGCTGCAAAGCCCCTTCGGCCTGACGCCAGACTTCGAAGGGCCGGACCAGCCGGCGGGCCTGGCCCCCCGTTACGAGGACGATCTGGGCAAGTGGGCCGCGCCGTTCATCATGGCGACGATCAACGTCAAGAACGTCCACCGGACCAACTTCCTGAACGGTTTCCCTTATGGTGAGGACTTTCGATACGACGAAATGATGCTCACCAGTCCCGGCGATGCCGGCAAGGCCGCGGCGCAGGCCGTAACCGAAATGCTGAAGAATCCCTTCGGCGCCAAACCGCCCCAGCCCGGCGAAGGGCCAAGCAAGGCGGAACGCGAAGCCGGTTCCTACGATTTGCTGTTCATCGGCGAGATGGCCGATGGCACCATGCTGCATTACGGCGTGAAGGGGCGTTACGATCCGGGTTACGGATCAACCAGCCGCATGCTCGGCGAAACCGGCATGGCGCTGCTCGATTGCGAAGCCGCGGGCGGCATCGGGACCCCCGGCCATTTCCTGGGTGAAGCCCTGGTCGCGCGGCTCGAAGACCATGCGGAACTGCGCTTCGCGGTAGAAGAATAAGACCCGCCAGCAGGTAGCGGCCGCTCACCCCCGAAGGTGCGAGGTGAGCGGCCGGAAGTACCGTTCAGAAGCTGGTCCGTACGCCAATCTTGAAATTGCGCCCGGCGAGCGGGACGAAATCCTTGGTGAAGCTCGCATGGCGGCGCCCCTCGGCGTCGAACAGGTTGTTCGCCTGAAGCGTGACGGTCACGTTGTCGTTTCCGCGCAGCGGCTTCCACGCCAGCGAAGCGTTGACGAACGTGAAGCTGTCGGTTGCGCTTTCGAACGGGGCGACGCTGTCCTGCCTGTCGGACCATTGCACTTCCACCCGCGCATCCACCGGCCCTGTCTGCGCTTCCAGCGCGCCAAGCAGGCGCAGCGGGGGAATACGCGGCAGCGGCGTACCGTCATCGAGTTCGGCCCGGACGTAGTCGCCGCGCAGATCGGCGAGCAGCGTGAAGCCTTCGGTCTTGTAGAGCGGATAGGTCAGCTGCCCCTCCACCCCGAAATAGCGGGCATCGCCCTGCAGATACTGGAACACCGGCAATTCGTCTTCTTCCTCGCCGGTTTCGGCAAGGTAGATGTAATCGTCGAACCAGTTGCGGAAAATCGCGAGGCTGATCGTGCCATCGCCCAGCGCGCCGCGCACGAAAGCCTCGACGCCCCAGGCACCCTCTACATCGAGGTCGGGATCGCCGATCTCGTAAGCCTGGGTTGCAATGTGGGGGCCGTCCGACAGCAGTTCTTCGGCGCTGGGTGCGCGTTCTGCGCGGCTGCCGGTTATGCCGAAGCGCAGCCCGCCAGCGGTTTCGTAAACCAGCCCCAGCGCGCCCGAGAACGTTTCGAACGAACGATCGAAACCGGCCACTTGCGATTCCACGTCGGTCGCCTCGTACCGCGCGGCGAGTTCGAGCTGGAACGGCTGGAAATCGATTTCCTGCAACGTGAACACCGCGATCTGATCGGTGTGATTCTTGGGCACGTAGGCTTCGGCGCCATAGGCATCGAAATCGCGGAAATAGTACTGCACGCCGGTCGAACCACCCCAGTTGCCACTGCGGTTCTGTTCCAATTCGGCGCGCGCTTCGATCCCCTTCACTTCGAACACGGTGCCGACTTCGTCGCCTTCGAATTCGGTATGGGTGTAATCGCTGAAGCCGACACGGGTATTGAGCGCGGAGAAGAAGCCATCGCCCAGCGCCAGGCGCCCGCGCAAATCGGCGCGGTACTGGCGCAGCGCGATCGTCACCAACTCGTCGCCGTGGCCGTGCTCCTCTTCATGATCGTGATCTTCGTCGTGATCCTCATCATGGTCGTGGTCGTCATCATGATCATCGTCATGATCTTCCTCTTCCTCGCCATGATGATGGCTTGTGCCCGGGCTCAGCGGCACACCATAAGTCGTGTCGTAAATTCCGAAAGACGCGCCCAGATTGCTGTCGCCTTCGAAGAAGGCAAAGCCGGCATTGGCGCTCCATGTCTCAGTACCGCTGTTGGGCAGCCGGTCCCGCTGATCGGCGGCTTCCCGCAGTTCCTCGGCCTCGTCCAGATGCCCTTCCTCTTCCTCCTCCGCCGCATCGGCGAGCAGATCGGCACGCAGTTCGGGCGCGGCGACATAGCCGGGAATCTCCAGATCGCCGGTCTTGCGATAGGCGCCGTCGACGTGAACCACGAAGCGTTCGCCCAGCGGCAGGTCGAGCGAGGCACCGCCTTCGCGCAAGTCGGATGCCGTGTCGGCACCGGCCAGGGCATCGAAGTGGAACGGTTCGTTCAACCGGCGCAGCGGAATGCGCTTGTCGATGACGTTGACCGCACCGCCGATTGCCTGGCTGCCGTAAAGCAGCACAGCCGGGCCGCGCAGCACCTCTATCCGTTCAGCCGTGAGCGGGTCGATCGAGGTCGCATGGTCGGCCGAAGTGTTGGACGCGTCGATCGCGCCGATCCCATCGATCAGCACTTTCACCCGTTCGCCCGAAAACCCGCGCAGGATGGGGCGCGATGCGCCGGGCGAGAAACTTGTCGCCGAAACGCCCGGCACCTTGGCCAGAACCTCGCCGAGCTGGCCGTCGAGGTTGCGCTGCAGCTCCGCCCCTTCGACCACCGTCGTACCGGCCAGCACGTCGAGCTGTTCCAGCCCCGTGGCGGTCACCACGATCTCGCCCGTCGGGGCGACACGGCGATCGTGAAAATCGTCCGCGTCGGGCCCGGCGGGTGCCGGATCGGGCGCAGAAGAACGGTCTTGCGCCTGGCCCGGCACGGCCATTGCCGCAAGGGCGAGAGCGACGGGGAGCGACAGGGAGCGAGCGGAAATAAGATGACGATACAACATATCGATGGCCTAATAGCGATTCGTCGTTACGTGTCCACCGCGATTTGCCTGCCCCCGTGCGGCCCGAGGCCGGCGTTCGCCTGTCGCGGCGCGCAAGGCCGGACGGAAACCCCTCAGTCGAACCCGCGTTCGAGAAACCGCAGCGCGCAGCCGGCCAGCATGGCCGTGCCGTGCGGCAATGCGCTTTCATCGACCATCATGCGCGGGCTGTGGATGCCGCAGCACTGCTGCCAGTCATCACCTTCCTGCGCCACGCCCAGGAAGAACATCGCCCCCGGCACTTTCTCGATCACATAGGCGAAATCTTCCGCCCCCATGATCGGTGCCGGCAATTCACGCCAGGCCCCGTCGCCGACAACCTCTGCCGCGACCGCACGGCCCGTCGCCACTGCACGTTCGTCGCACAGGGTGACCGGAAACCCTTCGGTAATCGTCACTTCGGCAGCCACTCCATGCGCTGCGGCCGCGCCATCGGCCACTTCGGCCATTGCCGCGTGAACGGCAGCGCGGTTCCTTGCCGACAGCGTGCGGATCGTTCCGCGCAGGCGGGCAAAGTCGGGAATGATGTTGTGCGCCGTCCCCGCATCGAGGCGAGTTACGGTGACGACGACGGCATCGGCGGCGTCGAACCGGCGTGTGACCATCGCCTGCAACGCGCCCACGATGGCGCAGGCGGCCGGTACGGGGTCGCGCGTTTCGTGCGGCATGGAGGCGTGGCCGCCCTTGCCCTTCACGACAATGTCGAATTGATCGGCTGCCGCCATCAGCGGGCCCGCCCGGCCGGCGAAGACCCCGTGCGGCGCGTTGGGCATGATATGGAGCGCAAAGGCGGCATCGGGCAGCGGTCCGTAGCGATCGCCGCCCAGCAGCCCATCGTCGAGCATGAAGCGCGCGCCGTGAAACCCCTCCTCCCCCGGCTGGAACATGAACAGGACTTCGCCCGCGAATTCGTCGCGCCGGCCCGCCAGCAGCTCGACCGCGCCGGCCAGCATTGCCGTATGCGTATCATGTCCGCAGGCATGCATCCGGCCCGCAATGGTCGAGGCAAAATCGAGCCCCGTTTCCTCCGCCATCGGCAGCGCGTCCATGTCCCCGCGCAGCAGGACGCGGCGACCATCGCCGCGCTGGCCCTTCAGCACGGCGACCTGCCCGGTGGTCGACGTGCCTTCGCGCCATTCCAGCGGCAGGTGCGCCAGCGCCGCGCGCACTTTGGCCATCGTCAGCGGAGTGTGGAGGCCCAGCTCCGGCTCCGCATGAATGGCGCGGCGCAGGGCGACAATGCGATCGGAGAGCGAACGGGCGGAATCGAGCAGATCGGGATGCAGCATGATGGCCAGGATAGGGCAGCAGTTGCCCGCCTTGAAGCGAAAAGACCTGTATTCCACCCGCCTCTAGCGGCTAAGGGCTGCGGGATGACCCCCGCCGACGCCCGCCCACCCAGGATCGAGACACCCTCGGTCGGGGTGATCTACAACCCGCGCAGCCACCGTAACCGCGGGCAGGACCTGAACCTGGGAGTGCGGGCCAACATCTTCGTTGCCCAGCCGGCCGATACCGCCAGCCTGCAGGATGCATTGACGCGCTTTGCCGCGCGCGGGATCGACTACCTCGCGATCAATGGCGGCGACGGCACGGTGCGCGACGTGCTGACCGCCGGCCTGCCGGTGTTCGGCGATACCTGGCCCGACCTTGCCGTATTGCCCAAGGGCAAGACAAACGCGCTCAATGTCGATCTGGGCGCGCCAACGGGCTGGACCATCGGCGCCGCCATATCGGCCTGGTCGACCGCCCGCCGCATTGTCCGCCGGCCACTGCGGGTCGATCCGCTCGACCGCGATGCACCGGCCATGCTCGGCTTCATCTTCGGGGCAGGTGCCTACACCCTGGGCATCCGCGCCGGGCAGGATGCCCATCGGCTGGGCGCGTTCGACAGTCTCGCGGTCGGGGTCACCGCGACATGGGGCGTGCTTCAGGGACTGCTGGGCACCGATCGCAACGCCTGGCGGCGCGGGGTGGACATGCAGATCGCCCTGGGGCCGGAAGGGCGGCCCATGCCGCGCAGCGACCTGGGCGATCCTGCACGACGCCATTTCATCCTCGCTTCGACGCTGGAACGGTTCCCGGCGGGTTTGAAGCCTTTCGGCGATGCGCAGGCAGGGCTCAAACTGACCGTGGTGGATTATCCCAAGCGCCGGCTGCTGTTGCGAATGCCGGCCGCCCTCACCGGGCGCGGACCGGATGGGCTGGAACAGTGGGGATTGCATCGGCTGAACGCGGACCCGGTCGACATTACGGTCGCGGACGAGATCATTCTGGACGGCGAAGCCTTCCCGGCAGGACAGTACCGCCTGTCGTCGGGGCCGGAGCTGCGCTTCCTCGTCCCATGACGGAAACGCTGCGACAAAGGATCGGACAACAGCTCGACACGGCAGTCGCCCCGGGCGTTGCCGCCTTCGCCGCGCGTCTGGCCGAAGATGCGGATGCCTGCGGGGCGCTGTTCTATGGCTCGAACCTGCGGACCGGAGAGCTGGAGGGCGTGCTCGACTTCTATCTGCTGCTGCCGGGCGAGCAGCACGAACGCATCTGGCCGCGGGTCAGCTATCACGAATGGGAATACGAAGGGCAGATACTGCGGGCCAAAGTCGCGCGAATGGCGCTGAAGACATTCGAACGCGCAGCGCGCGGCGACAGTCGCGACACCACGATCTGGGCGCGCTTCGTCCAGCCGAGCGCACTGGTCTGGATTGCCGAAGACCGCTGGCGCGCCCCCATCGTCGACGCAGTGGCCGGTGCCGCGCAGACCGCCGCGCGGCTGGCCGCAGCACTGGGCCCGGAAACCGGTACGGCTGCGGATTTCTGGCGCGCGCTGTTTCGCGCCACCTACCGCGCCGAATTCCGGGTCGAGAAGGCGGGGCGCGAAGACACTATCCTGGCGGTGAACGCCGCGCATTTCGAAGGTCTGCTGCCCCTGGCCTGGACCGCGCAGCAGATCGGCTTTGCACACGATGGCGAAACCCTTGCGCCGCACCTGCCGCCGGGCGAGCGCCGGCGCATCCTGCGCTGGTGGTCACGGCGGCGACGGCTGGGCAAGCCGCTCAACGTCGCGCGGCTGCTGAAGGCCAGCACCACGTTCGACGGTGCGGCCCGCTATGCCGCGTGGAAGATCGAACGGCACACCGGCGTACCGGTCACGGTGACGCCCTGGCGCGAACGGCACCCGGTGCTCGCCGCGCCGGCTATCCTGTTCCAGGTCTGGCGGAAGCGCCCGCGCTAGGGCGCCCCTTGCCAGGATGAGGCGGCACGAGACGATGGCGCCTCAACAGGACCTAGCCCCAGTATTTCATCGCGATGGTGATCGGCTTGACGTCACTACTGACGGAAAATGCGGTCTTCCGGTAGCTCGGCTTGCCCAGGTTGAAGATGTTGATGCTGGGGTTGTTGGACATGCCCCCGCCATCTTCGCGCAGATCGGTATCGCCGTTGCCGTTGACGTCGTGGCGCACGGCCACTGCGTATGTCCCGGACGCCGGCACGGGCAGACAGAACGTCATCGTGCCGCGGCGAGCCTGCGCCTCCACCCGGTGAAGCCATTTGCCCTTGGCAAGCCATTCGCTCGCGGTGCCGCGATAGGTCTGGACGCGCATGGTCCCGCGCGAGCTCTTGATCCCGGTCACGGTCACTTTCACTGCCGGGCCGTTCCCCGCGGAACAGCGCGACAGGTCGTTGGAAATTTCCTGCCGATAAGCGTTGGCAGGCAGGCTCGCGACGAGGCCTGCGGCAAGCGCGGTCCCGGCAGCGAGGCGTAACGTTGTCCTGAATGTCATCGTTCGTTCAATTCCGTAAGTGGCAGGAGAATGGCCGAAATCCGGTCGCCCCGCATACCCTAGCACGCCGGCGCGTTTTCCGCCTGTGAAGCGCATATCTGGGCGAAACGCCCTGAATTAGCGCTGAATTGATCGTACAGGCAGGGTAATTCGCACCGTCGGCAGCGTCATCGCCCGCAGGTACGGTGTGGAAAAACTTTACCCGGGTCCTTGTGGCGATTCGGCGCGCCATCTAGGCGAGCGTTAACCACCGCTGCAACGCGATCGCTCATGACCGTTCCGCTCGTTTCCCCTTCCATCCTTTCGGCCGACTTCGCTCGGCTTGGCGAAGAAGTGCGCGCAATCGACGCGGCAGGGGCGGACTGGATCCATATCGACGTGATGGATGGGCATTATGTGCCCAACATCACCATCGGCCCCGCCGTGGTGAAGGCCCTGCGCCCGCACACCGACAAGCCGTTCGACGTCCACCTGATGATTGCCCCGGTCGATCCCTATCTGGAAGCTTTTGCCGAAGCCGGGGCCGATATCATCACCGTTCACCCGGAAGCCGGGCCGCACACGCATCGCACGCTTCAGGCCATTCGCGGCCTGGGCAAGAAGGCGGGCGTCGTGCTCAATCCCGGCACATCGGTGGATGCGCTGGAATATCTGATCGATCTGGCCGATCTGGTGCTGGTGATGAGCGTCAATCCCGGGTTCGGCGGGCAGAGCTTCATCGATAGCCAGCTGCGCAAGATCGAAGCGATCCGGCGAATGATCGACGCCACGGGGCGCGAAATTCATCTGGAGGTCGATGGCGGCGTCAACCGCGATACCGCCCGGCTGTGCATCGACGCGGGGGCCGATGTTCTGGTCGCCGGCTCCGCAACGTTCAAGGGCGGGCCGGATCGGTATGCCGCCAATATCGCCGCGCTGAAGGGAGCGCATTGATGACCGGGACGGCGTCGCTGGCAGATCCCGGCGTCCGCCGTTCCGACGCCAATCGCGAGGTTTCGCCTGCCCTGCCGCTGGGCGATAATGTCGACGAGACACTGGTCCGCACCGAAGCCGATCACCGGGAACTGCTCGAACCGGGCCGCGCGCTGGTCCTGTCCGATCTCGCGCCGCCCCGGCTGGACGCGGGCGAGGCGCTGATACGGTTCGCCTATCGCATCGGGGTGCCCGGTACGACACTGACTGCCCCCTTCGCCAAGGCGGCACGGCCGCGGCTGATCGGCACGGTGGAAAGCCCGCTGGAAGGCGACAGGGCGGCCGGGGTTGCCCTGCGCGCGGGGCATTTCCTGGTTCACGGCGTCAAGGCGCCGATCGCGCAAATGGAATTCGAATCGAGCACGCGCCTGACGCCGCCGTTCGAACGGATCGTCCACGGTTTCGGATGGCTGCGCGATCTTGCCGCCAGTGCGCCGCGCGAGCAATGCGTGGCAACGGCGGAGCGGGTGCTGCGCGCCTGGCTGGACGCGAACCCCGCGCCGGGCAAGGGGCCGGCGTGGGAGATCGAGCATGTCGGCAATCGCCTGCGCAACTGGATCGTCTTCGCCCCGCTGATCCTTTCCGGCGAAGGCACACAATTGCGCGGCCGGGTCCTGTCCGCCATTTCCGAAACCGCCCGCTGGCTCGATCGAAAGGTGGCCCGGGCCGACGACGGGCTCGGCGCGGTTGCCGGCTGGACGGCGCTGGTCGCGGCAGGCCTGCTCCTGCCCGACGGCAAGCCGCGCCGGCTCTATGCCGAAGCCGGCCTGGCCCGCGCCCTGGGCGAACTGGTGGCTGAAGATGGCGGCGTGCTTTCACGCAGCCCGCTCGCCCAGATTGACGCCATTGCGGCGCTGGTCGATCTGCGCGCCTGCTACGTTTCGGTGAAGCGTGAGCCTGCGCCTTTCGTCAACACGATGCTGGAACTGCTCGTGCCCCCGCTGCTGTCGCTGCTTCATGGCGATGGGGCGCTGGGCAACTGGCAGGGGGCCGGTGCGGTGCGGGCCGAACGGATCGCCGCGCTGATCGAAGCGAGCGGGGTGCGCACCCGTCCGCTCAAGGACGCGCGCCAGTGGGGCTACCAGCGGGTCGCCGCGCGCAAATCCGTCCTGGTGTTCGACGCCGCGCCGCCGCCGCTGCCCCGCCACGCACGCGCCGGCTGCGCATCGACGCTGGCTTTCGAATTTTCCGCCGACGGTCAACGAATCGTGGGCAATTGCGGGGGCGCCGCATTCGCCGGCGGGCAGGTTCCGGTGCGGATCGAGCAGGGCCTGCGCGGCACGGCGGCGCATTCGACCCTGGTGCTCGACGATGCCAATTCGACCGCTGTCCTTCTCCACGGCAAACTGGGCAACGGCGTCAACGAGGTCGAAATCGACCGCCGAACGCTCGATCTCAATGGCGGCAGTGCGACCCGGCTGGAAGCGAGCCACGATGGCTATGCCGCCCGGCACGGCCTGATGCACCGCCGCATTCTGATCCTGCGCGACAACGGGCACGAGCTGCGGGGGGAGGACGTGTTGCTTCCCGCCGGCAAGACGGGCAAGCGCGGCAGAATCGGCTATGCGATTCGTTTCCACCTCGGTCGCGGGGTCGAAGTGCGCCTGTCGGACGACAAGCTCGGCGCGGGTCTGGCTTTGCCGGACGGCAGCTTCTGGCAGTTCCGCCTGGCGCGCAGCGACAACGACGGCGAACTGTCGATCGAGGAAAGCCTGTGGGTCGACGGACAGGGCAGGGCCCATCCGGTCGAACAACTGGTCATCCAGGGGATGACATCGCGCAGCGGGGGGAATTTCTCCTGGCTGTTCAAGAAAATGGGATAGATTTCGATTGTGAGCGACGTGACGATCAGGCGGGCACTGCTTTCGGTGTCCGACAAGGGCGGTCTTGTGGATCTGGGCACGCGACTGGCCCAGGCCGGGGTCGAACTGGTATCCACCGGTGGCACCGCGCGCGCGCTGCGCGACGCCGGGCTGGACGTGCGCGACGTGTCCGAAGTGACCGGCTTTCCCGAAATGATGGATGGTCGGGTCAAGACCTTGCATCCCATGGTCCACGGCGGCCTGCTGGCGGTGCGCGACAACCCCGAACACGCCGCCGCGATGGACGCGCACGGGATCGGCGGAATCGACCTTGTCGTGGTCAACCTCTATCCGTTCGAGGCGACCGTTGCGCGCGGCGCGGGGCGTGACGACATCATCGAGAACATCGATATCGGCGGGCCGAGCATGGTTCGCTCTGCCGCGAAGAACCACCAGTTCGTGACCATCGTCACCGATCCAGCCGATTATGCCGATCTGGTGGAAGAACTGGCCGCCAACGATGGCGCGACTTCGCTGCCTTTCCGCCGGAAGATGGCGGCCAAGGCTTTTGCTGCCACCGCCGCCTATGATTCCATGATCAGCCAGTGGTTCGCCTTCGCCGATCAGGGGCAGGAGTTTCCGGATTTTCTCGCGCTCAACGGGCGGGCGCCTGTCTCGCTGCGTTATGGCGAAAATCCGCATCAGCAGGCAGCGCTCTATACCCCCGTCGGCCCGCACGCGCACGGGATCGCGCAGGCCGAACAGCTCCAGGGCAAGGAACTGAGCTACAACAACTATAACGATGCCGACGCCGCGCTGGAGCTGTGCGCCGAATTTCGCGGGCAGAGCCCGGCGGTGGTGATCGTGAAGCACGCCAATCCCTGCGGCGTGGCCCAGCGCGCGAGCTTGCGCGAAGCCTGGGATGCTGCGCTCGCCTGCGACAGCGTTTCGGCCTTCGGCGGCATCGTATGCGTCAATACCGAGCTTGACGGCCCGACAGCGGAAGCGATCTGCGAGATCTTTACCGAAGTCGTCATCGCCCCTTCGGTCAGCGATGCAGCGCGCGAAGCGTTCGCGCGGAAAAAGAACCTGCGCCTGCTGGTGACCGGCGAATTGCCCGATCCGCGCCGCAACGGGCTTTCGGTCAAGCCCATCACGGGCGGGCTGCTAGTTCAGGGGCGCGATAGCGGCTCGATCGGGGAAGGCGACCTGAAAGTCGTGACCGAACGCACACCGACGGATCGGGAACTGCAGGATTGCCTGTTCGCCTGGACAGTCGCGCGCCACGTCAAATCCAACGCAATTGTCTATGCAAAGGATGGCGCAACCGCCGGGATCGGCGCGGGCCAGATGAACCGCCGCGATTCGAGCCGCATTGCGGCGATGAAGGCGAGCGAGGCGGCCGGGAAGTACGGCTGGGACACGCCGCAGACCGTCGGCAGTGCGGTCGCATCCGACGCGTTCTTCCCTTTCGCGGACGGGCTGCTCGCCGCGGTGGAGGCTGGCGCGACGGCGGTGATCCAGCCGGGCGGTTCGATCCGGGACGAGGAAGTGATCGCCGCGGCAAACGAAGCCGGCCTTGCGATGGTCTTCACCGGGATGCGCCACTTCCGCCACTAGGTTGCGGCACGGCCCGCGAGCCAGGTTTACCCCCTGATAGAATCGCTGGCCCGGCGCACCCTTCCGTAAACGGGACCCGAACCCCACGTTCACCTTGTCGAAAGCGCGCCCTGCTAGGTCGTGCTGTCAGAAGATTCGCACGAAGACCCCTCGCCATGAAAATGTTCAAGACCGACCTGTTCCGCAATTTCGCCATTGGCTTCGTCGCCGGGGCGCTGCTCGTCGGCCTGCAGGCCGGCCCGGACATTGTCGGTGCAATCGCTCCGCCGGCCGAGGCTGCGCAGACGCGGTGAGGGCGCTGCTCGCCCTTGCGGGTTCGCTGGCGATCGTCGCGTGTCAGCCCGCAGCAGATGCAACCGAAACGATTGTCGCCGCGCCTGCCGCCGAACGAACGGCGCGGGAAACCGGCGGGTTGAAGACCGCCGTGTTCGCGGGCGGATGTTTCTGGGGCGTCGAAGGTGTCTTCAGCCATGTCAGGGGCGTGAAGAGCGCGGTCGCTGGCTATCATGGTGGAACCGAGCGTCAGGCCCGCTACGACCTCGTGTCATCGGGTATCACCGATCATGCCGAAGCCGTCCGCGTAACGTACGATCCCGCCGTCGTGCGTTATGACGAACTGGTTCGCATATTCTTCTCCGTCGTCGCCGATCCGACGCTGAAGAACCGGCAGGGTCCCGATGTCGGCGCGCATTATCGCACCGCTCTCATCCCCACCAGCGCCGAACAGCTCGCGGTCGCGAAAGCCTATCTCGCGCAGATGGAAAGCTCCGGCCAGTGGCGGGGACCTATCGTGGCCGACATCGAGCGGGCGCAGGCGTTCTTTCCCGCCGAAAGCAAACATCAGGACTTCATCGTCCGCTATCCCGGCAACGCCTACGTCAAACGGTGGGACTTGCCCAAGATTGCTGCGCTCAAGCGCCTTTATCCCGCGCAGTACAGCGCCCGGTTCCAGCGCGGCTAAGCCGCCGGGGCCGGCCATGCTGGCGCCCCGCGCTGGCAATCGCTATATCCGCCCCATGGCTACCGTGAAAGATCATGCCCACCGCGAACATAGCGGCAAGAATCTCGTCTCTGCGGCACGCGATGCCC